>DATBGU010000183.1:0-4260 GCA_036557825.1 Gemmataceae bacterium
GCGCACGCCCAACACGTAGGCGGCGTTCATCCAGGCGTAATGATCGTGCGGCACCGGCTTGGAGCGGCCTTGCTCGTCCAATTCGACTTCCTCGTACTCGAACTCCTCGATCGGCTTGGTGGCGCTGCCGTAGGGCAGACGCGACAACACGCGCGGCATGACCAGGGTGACGAAGCGCGAGTCCTCCGATTCGCGGTAGGACCGCCATTTGGTGTATTCGATGGTGTCGAAGATTTTTTCCAGGTCGCGCGGCTTGGTTAATTCGTTCCAGCTGTTGAAGCCCATCAGCTGGGGCGAGGCGGCCGAGAGAAACGGACAGAAGGCCGCCGCCGCGACGTTCGACATCTTGGCGAGCAGATCGATGTCCTCGGGGTGGTTGGTGAATTCGTAGTCGCCGATCAAGGCGCCGTACGGCTCGCCGCCGGGCGAGCCGAACTCGTTTTCGTACAGCTTCTTGAAGATCTGGCTCTGATCGAACTCGATGGCCTTGTCCACGTCCTTGAACAAGTCGCGCTTGCTGACGTTGAGAACCCGGAGTTTCAGGCTGATGCTCGTCTCCGAGTTCATGACGAGGTAGTTCAAGCCGCGCCAGCTGCCTTCCAATTTCTGGAAATCCTTGTGGTGCATGATGGCCGCCAACTGCTTGGACAGAGCCTCGTCGATGGCTTTCATGCCGGCCTTGATCGACTTGGTGACGTTGCGGTCCCAGGTGACGGTCCCTTGCAGGGCTTCGCCGACCAGGGCGCGGATCAGTTCTTCGCCGCGCGAGCGCTCCGTCTGGGGAGTGGCGTCGATGATCTGGTCGAGGAGACTCTTGTCCTTGACTTCGGCGGCGCTGACGGGAGCGCTGGCGGCGGCTTGGGGGCTATCGCTCATGTCTCACCTCTATTCTTTGTTGGGGGTGGCGGTTTCGCTGCCCAGTTCGGATGAGAGTTTCTTGATCTCGTCGGTGTTTTGCAGGATGCGCTCCAGCAGTGCCTCCAGATCGTCGGAGCGGTCCACCTTGGTGAGCAAGTCGCGGAGCTTGTTGCGTGTCTCCAGCAATTTGCGGAGCGGCTCCACCTGCTCGACGATGCGCGCCGGCTCGAAATCGTCCATGGACTGGAACTGGAGCTGGACGGCCATTTCGCTGCCGTCGCCCTTGAGGGTGTTCTCGACGCGCAAATTCAACCCCGGTGTCATGCGGGCCATGACTTCGTTCAGGTTGTCGCGGTCAATCTGGATGAACTTGCGATCTTTCAACGGCGCCAGCGGCTTGGTGGGGTTGCCGGAGAAGTCGCCGAGCACGCCGACGACGAAGGGCAACTCCTTGAGGACCATCGCCCCCTCGGTTTCCACCTCGTAGGTGATGTGGACACGGGGTGGCCGAACGCGGCCAAGCTTGTCGTGAATACTGCGCGACATGAAGTTAACCTCCGATCGAGGGCTGCTGTCGGCCGGCGTCGAAACGGGCGCCGGCCGGACGCGGCCGAGTGCTTACTTCTTGGACTTGTCAGGCGTCTCGGGCTTGATGCCCACTTGTTTGAACAGGTTCTTGCGGACAGGCTCCTCCGGAATCAGCTCCGCGAGCAGTTCCGGCAACGACATCCGCCCCCAGCGCACGATCTGCTCCAGGGCGTAGGAAACGACCGTGTGCGGCTCCGTTTGCCGGAAAAAGGCGGCGATCTCCAGCAAGTGGCGAAAAGCGTCCTCGCGCGTGTGCAGGCCGTTGCCGTCGTTCTCGTCCTTCGCGGCCGCCGGGTCGGCCGTCGTTTTCACGGCTTTCGGCTCCGGCCCAGCTTTCACCGCCGGCGCTTCGAGTTTGCTTCTGGCCAGATCCTTGACGACATCCAGGGTAGACTCCAGGGCCGTGCGAAGGGCGGATGTCGGCGGCCCATTACCCTGGCAGCGCGGATCGATCGCGGCGCTGAGGCGGATCAGTTCGGCGTTGCATTGGGTAAGGTCTCCCACCAAGTGCTGATAAAACAACGGCGAGGACTCGGCGACGGCCTTCTGCAACCTTTCGAGCGTTACCGCGCCGTTTTTGGACTTCGCGTCGCGCACCTTGGGATCGAGTTTCTGGAGAGCGACCGCGTCGTGGTATTCCGTGCAGGCGAAGCGGCCGACACCAGTGATTTCGGTGATGGGCACCCGGCTGATTGGCGCTAGCAGGGTGCCGTCCGCCTCGTCGCCGTTGAGACCGACCAGCGGCGCGATGCGCGTCGCCACGCCGTCCTCGTCCGGCAACGGATAGAGATGGTCCCAAAAGCGTTCGACCAGCTCACGCGCCAGCCGCAGTCCGTCGCGGAGGCCGGCGAAACCGTGAAGGCGCACCAGGGCTTCGATGAGATACGCCGTGACCTCCAAATCCTTGGTTTTCCCTGCCAGCAATTCGCAGCCGCGCTGCCAAACGGGGCGCCAATCGGGCGGCGGCGGCGCGTCCTTGGGGTCCAGTTCATCGCCGCGATCGAGGGGGCGTTCGGCGAGACGGGCCGCCGTTCGCGCGTCGCGGAGGGCGTAGTAGGGCGAGGTTGGCGACGCATCGGCGCGCAAGTCCACTCCCGTCGGCTTGTCGGCGGAAATCGGCGCCAACAATTTGGTGAAATCCAGCACCTCGGGAGACTGCGCTGTCATAGGTCGATCGCTCTCCAGTGTTCGAGATAGAACCTCCTCGCAGAGCAGCATCCAGGGAGACACCTTACAGTTGGATTTGACTGTCCCAGTATAAGGGTGTCGCTGGCCGGAAGTAAAGCGGCAACTGCTCCTTTATCTTGATGCAGACTCTTTCCAGCGATTGACGCCGCTGGCCACTTCCTGGCCGAGCGTGAGGAACTGCCGGTGTTTTTCCGTCGCCTGGGCCGGCTCGCCCAGCACAGCGGCCAGCATGACGGCCCCGGCGACGCCCTGGGCGGTCAGGTGTTCGCCCGGAGGGACGACGGGCAACTCGGGCGGGGCGAGGCTGCCGCCGCTCCAGAAGCAGGCTGCGGCGGCGCAGCCGGCCGGGTCGCCCAGGCCGGCCTTTTCCGCCGCGGGCATGGTCGCCCGGCGATTGTCTTCGCTGGGATCAGTCAGCCATTTTTCGGCGGCCCGCAAGGCGGCGTCCGCCGCCGCCGGACATGCCGAGCCGTGCGCGCGGCGAGCACAACAACAAGCCCACCACACCGCTTCGCGCTTCGGCAGAGCGTGGGCCAGAAAGCGGATGGCGTCCAGGTGCAGCTGGTGCTCCATCAGCGCGGTCAAGTAGTGCGAGGGCGAAAGGTCGTCGCGGAGCAGTTTCCGCGCCTCCTCGCCCAGCGGGAAACGCTGACAGACCTCCGCTGCCGTCTTCGCCGCTACTTTCGACAGGGTGCCGTTACTCATGCTCACTCGTTGCTTGGTGGTGGCGTCCCGTTCCGCGTGAACCGACTTCCAACCGCCAGCTCTGCTCGGAAGACTCAAATCCGTGGTGGTTCAATAGGACCAATCGTCGTCCCTGTTGTACGGCACCGGGGTGTGGGCATCCCCCGGGAACAATGTTTCCTCTTGTTCGATCAGGATGTTTGCGGATTTAGACAAAGCAATCTTTTTTCTGCCTCGGGACGCCTTCTTAGACCCACTCCCTCGGGACTCCTCCTCAGACTCACTCGAATCGTCCGAGTCCTGGGCGGCTGACCTCTTGGCCCTGGCGGTTAACTCCTTGCACAAGTGCCAGAACGTCGCCTGGGTTCTCACCCCGAGCCTCTCGACAGCTTCGCGGCGGTCACTGGTGGATTTGGTGGTAACGTGGTGGTAAATCTGACACCGCATCTTTACCACGCACTCAAACTGAGTGTCCATGTCGGTGGCCTTGTGGTAATCTTGAATGAGCTTGTCGAGGAGTGCGATCTGGTCTCTTCGGCGGGCGATGGTGCTGAAACGGACGTTCTTGTCACTTTCCTTTTTCCACTCCTCGAGGGATGGTATCGTCCGGATGACGCCCTCGCCCTTCTGTACGATCCATAAGGCATGTTTCGTTGTCAGTTGTTGCATCAAGACGTCGACGAACATTTCGCGCCGGTTCGCCAGCTTGATCCTCTTCTTAGCAGCTTTGGCCCAGTTGAACAGCGACGTCACATCCTGAACGACCTTATTTTGGGGGCGCACGAAGTAATCGTCCAGCCCACCTGCCTGCAGGGCCCCGACCACACACCCGGTACAGTTCTCCGTCTTGCTCAGAAAGGTGTAGTTCGTCACGGTGCTCTGCCGCTTCAGCCAGAAATTCTTGATTCGCTCGACATCGACGCCGTAGCGCAGGCCCTCCTT
>DATBGU010000184.1:0-4531 GCA_036557825.1 Gemmataceae bacterium
ACGGATCGGGTAGCCCAGAGCGGCATGACCCGATGCGTACTTGCGACCACTCGCGCGAGAAAACGATGGAAAATCAACGCGAGCTCTTCGCGCGACGGTACACGCGCAACATTCCGGATGGGAGCAATGGCGGAGACGGAGGGATTCGAACCCTCGATACGCCTTAACAGCGTATAACGGTTTAGCAAACCGCCGCCTTCAGCCTCTCGGCCACGTCTCCCGGCCCTGTATTTGCTGTACTTTTACGGCGCGGGCAAGAGAACATTACCGGAATTGGCCACAGAGTTGGCCACGGGTAACGCCAGAGCCGCACCGATCAGCGCCGCTGCGGTGTCATCCTTGGCCTTGAAGAAGTGGGCATAGCGCTTCAGCGTGACGGTCGCATCCTTGTGCCCGAGGTGCCTCGCCACGGCGACCACATCGTGCCCGCCAGCAATGAGCAGCGAGGCTACAGTGTGCCGCAGCCCATGGAAGCTGACCTTGGGGGCGTCAAGCGCCTTTACGGCCCGCGCCCAGTCCCGGCTCAAATCGTTAGGCGGGATCGGTACGGGTTTGCCGTCCTTGCCCCAGCGGTAGAACACCAGGCCGTCATTCTCCGGCGAGCCTAGTCCGAGCCGCAGCCGAATCTCGCTCTGGCGTGCCCGATGTTGGCGCAGCACGGCCGCGGCCCCGGCCGGCAGCCGCAGCGTGCGCATGCCGGCCTTTGTTTTCGGCGGCTTGAACCGCAGCCCGCCCCGCGTCTGCTCAAGGCTCTCCTCGATCGTCACTGTGAGGGCCTCAAGATCGAGGTTGCGCCATCGGAGCGCCAGCACCTCGCCGCGACGCATGCCCGTCGCGAGGGCGAGCACGGCGATCGGCATCAGCGCATGGCCGTCGAGCTTCGCCAGCAACACGGGGATCTGGTCCTGCGTAAGCCAGTCGATATCCGGCGGCGTGACCGCGGGGGCGCTGTGGATCGCCACCACGTTTCTGGCGAGCACCTCGTTCCTGACCGCGTTCTTGATGGCCACGTGCAGAAGTCTGTGGGCGTGCTGCACCGTCTGGGCAGAGAGCGGCCCGCCGGCCTTACTGCCGCGTTCCAGCAGCGTCGTATGCCATTCCTCGATCATGACCGGTCTGAGCTTCTGCAGCTTGACGGTGCCGAGATGGGGCACGATTCGCAGCTCGCACACGTCGCTGTAGCCTTCCCGTGTGCGGGGCGACACCCGTGCCCGCTTGATCCAGTCGCGCACGTGCTCGGCGACGGTGACCTTGCTGGGGTCTGCCAGCGTGCCTTTGTCGGACTCGGCCAGCAGCCGGGTCAGCTCCTTCTGCGCCTCCTTCCCGGTGCCGCGAAACGTGACTTCGTGCTGCTTGCGTTTGCCCAGATCGTTCGGAACATCGAACCGAATGCGCCAGCTGGTACGGCCGCGCTGCTGGATTGAGCCTCTGCTACTCATCGGCTTTTCCCTTCGGTCTGCTCTCGAATTCTTCGATGCGCTCGCCGAGTTCCTTCGCCAGCGATCGGAGCGCGTGACCCATCGCCTCAATCTCGTGCCGCCTGCGCTTCTGGCGGCCCTCGGCGTAGGCCTTTTCGGCAAGCCCCATAAACGCGTCATTCCAGAGCGCGCTGGGATCGAGGCTGCGCTCCAGCCGCCATAGCGTTTCCTGCGACAGCGTGCGCCCGGACTCCACGGCCAGCGCCTGCAGCCGGCTTTTCAGCTCGGCCGGCACCTGGAGACTGATCACCGCCGTTGTGCCTGGCGGGTGCTCCTTGAGCGGCCGTCCCGTCCTTTTCTGCTTTGCCATGTCTTGTGCCGCCCTGTTCTCCTTTGAATTTCCTACCCGTTCGGAAAGCCCTTGTCAAAGCGTTGCGTGTGCACTATGCCGAGATAGTTTCCTGCGTCATAGGAAAGGCTCCCAAATGTCGAAGACTGAGAACAGCAACGCCATGGAGATCCCAGAGGTGCTGCGAAAGCCGACTTGCACGGTTGAGGAAGCCGGCGAGGTGCTCGGCGTATCTCGCGGTGTCGCCTACAAGGCCGCTCGCTCGGGCGAACTGCCGGTGATGAAGTTCGGAAGGACCGTGAGGGTCATTACCGCTGCGCTGCGGCGGCAGCTTGGTTTGGAGGCCGCATGATGGCACTCGACAACGCACCGGCGCGTCTCAACGGGAAGCCGGCACGGCAGACGGGACAGTCGAAGATCTGGGCGATCAACAATACGAAGGATCTGCGCTCGTTCCTGATCGAGCAAATGAAGGCGGTTGCGAAAGGCGAGATCGACACGCAAGCGACCAAGGGCATCTGCAATCTCGCTCAGCAAGTCTACAACACGCTGAACATTGAGCTGAAGGCCGCTGCCGCCACCGCCAAACTCGGCGATGAGCGCCCTATCAAGCCGGTCGAGTTCAATGGGTAGACTCCTAATTGCGGTGCACGTCCCGCCGGGGCTCGATCTTGCCAAGGCCGAGCGATCGGCGCGCGCGGCTGCCCAAGCCGCTGTCTATGATCTGGCGCGCGATATGCGCCGGAACGGCGAGATGCTCGCCGCGCTCGAAACCGATGAGGGCTTTGACGCATGGGTTGGCGATCATTGCGCCCCCGGAGCTCCGATTGTCCGGGCCGAGGTTTACGAGAAGATCACCGATGCCCAGCGCATCGCAATCTCTTGGCCTGGGGAAAATAGTCCGCGGCGCCCTGTTGCCATGCGCGGCGCTCTGGCAATCCTGAAGGACAAATATGACTGCGACGGCTGGTGTGGCCGCGTCATCGAGCGCTATCTCAGGATGACGAGATGGACATGCGTCGACCGCGGCGAAATTCTCGACACTCTCGGGCGCCTCCGCGCTCGATTGGTGAAAAAGCGCACAATCCTTGGGTGGGGACCCGGTTCGAGGTCGGAGCTTTGCGGTTCAGATGGGCGTCTGCTTCGGCCGCAGAGTGGCATGAGTCCCGCCGATATCGTTTGGGTCAAAGGCCGGCGGCGGCGGCTGACGGACGAGCAGATAACCGGCATCAACGATCTGAAGCGGCTCGTTGAGAAAACCCACAAATTGGACGCGGCAGCAGGACGCCTCGCAACCCGAGCAGCATCCGACCCGGCGATGGGCGCCGGGCCGATGTGACGTGTGCAACGTGAAGGAGTGAAGCTATGGATAGCAGCAATCCGTTTGACGATGAAGCCCGGTTGAAGATTCCGGCCCGCATGGAGGAGACCTACGTCGCCATCGCGCGTGCCATGCGCAACGCCGACAGCCTGGAGACGCTGGCCAGCATCTGGGATCTCCGTCGCGATGATATTGCCGCGTTGCCGCAAACATGGCGCCATGAGTTGGAATTCGAGAAGCGCCGGAACAAAGCGAAGTTGACGGGCAAGACCACGGACAGCACCAACCTCACCGCGCTCTTCGATGAGGAACGCCGACACCCAATCGCGATTCGCCTCCTGAGCTGGGCGGAATCAATGGAACAGGCCGCGCCGCAGGCGCCGGAGGCGGCCTGACACTATGGCTGCCGAGCATTTTGGTACGGGATCGAAAAAGGTCGCGGTATGGCGCGGCGATCCCGTGACCTGATCGAGGCGATGCGCCGCCTGGCCGAACCGGCGCAACCCATCACAGGGCGCGGTGTCGGGTACAAACTGTTTACGGCAGGCCTGATCCCGTCGATGGCCAAGACCGAGATGCAGAAGGTCTATCGCCTTCTGAGGATCGCGCGCGAAGACGGCGCGATTCCCTGGTGCTGGATCGTCGACGAGACCCGCTCGCTTGAACGGGTCGGAACCTGGTCTGATCCGGAACAATATGCCCAGGTCGTCGCCCAATCTTATCGCCGCGACTTCTGGAACAGCCAGCCCAAGCGCGTCGAAGTGTGGAGCGAGAAGGGAACCGTGCGCGGCGTGCTCGGCCCAGTGCTCGATGAGTATGCTGTCGGCTTCCGTGTCATGCACGGATTCAGCGGTGCCACGACCGTCCATGAGATAGCTCAGGATAGCGGCGATGGGCGCAATCTGACCGCGCTCTACGTCGGGGACTGGGACCCTAGCGGCATCTTCATGTCGGAGATGGACCTGCCGGCCCGGCTGGAGAAATACCGGGGCCACCATGTCAAGATCCGGCGCATCGCACTCACAGCGGCTCAAGTCGAGGGGCTGCCCTCGTTCCCGGCGGCCGACAAACGCAAGGACCCCCGCTATCGGTGGTTCGTGGCCAACTACGGCACGCAATGCTGGGAACTGGATGCCATGGACCCGAACGTCCTGCGCCATACGGTCGAGCGGGAGATCAGGCACCTGATCGAGCTGGAGTCATGGAAACGTTGCGAGGCCGTCAACAAGGCCGAGAAGGAGTCGCTCAAGTACGTCTTGTCGAGATGGAAAGGCGCGTGACTACGGCCCCGCCGCGCGCCGTAAGCGCGGCCCTTGCCCGCAGGACTCAGCGGGCCCCGAGATTGCCGGCTGGCCGGGAATGCTGGTCGTCAGGCCCGCCTCGTTAGCGGGCGTTCGGTTGCCGCGCCGGGGGAGCTGTTCGACCCGGCGGGGCTCGTCAAGG
>DATBGU010000185.1:0-5037 GCA_036557825.1 Gemmataceae bacterium
TTTGGATTTTCGGATTTCGGATTTCGAGTTTCGGATTTTCCCGGAGGGGTGATGTCCGAGTATTTCCTCTGTCTCGACGCGGAGACGTTCGGCGAGCAAATCCGTCCCGCGCTGGCCGCGAGTTGGCGGCGGCGCAGTTTCGATCCCTGCCGCTCCCTCTGTTCGGCACTCCTGCCGGCCGCCCTCGATTACACCCGCCGCTATCACACCGGCGACGAGGAAACCTTCCTCGCGCACGTCGTTCGGGGAGCGTCCTTCGATCGCGCTTCCTGGCGGCTGCTGGTCGGCGAAGTGCTGCTGTTCGCGGCCGTCGAGATCCCGGAGTTGCAGACCAACGCCGAGACGCTGTGCTGCCTGCTCGCTCCTGGACAATATCGCGGCGAGACCATCCTCCGCGAGCAGTTCGCTCCCATCCAGCAAGTCCTGCGCGGCAGCCGCGACGTGACCTTCGGCAGCGCGATTTATCGTCCCGAGCAGGCCGGTTACAACGACGCCGATGACGTTGCCCGCCTCGCCGCCTATCTCGCAGCGGCCCGGCCGGAGGAGTGGACCATCGAACATTTGCAGGATCTGCGTGACATCGCGGAAGACGAACGAGCGGACGAACTGGCCTTCGTTCAGGAATGGTTCCCCGTGCTGGTCGAGCTGTATCAGCGGACGCAGGCGCGGCGACGGGTTCTCGTCATCGAGAACATCTACTGATTGGCGGCCCGCGGTAGATCGCGCGAGCCGAGCGGGACCGAGACATCGGCGTCCGGCTCCGGAACCGGCAGCAGGCGCGGGCGGGGCACGACGACGCCGCCGACGCTGCCATGACGGTGGGCCAGCTGCGCGAAGTTCAGCCGCAGGAAGTCGTGCAGCGAGCGGTTGGCTCCGTTGGACAGGTAAGCGCGGGCCAGGTGGGCCATGTGGACGTCGTAGAGATGCTTGCTGCGGCTGTGCAGATCGCAGCGCCCCTCGTGACGGCGCAGGTCGCCCTCGAAGTGCGGGCTGATGTGATATAGCTCGTGAAACAGCGTGATGAACTTGTCGTCGAACGGCTGATCGAGGAAGCGCGGCAGACAGAACGTTACCAGATAGAGCATCTCGCGGCCATCGACGAAGTAGCGCTGCACCTGATACAGCCGGTCGTCGTCGCAGCGGCGGGTCAGCCGGCCGTGGCGGCAGCGCATCGGCGTGACGCGCGCTTGCAACCCCTTCATCCGGCCGCTGCGAGCCTGCGTCATGCCGAACAGCAGGCGCGAGACGTCGATGTGCTTCAGCTCGGGGCAATGCCGCGCCACGTCGCCGCACAGGCGGCGGATGTGCCGGCAGAAATCGAAGGGTTGATCGACGGGCCCGGTGTGCAGCGCGGGCGGCATCTCCAGGCCGATCGTCTGCCGGCGCGCGCGGGCGGGATGGCGCACGGCGCGGCGCGGCAACGGATTGTCGCGCTGGTCCCAGTGCAAAACCAGCGGCAACGATTTCTCGTCCGGAAGGGATTTCGTCCTCGCCACGCCTGTTCTCCCGAGATCCGGTGCAATTGCAACCACCATGCCGCGACCGGGCGCTTCCTTGCCTTGAGTCGAAGTGCGCTCCGATGTGTGTATCCTCTTCGATTCTTTCCGCAGATCCAGTAAATTCCGACTTTGTTTTCGGTCGATACAACGATCCAGACACTTTACTTTGAAGTTATCCCCGATCCATCCGGGCGAACGGCCCGCAAGAGGGAGTACTTTCCCCATGAAGACGTTGCGTCGCCGGGCGGGCCTGCGCTCGACCGGGCTGGGTTTGGCGTTGCTGGCGCTGAGCGGCTGCCAGACGTGGATGGCCGGCATGACCTTGCCGTCGGGCCATTATTTGCAGCATCCGCCGCAGTATATCCCACCGTCGCCGCCTTTCCCACTTTCGCGCGAGTTGGCCTCGCAGGAAGCGGCGCAGGCGGCCTTGATCGCCCCACCGGGCGCCGTGCCGTTGCCTCCGGCAGTGCCGCCCGCCGTGGTGCCGGGCGCGCCCGCGCCACCCGTCGCGCCGTGATAGGATTACTCTGATTGCGGATCGTGGATTCAAAGTCAATCCACCATCCGCAATCGGAGGAGTCGCACCATGTCGCGGAGGAGCCTGGCGCAAGTGCAGGCCGAGATCGTCGCCTGTCGCGCTTGCCCGCGCCTGGTGCGCTGGCGCGAGCAGGTGGCACGCGAGAAACGCGCCGCCTTCCGCGCGGAAACCTATTGGGGCCGCCCCGTGCCGAGCTTCGGCGACGCGCGGGCGCGTCTGCTGATCTGCGGGCTCGCTCCCGCGGCCCACGGCGGCAACCGTACCGGCCGCGTCTTCACCGGCGATCGCTCCGGCGATTGGCTGTTCGCCGCCCTCCATCGCGCCGGCTTCGCCAACCAACCCACTTCCACACATCGCGACGACGGACTGCGCCTGACGGACTGCTACATCACCGCCTGCGTCCACTGCTGCCCGCCCGACAACCGCCCCACTCCCGATGAGCGTGACAACTGCCGGCCTTACCTGGTCCGCGAGCTGCGCTTGCTGTCGCGCGTGCGCTGCGTCGTGTGTCTGGGAGGCTTCGCCTGGGACGGCTTCTTCCGCGCCTTGGCGGATCTCGGCGAGACGGTGCGTCCGCGACCGCGTTTCGGTCACGGCGTCGAGGCGGCGATCGGGACGCGCACGGCGCTGGGCTGCTATCATCCCAGCCAGCAAAACACCTTCACTGGCCGGCTCACCCAAACCATGCTCGACGACATCTTCAAGCGCGCGCGGCGTCTGATCGAGATCGTGGCTCGTGAATCATAGAACCTGGATTAGCCTTCCCCGGTCGGTTGGCCGCAGAGCAGATACAGCACCGCCATGCGCACGGCGAGGCCGTTGGCCACCTGCTGCAAAATCGCGCTGTGCGGCCCGTCGGCCACCTCCGGCGTCAGTTCGACGCCGCGATTGATCGGACCGGGCGCCAACAAGAGAATGTCCGATTTGGCTCGCCGCATCCGATCGCTGTGCATGCCGAACAGGCGGAAGTATTCCTGGATGGAGGGAAACAATCCGCCGCGCTGCCGCTCGAACTGAATGCGCAGCACGTTGACCACGTCGCAGCGCGGCAGAATGTCGTCGAGCTTGTACGCCACCTCGACGCCGAGGCGCTCGATGGAGCGCGGCACCAGCGTGGGCGGACCGCAGACGATCACCCGCGCCCCCAATTTCAGCAGGCCGTGAATGTTGCTGCGCGCCACCCGGCTGTGCGCGATGTCGCCGACGAGTCCGACCGTCAGCCCCTCGACTCGGCCTTTGATGCGGCGGATGGTGAAAATGTCGAGCAGCGCCTGCGTCGGATGCTCGTGAGCGCCGTCGCCGGCGTTGACCACGCTGGTGTGCAGGTGCTGGGCCAGCATGTGCGGCGCGCCCGGCACGGAGTGGCGCACCACCACCACGTCAATGCCCATCGCCTCGATGTTCTTGGCGGTGTCGATGAACGTCTCGCCCTTGCTGACGCTGGAACCGCTGACGGTGAAATCGTGCGTGTCGGCGCTGAGGCGCTTGGCCGCGAAGCCGAAGCTCGAACGGGTGCGCGTGGACGCCTCAAAGAAAAGGTTGACGACGACTTTGCCCTTGAGGTCGCCGCGCTTCTTGCGCCGCCGCTGACTGACTTCGACGAACCCCTCGGCGGTGTCGAGAATGGTTTCGATCTCGGCGCGGCTGAGATCTTCCAGGCCGAGCAGATGGCGTCGGGTCCACTGCGTGGGTTTGCTTTCCGGCACGGCCAGTTGCACTGTCACAATGATGGTCCTTCCTGGGGTTTGGAGCGACGTCCGGTTAAGCCGCCGGCAGCCTGGCGATTTCGCCGTCCTTGTCGGCCGAGAGATGGAGCGTCCGCCCGTTAGAAAGATACCTGGAGTTGGCGGGACGGACAAGGATTTTCGTTCCGGCAAAGCGCGCCGGCGCGATAAGCCGTGCCGGACGGCGCGGCGGCACCGAAAACGCGCTGCCCGACTATCCGCCGGCGGACGATTTTCCATAAGGTGAGGGAAGTCCGAGAAAACCTATTGCAACGATGGAGGGATGCTCCCATGCGTGCGTGGCGATGTACGGCGGCGATGACGGTCGGGCTGCTCCTTATCGGGATCGGCTTCGCGGCCGATCCGTATGGCGACATCAGCGATCTGAAATTGAGCAAGCCGGCGGACGGCGTGGACGTGAAGAGCGTGCCGGCGCCGAAGGACGCCGTCGTCCTCTTCGACGGCAAGAACCTCGACCGCTGGATCGGCCGCAACGGCAAGCCGGCTGAGTGGAAGCTGGTGGACGGCGGCGCCGTGCAGGTGCAGCCGGGCAAGGGCGACCTTATCACGAAGGACAAGTACGACGGCTCGTTCAAGCTGCACGTCGAGTTTCGCGTGCCGTACATGCCGAAGGCGAGCGGTCAGGGCCGCGGCAACAGCGGCGTCTATCTGCAAGGACGCTATGAGGTGCAGGTGCTGGACAGTTACGGACTGAAGAGCCAGGACAACGATTGCGGCGGCATCTACACCGTGGCCGCGCCGAAGGTCAACGCCTGCAAGGCGCCGACAGTCTGGCAGAGCTACGACATCGAGTTCACCGCTCCCCAGTGCGCCGACGGCAAGATCAGCGCGCCGGGGCGGATGACGGTCTATCACAACAGCGTCAAGATTCACGACGACGTGAAGCTGGCCAAGGGCGGCAAGCCGGTGACGAACACGACGGCGGGCCTGGGCGGCGATCCTTGCACGCCCGGCCCGGTCCTGCTGCAAGACCACGGCAATCCGGTGCAGTATCGCAACATCTGGCTGGTGCCGAGGAAGTGAAACACGGTCAGTTCGCCCCTACGCAGGAATGGAAAGGTGCCGGAAACCTATTCGGATCGAAAAGGTTTCCGGCACCTATTTCGAGTCCCGACCCGAATGCCATTCGCTTAAGCCGCAACTTCTTGTGGCGGAGCGGTGTTATGAAGCAGCAGCTGCCGTAACACGGCCCGCGGCTTGGTCATCAGATCGTATTGTTTCGCCCGGCGTTTCTTCACACGCGGTTCCACACGCC
>DATBGU010000186.1:0-7729 GCA_036557825.1 Gemmataceae bacterium
CGGCAAGGCCACCAGCACGCTGGAAGAGTTCGCCATCACTGCCGTCATCAAGAGCGAGCACAACGTCACCAACGTCTACAGCCCCACTCACTCCATCTCCCTCAAACGCGCCAACGACAAGGAAGTCGCCGTCACCTTCGATCAGAACCAGGGACTGCTCGACAAGGACTTCCAGCTCTTCTATGCCACGGGGGACAAAGACGTTGGCTTGACGGCCTTGACGCATCGTCCGCTCAGCGGCGACAAAGGCTTCTTCACCCTGCTCATCACCCCACGCGTCGAGATTCCCAAACAGTATCAGGTGCCGCGCGACGTGGTGCTGGTGCTGGACACATCGGGGAGCATGAGGGGGCCGAAGATGGAGCAGGCGCGTAAGGCGCTGAAGTATTGCCTGGACAATCTGGGCAAGAACGACCGATTCGGCCTCATCAACTTCGCCACCACGGTGAATCGCTACGAGGACAAACTGCTGGAAGCCAACGCCGAACAACTCACTCGCGCCAAGAAATGGGTGGAGGAGTTGGAGGCGACCGGCGGCACCGCCATCAACGACGCCTTGGCCTCGGCGTTGGAGTTGCGGACGAAAGACGAGGGGCGGACGTTCACGGTGGTGTTCTTCACCGACGGCCAGCCGACCATCGGCGAGACGGATGCCGACAAGATCCTCAAGAACACGACGGCCAAGAACACGGCCAACACGCGCATCTTCACCTTCGGGGTGGGCGACGACGTGAACGCGACCATGCTCGATCAGTTGGCCGAGCGGACGCGTGCGCTTTCGACGTATGTTCGTCCGGCGGAGGACATCGAGAACAAGGTGAGCGGTTTGTACAGCAAGATCAGCAATCCGGTGCTGACGAATTTGAAGTTGTCGGCGACCAACGACATCAAGTTCAGCGAGGTCTATCCGCCGGAGTTGCCCGATCTCTTCCACGGCGGGCAACTGGTGGTGTTGGGTCGTTATTCGGGGAAGGGTCCGGCGGCGATTAAGTTGTCGGGTCAGGTGGGCATGGAGAGCAAGGAGTTCGTCTACGAGTTGACCTTCCCGGACAAAACCAATGACGAGCGCGCGTTCGTTGAACACCTGTGGGCGCGGCGCAAAGTCGGTTACTTGCTGGACCAGATTCGCGCCAACGGCGAGAAGAAAGAGCTTGTCACCGAGGTCGTGACGCTGGCCAAGAAGTACGGCATCACCACGCCGTATACCAGCTATCTCGTCGTGCCCGATGGGGCGGTGCCGGTCGTGAATCGACGCGGCGGCGCGGAGAAGCCGCACGTCGCCTTCGACAAACCGGGCGCTCCGGGCACGCCGCCTCCGGGGCTTCGCCTGCCAGAGGGCGGCGGTTCCGGCGGCCGTCCGACCTCGCGCCCGGTGGAAGACTTCGCCCGCGAGATCAACAAGGATCCGAAGAAGGCCGGCGAAAAACGCAACGAACTCGAAACGGATCAGTTGCGCAAGGATGCCGACGGCAAGGACGACAAGGCCAAAGCCATTCGCGATGCTCTGGAACTGAAGACCGCCAGCGAGGCGACGGCCGCTCGTCTGCGCAGCGGCGACCTCGGCGGCGTGCAGGCGGGCAAGCTCGGCGTCGATCTGTCGGTCTACTCCGCCCAGCTGCGCGGCCAGCATCGCCTGTCGCGCACGGCCGTCCGCCAGGTTCACGGACGCAACTGTCTGGAAATCGGCGGCGTGTGGATCGACGAGGGCTTCACCGCCAAGACGCCGACCCTCGTCGTCAAGGCGCAGAGCGACGCCTATTTCAAATTGCTGGAGCGACAGCCGAAACTGAAGGAAGTCTTCAAGCTCGGCAATTATCTCGTCTGGGTCGCGCCCAGCGGCACCGCCCTGGTCATCGACACGAACAAGGGCAAGGACAAGCTCAGCGACGCGGAGATCGACAAGCTCTTCGTCGCCAAAAAGTAAACTTGGTCCCGAACGACGCAACGGCCCGGCGAGGGTTTCCCTCACCGGGCCGTTGCGTTTTCCGGGATCAGGGGCCGTCAAGTCCTTTGGGTTTGTCCACGGTAACATGGACCTGCTTGCCGCGCTTCGTCACCTTGATGCCGTCGTTGGCGAGCTGATCGGCGGCGCGCAGGAGCTTGGGAGCCAGGTCGGGCGGCAATTCCTTCGCCGCCTCCTTCTGAAACATGTCCTTCGAGCCGCCGTACATCTGTTTGCCCATGTCGAGAGCGGCCTTGACCAACTGCTCCAGCGAATTCGCCGACGCCTCGTTGGTCCCGTCCAGGACGATCTCCAGCAGTTTGCTCCCGTTGAGATCCAGGAACAACGTCGCGGCGTCCAGATCCTTGTCCAGCGTTTTCACTCCGGCGAGTGGAGGCGGGATGTTCGGGTTTTTCGCCAACTCCGCCACGACCAGCCGAAACGGTCCCAGCACGAAGACGCCGGAAACGTCGTGATCGAGGTCGAGCTTGCGAAGACGATCGATCAACGGACTGTTGACGTTGCGTACCGCGAGCATCTTCTTGAGCGTCGGCTCCGGCGCCAGGAGAATCGTTCGCTCGTTCGCGACGTGACCGGCCAACGGCACACGGGCCATCTCCTTGGTCTTGCTGCGGTAATAGATCTTGTCGGCCGCGCGCGCCTCTTCCAGCTCTTTCAGCATCCCGCCCAGGATCTTTTTGCCGTCCACCGGCTTGCGGAAGTGCAAGATGCCCGCGAGGGAAAACGCCACGCTCCTGTCGAAACCCGGTTGCAGAGCGGGGGCGGGAGGAGTCGGCGGCGCGGGCGGATCGTTCGGCTTGCGCAGCTTGAACGAATCGAGGAACTTGGCGAACTGAACGGGATCTTTCTTGTCCTTGGTCGCGCTGGCCATCACCTGATACATGCGTCGATCGACCAGATAAATCCGATCGGTGACGGCGACGGTGTCGCGGCCCTGCGACCTTTCCAATTCCACTTCGATGCCCGGATGGCCGTCGAGCTTGATGTCCTTCTTCTTCTTGACGTCCGGTCCGAAATTCTTGGTGATGTTATCGAACAATAACTTGGAGGCCGCCTCGGTGACGCCGGGGGGCATGTCATTGTAGATGACCACGTAAGCGGTTTGCTGGCTGCGGATTTCGGCGGTAAACGTGTACGTCGTCGCGCCCTTTTGGTCCTTGGTCACCGTCTGTTTGGGAGTGCCGGGAAAGAGCGCCGAAAACTTCCCTTGCTGGGAAGCGAACGGCTTCCAGGCGAGGTCGCCGCCGGGCGGAGCGGCGGAAGGCGCGCCGCCGGGGAACGGCTCGACAAGCACGATGGCTTGCTCAAGCTGGTGCAGGTCGATGCCGGTTTCCTTGACGGCCTCGCCCAGCATCGCCTCCAGCGTCTCCCCGCTAGGCAGCAGAGGCGATTTCGAGCGCAAGACGCGCGCAGGGTGAATAACGAAGGCGGCGTTGAAGTCGGCCGGGATGTAGGCAACGTCGAGCGACTTGCCGGCAGGCGGGTTGCTGTCCGGGGCGTTGACCGGCGGCTTTTTGTCTGGGGAGTTCTCCGGTGGTTGTTTGCCTCCTCCATCCCCCGGAGGGTTCTGGACGGCCACTTCCGTGCTCCGAGCCGTCGTCTGCTTTTTCAGCTCTTCCTCGAACTGCCGGCCGACCTCTTTCGCGCCGGAAACGAGTTTGTAAATCCCGAAGGTGAGGCCGCCGCCGCAGACGAGGAAGAGCAGGCCGACGCAGCCCAGGATGCCGAAGAGAAGCCCCTTCTTCGATTTTGGTTTCGCGCGCGCGGGCAGGTCGTCGTCACCGTTCGCATCGGGTTCCTTGACGACCTGTCGTTTTGTCGGCGCCGGAGGAGCGGCGGGTTTGATGGCCGCAGGCGGTCGGGACGGTGGAACAGCCTTCTGGGGAACCGACGGTTTGACGGCGGACGCCGCGGGTTTCGGCGCGGAGGCGGCGGCCGAACCGGGCACTTTCAGGACCGTTTGACATTTGGGGCAGCGCACCGCGCCGCCGGGCGGCACGGTGTCGGGCAGCCGCAACACGGTGGAACACGAGGGGCACTTCACCTGCAAAGGCATGACCAGTTCCTCTTTGGGGCATCGGCCTGGAGCGCGAGATGCAACGAGGATAGCACAGACATCCTCGTTTCCGCTACACCCGCGCCCCCCTTGGGGTCGCGGCCCTACAGAGGCATAAATGCGCCACCCTTGCCGAACATTTCATCAAGGTGCGGTAACGACGCAGCGCACTTCGAGTTCATCATCCTTTGCCGAGCAGGCCGACTCGAAAACATGCGGCTCGCGGATCGTCGCTTCCGGATCGTAAACGAATCCCACTAGAGTACGACACTTCCCTTCGCGGCGATAGTAGGCGGCGTCCTCCTCAAGCTGCTCGCGGATTTTTTGCCGGGCGAACTTGACAGCGACGGCGATGCGCTCGGCCACGAGCAGGAAATCCGTCCGCGTACAGGCGGCGTAGGACGGTGTGCGGCACTCGGGGCGGATGTCGTCGAAATGCAGCGGCAGTAGGGCGCGCACGAGGTCTTCCAGGTCGCGCTCCTCCGCGACCCGAAACGGCGGCCGATCACCCTGGCGCGTGCGCAGCTCCCGAATGACGCGCGGCAAGCGGCGCAGCATGGTTTCGAGGACGGTGAGCGTCTGCATCTTCGGCGGACGGCGCTGTTTCGTCCAGGGAAATACGGCCCCACACGTCGAACAGAAAGACGGGGCTTGCCGGACGCCGACGGGTTGCAGGCCCGGCACGACGAGGGCGCCCGGCAGTTCGCGGCCGCAAGTCGGGCAGCGATCCAGCGTGACCGCGCCGCAGCGATCGCAGTGCGACAGCGCGCGTTCCGGGCAGGTCCGCAGCAGGTCCGTGATGACGTGGCCGTTACGGCAAACCTGCATCACATCCTGCACGGCATCAGAGGTAGTCCTCATCAGGATCGTCCTCGATAAGAGCCATCGCTGGCGGCCGGACCCGGAGAGCATCCGGCCGCCAGCGAGTCGGATGGTCACGTCTTGGCCGGGCCGTTGGACGCCGCTTTCGATTGCGGCGGCGCCAGGGACGCCTGGTGCAGCGACTCCAGCGCGTCGCGCGTCAAGCGCTCGCTGATCTCCTTCAAGCCGCTCATCTCGCCGGCGTCCACCGGCTGGAAACCAGACTTTTCCGCCACCAGCAGACTAAGCAACATGCCCAACATACCGGAGGAGTTGCCGCTGCTGCTGGAACCGTCGTTGCTGGGACCGGCCATGAAGACGCGCTCCGGCACCAACGGCTGACTGCTGTGCGTCAGCTGCTCGGTGACGATCGACAGCGCGTACAGGCGCGGGTCGCCGAACGAGGCGATCTTGCGCATCAGCACGGAGGCCTCGGACAGACCGACCTGCATGACGCGCTGGGCCTCGCCGCGGCCGGCCAGGATGCGCTGCTGGCTCTCGGCCTCGGCGGTCACGACCGTTTGCTCGGCCGCCCGGCGCGACCGCGCTAGCTCGGCGTCGGCCATCACAACCGTTTGCTCGGCTTGCTTGCGCGCCCGCGCCAGGTCGGCTTCGCCCTGGCTCTCGGCGATCTGAATTTGCACGCGCGAGTTGGTCAATTGCGTCTGCATCGCCGCCTGCGCCTGCGCCTCGTTCAGCATGCGCAGCTTGTCGGCCGACGCCCGTTGCCGCTCGTAGGTTTCCAGCTGCTCGATGGACAACTGCCGTACGCGCAGCTGTTCCAGAAGCGTCTCGATCTTGCCGCCGGCCTCGGCCGTGTCGGGCTTGCCGATCAGCACATCGACGCATTCGATGTCGAATTCGCGGAACTTGCGGCGCAGCTCCTCGCGCGATTCGCCCTGGATGGCGTCGCGCTGGTGCAGCAGTTCCAGCATCGTCTTCTTGTGGGCCACGTCGCGGAAGTAGGCGCTCAGCATCGGATCGAGCGTCTGGGTGATGAGTTTCTTCACGTCGCCGAAACGCTGAATGACGCCGGGCGCTTTCTGATAGTCGATGTGGACGACCACGGACAGCGGCAGCAGCGGCTCGTAGGCGTCCTTGGTCACGAGGTCGATGGAGCGCAGACTCTCGTCGTAGCGGTGCGTCTCAGACCGGCCGGTGATCCAGTGCAGGACGAAGTTGGTCGTCGGCACCATGACGATTTGGCCGGCGTAGGTGTTGAACGGATATTTGCCGGGTCCGAGCGGGCGTTCCCAGACGCCGCGCTCGCCCTCGGCGACGCGCTCGCCGTGACGGAACGCCTCGCCGGACAGATCGCGGCCGATCCGTCCAAAGTAACTGATGACGACGCCGACATAGCCGATCGGCACCACCGTTTTGGGAATGATCTCGATGGTGGCGAACCAGCGGTTGAGGAAGTACGTGCCGTCGGTCAGCGGCACGTACTGCCGGCCGCGCCGACCGCCGGCCCGCAGAAACGCCTCGGGATCCTGGTAATTGTTGTGGTAGTTGGCATCGCCGCTGTCGTTGCCGACGCCGGGAGCGATGATCTCGCCGGGCGTCAGCGAGGGACCGTCCTGGATGGTGACGATGCCGATGGTGTCCACTTCGCGCTGGGCTTCCACGTCCAGCGGCACGGGCGCTTCGGGGATCGCCGCGCCGACGATACGGCCTCGCTTCGTTCGGCGCGGGGCGTCCTCATCCTCGTCTTCCGCAGGCGCCGCTACCTCATACAAACGCATCGGGGCGCCGACCACGACGGGACTGAAACCGTCCACGCGGCGCAGATCCTGCTGCCATTTGAGCAAGGTTTGCAGCTCGCGCGCCCCGGCCCGCATGTGATAGACGGCATCCTCGGTGATGACCACGAACAGGGCTGGATTGATGGCGTAAACGCCTTCGCGCAGGATGGCGCGCTGCCGGCCGCGCTGGCCGCGCCCGTTGGCCGCGCTCTCCTCGCCGTCCGAGCCGAGGAAGGTCCGCGCGTCCTGGAAGTTGTTGCAGGCGACGACGCGGCCGAGCGTCTGGCTGGGCGGCAGCGATTCGCCGTCGCGCGCGTAGACGTAACCGATCTTGCCTTGCGGGATGGTCACAAGCGGCACTTTATGCAGGCGATATTGCCACCTCCAAAGTCCGAAATGCAGGCCGCCGCGCAGCAGGTCGGCCTGGAAGCCGGCCTCGCCCTCCAGAGCGATGATGCGGCCTTCCGGCACCGATCCGCTGCTCGACCACAGCTTCTCGACGACGCCGACCTGCTGATTGGGGATGTAGCGAACCGTTAACCAGGCGATCAGCGACAGTACGGCCAGGACGATGAGGACGCCAATGAGGAATTGCCCCCAAAGGGACACTTCGTTGAGCGCGGCACCGCCGTTGGTAAGGAGAGACAGAGCAAACATGGTGACACCTGTGGCGCCAGGCCACGAAAAAGAGGGGCGTTCGTCTTGCGCGAGACAAGAAGGCCCTTTCAACTTCGACCCGGACAACGCGTCCGGACCTGCCTGCGAGGTTAGCTGACGGGCTGGAGCTTGAAAGTACTCCGATCCTTTCGGATCTTCGCCCCGGCAGGCCGGCTTGGGCCGACCAGATGGTTCCCCCGCTCGCGCCTTGCGAGACGCGCGATTAGGCTGCACTGTTCTGTTATTCTAGTTCCGCCTCCACTTCTTGCAAAAGAAAACGATTTCCCACTTCTGTCCGCCCGTTCATGCCTCACCCGATTCGCCCCAGAGCCGAAAATGACCTATGCTTCCTTCCAGTCCCTCCCCTCTCCGCCGCGAAACGCGGAGAATCGGTCTTCTCCCCAACGTAACTCCGCAGTGCCGCTTGGAGCGCGGGCGTCCCGCCCGCAC
>DATBGU010000187.1:0-3931 GCA_036557825.1 Gemmataceae bacterium
ATAAACATTTTTGGCCAGGTTTGGTTTGGAATCTCGCATTGGAAGTAAGAGGCGTCAACCGCGATCAATGGGGATCCGCGCCATGACGGAAGAACAAGTCTTTTTGGCCGCCCTGGAACTGACCGGCCCGGCGGACCGTACTGCTTATCTGGACAAGGCTTGCGGGGGAGACGTTGCGTTCCGCCGCCAGGTGGAAGAGTTGCTGACCGCCCATTTCAAGACGGGTGAGTTCCTGGATCAGCCCCTCGGCAACCAGATAGGAGCCGGCTGGTCGATGCCGATCAGCGATAACACCGTGAGCGTGCATACCAACCAGGGAAGCGATGCCGTGGCCGACGAGACGAAACCGGACGAGGAACCCAACGATCTGTACTTCCTGCAACCGTCCACCTTTCCCGATTCGCTCGGCCGGATCGGCCATTACGAGGTTCTCCAAATTCTCGGCAAGGGCGGGTTCGGGATCGTCTTCCGGGCGTTCGACGAGGCGTTGCAGCGCGCGGTGGCGCTCAAGGTGCTGGCCCCGACGATCGCCGCCGCCTCGCCGGCCCGCAAGCGGTTCTTGCGCGAAGCCCGGTCGTCCGCGCAGATCCGCCACGAGAATGTCGTCCAGGTTTATGTCGTCGAGGAACAGCCGTTGCCGTACCTGGTGATGGAATTCATCCCCGGCGAGACGCTCCAGCAGCGGCTCAACCGCACCGGTCCGCTGGAAGCGTCGGAGATCGTGCGTCTGGCCCGGCAGATCGCCGAAGGGTTGGCCGCCGCCCACGCCACCGGACTCATCCACCGGGACATCAAGCCGGGCAACATACTCCTCGAAGGGGGCCCGCAGGGACTGGTCAAGATCACCGACTTCGGCTTGGCGCGGGCGGCCGACGACGCCAGCCTGTCCCAGAGCGGCGCGCTGGCCGGCACGCCGATGTACATGTCCCCGGAGCAGGCGAAGGGAGAAAAGCTCGACCACCGGGCCGACTTGTTCAGTCTCGGCAGTGTGATGTATGTCATGGCCACCGGCCGACCGCCGTTCCGCGCCTCGACCACCTTCGCCGTGCTGAAGCGGGTGGTGGAGGACGCCCCGCGCTCGATCCAGGAGGTGATTCCCGAAGTGCCGCACTGGCTGTGCGCCATCATCGCACGCTTACAGGCCAAGAAGCCGGAAGACCGCTTTGCCACGGCCAGAGAGGTGGCCGACCTGTTGGGGCGTTGCCTGGCGGAGATACAACGTCCAGGGATTGTTCCGAACCTCCCGGATCTACCGCCGACGACGGTGAAGCAGGCGCCGGCTTCCCAGAAAATCCCCGAAGCGGCGCCGGCGATTCGACGGCCGCGTTTCCGCACCCGCCGCTGGGCTGCCGCCGCGGCCGTGATCCTGATGCTTCTCGGAGGACTCGGTGTCACGGAGGCGACCGGCGTCACCGATTTCCACGGCACGGTCATTCGCCTGTTTTCGCCGGAGGGCACGCTGGTCGTCGAGGTCGATGACCCCGGAGTCAGCGTCAAGATCGACGGGCCGGACATCGTCATCACCGGAGCGGGAGCCCAAGAAATCCGCCTGAAGCCCGGCAACTACACGGTCGAGACACGCAAGGACGGCAAGATCGTGAGTAAGGAATTGGTTACGGTCACGAAAAACGGCAAGCAGGTCGTGCGGGTCAGTCAGGAGGCGCCGCCTGACGCGAAGGCTGCCAAGACGTCCGCCGACGTGACGGCGTGGGAACGTGCCGTGGCTGGACTGTCGGCGGCCCAGCAGGTAAAGTTTGTCGCCGCTCGCATGCAGGATCTCAACCCGGACTTCGACGGAAATATCAACCCCACGATTGAGAATGGCATTGTGACGGGACTGGTGTTCTCGACGGACCAGGTGAGCGATATCTCGCCGGTGCGCGCGCTGACCAAGTTGAGGTCTCTGGATTGTTGCGGCAGCGAGGTGGGCCGCGGTCGTCTGAGCGACCGCTCGCTCCTTCCGCTGAGAGGGTTGCCTCTGACGAACTTGCGCTGCATCTATTCGCCCGTCTCCGACCTCTCGTCCCTGAAGGGCATGAAGCTGACGGGCCTTGACCTCCGGCACACGAATGTAAGCGACGCGGACGTGAAAAATCTAGCCGGGCAGAAGAACCTCCAGACACTGAGCCTCTGGGGCACCAAGGTGACGGACGCGGGCCTGAAGGAACTGGCCGGCCTGAAAAGTCTCCAGTGGCTAAGCCTCGAAAACACTGGGGTAACGGACGTGGGCCTGAAGAAACTGGCCGGCCTCCAGAACCTCGTGCATCTGAGCCTCTACGCCGTCCCCCAGGTGACGGACGGGGGCCTGGAGGAGTTGGCCGGCCTCAAAGCGCTGAATTCCCTGGACCTCCGCGGGACGAACGTAAGGGACGCGGGTACCAAGAAACTCGCCTCCGCCCTGCCGTCGCTCCGGATCCATTGGAGGGATGGCGTGATCGAGCCTAGTGAGTCTCCCCCTTAACCGCAAGCCCGCCGAGTCCTCTTCCCGTGTACCACTGACTTCCAAACTTTACCACCCCCTACGTTCGAAGTTCGCGGACGGCGGCGTCGAGCCGAGTGAGCGCCTCGTCGGTGTCGGCCAGGGTCATGGCGGCGCAGAAGCCGTGATGACAGGCCGCGCCGCCGTAATCGTGGAAATACACGCCCCGACGCGCGGCGGCGGCGATGAAACGCAGCATCTGCTCGCGGTGATGACGCACCGCATCGCGATAACTCCGCACCGGCTCCGTCACGCCGAAATAGACGCCGAACCGCGCTCCCAAGCCCTGCACGCGCGCCGCCACGCCAGGACGCGCGAACACCTCGCTCAGACCGCCGTACAGCCGCTCGGCCACGGCATGGATGTGATCGTAAAAACCGCGCTGACGATAGGCTGTCACCGCCGCCAGCGCCGCGGCGACGGCGACGACGTGACCGTTGTAGGTGCCGCTGTGCTGGCAATCGCCCTGCGGCATCAGACGCTCCATGATGTCGCGACGGCCGCCGAAGACGCTCAGCGGAAAACCGCCGCCCACCGCCTTGCCCAGCGTACACAAGTCCGGGGTCACGCCGAGATATTCCTGCGCTCCGCCGGGCGCCATGCGGAAGGCGCTGAGCACTTCATCGAAAATCAGCAACACGCCGTGCGCTTGCGTCAGGCGGCGCAGCGCGGCGAGGAACTCCGGCGTCGGTACGATGCAGCCGGCGTTGTAGTAGATCGGCTCGCAGAAGACCGCCGCCAGCTCCGCGCCGTGGCGCGCGAAGGCGGACTCCAACAGGTCCGGCCGATTGTACGGTACGACAACGACGTTCTGATCCAGTCCGGCGGGCAGGCCGGACGAGCCGGGGAAAAGCGCCGGCGACTCCTCGGGGCCCAGCCGGTCGGCGGGCGTGCCGATGGCGTACATCACCTGATCGTGATAGCCGTGGAAATTGCCCTCGAACTTCAGCAGCTTCGAGCGGCCGGTGAACGCCCGCGCCAGCCGTAGACAGTGCATCGTCGCCTCGGTCCCGGAGCCGGTGAAGCGGACGCGCTGGCAGCAAGGGACCGTCTGGCACAGCAGGCGGGCCAGCTGCGTGTGCAGCTCGTTCTCGTAGGAGCAGGCCGCCCCGCGCGCCAGCACGCGCTCGACGGCATGGCGAACGCGCAGATCGCCGTGGCCCAGCAGCGTCGCGCCGTGGCTGCAACAGAGGTCGATGTATTCGCGACCATCCAGATCCCAAATGCGGCAGCCCTCGGCGCGCTCCACCAGCATCGGATGGCCCAGGGCGCGGTTGACGCGTGTGGAGGCCGTCACGCCTCCCGCCAGATGCTCGCGGGCTTGCCGGTATTGTTCCTCCACTCGGCTCATGCGGAAGTCTCCCGATCGTGAATGCGGTCGCGGTGGCCCCGTGGATCATCATGCCGATTCGAGCGCGGTCGGCAATCCCCACACCCGATGGCGGCGATCTT
>DATBGU010000188.1:0-26710 GCA_036557825.1 Gemmataceae bacterium
GATAGCCAAGCCGGATCGCCGAGGAGAGTTCTCCGCTGCCGCAGCTACCCTGTTCGGAAATCCGGCAAGCCAAACGCTGCCGATTACCGTTCCCGTGGAAAATATTTTTACTTGACACCAAGAGCCTTATGACGGTTCGGCTCGGAATTATTCAATGTCCCCGTATACCCATGGAATGCGCCTCTTGCGCCGACCCGAGGCACGGACCACTGTACGGAAGTCATGGCATCCTAATCTCGATACGAAATCTTTCTCGCGTAATAATGCCCTGGAGGCAGTGGCTTACCGCCTTCGACAAGTCTTTTGCGAAGCTTCTGAAGGGACTGTTTTTCTTTGTCGGTAAAGTCGCCAGGTCGTTTGGTTTCTTCGGCGATTACCCAATCGAGAGCCTCGAGTTGTATTTGATAGAGCGTTTTTTCTTTATTCTTTTCCCACCATGCTTTCGCCGCCTCCTGCGAGTTGAGGAAGTGGACCGGATAGTCGGGGCGGTGGGGCTTGCCGCGCGGATCACCGTCGGCTGCTGGCCAGAAGCCGTAGGGCTGGAGTTGACCGAAGAGGATGGTTTGGCAGATGTGCCCAACGGACTCGTTGTAGAACCAGCCGGATAGACCGTTACAGGTAGTCAGGGAATAGCGTTCGTCCTTCCAACTGTCGATCAAAAACGGAAACGCCTGGGGACCAAGCTCTGCCAACTTGGACCGAGCAAGATGGACCTTATCCTGCTTCTTGCGGTCGAAACCTGGCGGCAAATTAATACCTGGAACCTTCCTCTTATTAACGATGGGCTTGGGATTGGGTGAAGCGAGCTGGTCGATCAGCGCCTTGATCTCCTTTTCGGTGGGAGGCTCCTTCTTCTTCGAGTCGTCTCTCGGCGCATCAGCGGCGAGGGCGACCGTGAGAGAAGCGGCAGCTATAGCGGGCAGCAGCATCTTCACGATAGTCATGGCTTCCTCACATAACAGCACAGTGGAGCCGAACAAGTAATTACCCAGCTGCCAGCTGGATAACACCGTTGGGAGAAGTGTTATCCAGCTGGCAGCTGTCTATCTCCTCGAAGCACAAACCGCGATTTGTTTCCCTATCATGGTCTACCCGGCGATGCCTGTCAACGGGCGGCCGAGCCAGAGCCTTCGCCCTCGGCGCGATGGATAAGACCTTCGCCGTCAAGAAGTGGTCCTCAACGAAAAGTCGCGGCGTTATAACTCCAGGTGCTTGCGCGCATACGACAGGCTCTTGCGTACGTTCTCCTCCTCGATGGCGAGTTGCTCCTTCCGCTCGTGTCCGCTGATGCGCGGCAGCGTTTGCTTGCGCTTGCGAACCATCGTCAACGTGCGGGCGAGGTCGCGGCCCGACGCGGTGGCGGTCGCCCAGTATTTATCGGTCAGGCACGGCACGCGCAGCGGATCGCGCGTAATCATCTCCAGGTTGAAGCGGATCGCCGGCCGCGCCGCGCGGAGAAGGACGATCATCTTCGGCAGATCGAGGAAGCCTTCGCCCAGCGGCACCTCGGCGAGCAGGAAACCCTCGTCGTGCTCGGCGACGGCCATGTCCTTCAGATGCACCGTGAAGGCGCGCGGGGCCAGCGTCCGCACCACCTCCAACGGATCTTCCAAAAGCGCGATGCTGTTGCCGGTATCGACGCACAGCCCGACGTGCCGGCTGTCCAGACGCCTCAGCAGGTCCATCAGCTCGCCGGCGCGATAGTCCTTGTGGTTCTCGATCGCCAGGAGCATGTCGTGTTTGGCGACAATCGGCTCGGCGAGCGCCGCGGACTGTTCCGCTTGCTCGCGCGCCCGCCGGAAATCGGCGGCGGCGGCGAACTGCTCGTAGCGCCGGCCGCCGAACAACACGGTGCGCAGCACCTTCGCCCCGGCGTCGCGGGCGCTGCGCACCTCCGCCGTGAAACGCTCGCCGTCGGCGCGGTCCTTCGGCAAACGGATCGAGCCTTCCAGGTCCATGCCGTAGGCGTCGAGCTTCTTGCGGAGGTCGGCGAGATAGTCCTTGTCGCGCGCGCCGATGCCGAGCTGCACACCGCCGGCGCCCAGTTCGTGACAATGCTCGACGAACGCCAGCGGATCGCTGAAGCCGGTCTTGCCGGCGGCGCGGTCGGCGGACAGGCGGATGGCGTAGGAATACTGCACCACGCCGAGGCGTGTGTGTTTGTCCGCGTCGGCCGCGGCGGAAAGGGCTTGCGCCAGCGGCAGCGCCGCGGCCGTGGCGAGAAATTGTCGGCGGTCCCCGTTCATGAGTTTCACCCCACGCCCAATGCCTTCAACTCGGCGTCCCACGGTGCGCGATAGGGTCGCACAAGCAGCTTCGCCGCCTCCGCGTCGTCGAGGATGGTTTCCTTGTCGGCGTCCCAGCGGAGGCGGCGTCCCAACCGCAGTGACAGGTTCGCCAGATGACACGCCGTCGCCACGCGATGACCGCTCTCCAGGTCCGAGATCGGCTGCTTGCGCGATTTCACGCAGTCGAGGAAGTTCCGCACGTGCTGCTTGAACTGCGCCCGACCGTCGCCGCTCTTATCGACGATCGGCTTGGTCCAGAATTGCGGCGGTCCCGTCTCCTTGACGCCGACCGGCCCGCCGACGGGATGAGCGCCGGTGAACTGCGGCACGGTGTTCTCCGGCGGCACCTTGCGATCCGCCGTCACGACAAAATCTTTCCGCGAGATCGCCAGGCTGCCGCGCGGACCGAAGAACTCCAGCGGCGCGGCGCCCGGCTGGCCCTTGCACGCTTCGCGGTGCGACCATACCGCCGTCCAACCGGGATACTCGAACAGCACGTCCTGCGTGTCCGGCGTCTCGCCGTTGTCTTGCAGACAGAAACGTCCGCCGAAGCTCGTCACCGCTTTCGGACCCTTCGCTCCGAGATACCAGTGGGCGATGTCCAGCGCGTGCTGGCCGAGGTTGGTCATCTGTCCGCCGGAATAGTCCCAGAACCAGCGGAAGTGATAGATGGCGCGGTTGGGGTTGTACTTCCGCAGCGGGGCCGGGCCGAGCCACAGATCCCAATCGAGTTCGCGCGGCGGCTCGCGGTCGGCGGGTCGGCCGTAGCCGGGCATGATGTTGCGATACGCCTGCATCCGCACCGAGAACACCTTGCCGAGATGCCCACTGCGGATCAGCTCGCGCGCCGCGTGGTAGTGCGTGCCGGAGCGCTGCTGCGTGCCGACCTGTACGACGCGGCGATGCCGCCGGGCCACGTCCACCATCCAGCGCCCCTCGCGGACGAACAGCGTCAACGGCTTCTCGACGTACACATCCTTGTCGGCGGCGCAGGCCAGCATGGTCATCAGGGCGTGCCAGTGGTCCGGCGTCGAGACGACGACGGCCTCGACGCCGCGATCGTCGAGCAGTTTGCGGAAATCGCCGTAACCGCGCACCCCGCCGCCGAGAAACGATTTCGCCTCGTCGAGCCGGCCGCCGTGTACCTCGGCGACGGCGATCGTCTCCACATCGGGTTGTTCCTTGAAGTCGATAACGTGCCGCTTGCCGATGAGTCCGTAGCCGATGAAGCCGACGCCGAGGCGCTCGTTGGCGCCGCGGACGCGCTGATAGCTCGCGGCGGTGAGAAGGGCCGCCGCCGTGCCCCGCATGAAGGTCCGGCGACGAAGAGGCAATCGAGTTGATCCATCCACGAGGTTGGCCCCCGCTGGGCGAGTGGGGCGAAGGATGAGATCATTATGGCATCGCGAACAGAGTGGGCCAACGAAAACCTTTCACGCGCCGGTGGTTCGCGGCGGTTTCTTGCTCCGTTGCTTTTCGAGTTTGCGTCGTTCGCGCTGGGCCGATACGGCATCGGGCCGCACCCGCTCTTCCTCCTCGCGCAGGAACGACGGACGAACCCTGCCGAGCAACATCCGGCGCGGCTCCAGGTCGCGCTCACGCCGAATCACGCCGAGATCGACGGCGATGCAGTGTCCGTCCTGGGCATGCCGGCGGGCCTCGGTGATGGTATCGCAGTAATGAACGTTCTGCTGGCAAGCGTCGCAGGATCGCACCGCACGGTCGCCGGTCGGCCTCAAGTCTTCCCAGCGGCGGTCGCAGAGGAACTCGAACGCCACCCGCCGTATGCCGCCCGGTCTTGCTTCCTCCCCCGCCCTGCGTTTGCCGAGACAGTTCTCAATCGGCAGTCGGCTGACAATCGCCAGCCAATCCGTGTCCAGCGCCGCAGCCATTTTTTGCAGCTGTTTTCGCCGCGTCTTCCTCCACCCTTTCCGCCCCTTGGTCGAGGCGACCTGGACCGTCAGACGGAGGAACTCCGCCTTGGCGGCCGAGTGGGGATCGCTCTGTTCGTCCAACCAGTCGGCGTAAACGAGGCGGGTCGTGTCGTCGGTCGGCTCCTCGGCCAGTTTCGCCAAGAAAATCTCGTCGCTGTGCATGTGGGCCTCTCCGGAAAAGCTGAGATCGGGCGTGTGTCCACTAAAAGACACCCCCCAAACGGGGCCGGTTCAGGTCAGCATCCGAAGAGTAAGGCTGGAAAGTCTGACTCGCAATCGGGAAATGCCGCAGGTCAGGCTTTCCCGCCTGACCTGCGGGAACGATCTCTTCCCAGCCCGGCGGGCCGTGGATGTCAGGCCACGACCCGCCGGGCTGGGAGATTGCTTCAAACGCTCCCTGTCCGTCGCACGGTCGCTTCGTTCACTTCGGCGCTTCCATCTCCTCGTAGGCGACACGGACCAAGCCGCCGGCGCGGACTGTCACCCGCTTGACACGGGTGACGGTCTTGCCGTCCTCCGAGGCCGTTACCTTGAAGTCGTAGACGTAATCGCGCCCCGGCTCCAGCGGCGGCGTGATGAACGTCGGCGTCGTCGAGTTCAGGGTGATGGGCTGATCGTTGACGTAGAACCTTGCTCCGTCCGGCACTTTGAGCGCGACCACCGTTCGCCCGACGACCGGCGTCAGGACGGCTGCCGCCGAGCGTGCCGGCACGACCGGCATGGCCGGCACCACTCCCGGAACCACTTCCTCATACCTCAACACCTGAATGTCGCGACGCAGCTCCGCCAGCTTTTCATCGGTGATCCGCTCTCGAAGGCCGGCGATGACGAGCTTCAATCCCTCGACCTCAACTTCTCTCTGTCCCTTTCTCAGTTCCTCCACTTCCCGTTTGATGTCTCGGATATCCTGATAGATATCCGCGCCCGGTGCCGCGTTGCCCGTGGTCAGGGCTGCTGCCAGTACGATGGTGTACATCTGACGAATCCTCCTCCTGCCAACCAGAAATGCCCGTTTCCCCGCGAGCCGCGGCGCCTTTGCCGAGGCTCCCGGCGAAAACCGGGTCGCCAACACTCCTCCGGAAGAAATCCAGGCATCGAAAGAGACGAGCGAGGAGGGGCGCTCCTTCCGCCGACACGGCCAGCGCCGGCGGAGGCGCTTCCTCCGCGAACGATCCTTAGAGGAGCAAGTGCGGTGCCAAGCAGGACCATCCGCGCAAGTAAGGGAAGATGAAAGGGCGAACACCCACCTCTTCGCGGGCGGGTGTTCGCTCAGGTGAGAATACCTCACCGCGCCGTAAGGCTGCTCACCCCGAGATTCTCGAACGACACCGTAACGCGCTCTCCCGGCCGGAAGGTGACGCGCCGCTCCTGGGCAACCGTTCGCCCGTCGCGCACCACCTCGGCCTTGAACCGGTAAGAATATTCCCGTCCCGGCACGAGCGAGGGCGTGGCAAACGCGCGGACGTCCGAGGTCAGCGGGCAAACAACATCGTCAATTGTCAGCCGGGCGTCCGCCGGCAGACGGACGGTAAATTGGGCCGGGGCGCCAGCCTCCTCCGCCGGAGTCCAACGATCGCCGGACTCCATCTCCTCATAGGTGAGGCGAACCGTCGCGCCGGGGCGGACGGCCACGCGCTTGACGCGGGTGATATTGCGGCCGTCGCGGACGACCGTGGCCTCGAATCGGTAGAAGTGGTCGCTGCCCGCCTCCAGCGGCGGCGTAACGAAGTCGCGCGCCGCTCCGAGAGACTTGTCGTCCACGAAGACGACCGCATCGGCCGGCACCTCCAGCTGGACCTTGCCCGGTTCCGGCTCCACTGGGGCCGGACGTACTTTCGGCGCGGGCAGAGGCGCGGGCAGCGGGATCGGCCTCGGCACGGGCCGGCGTTTCAGTTCCTCAATGGCTCGGCGCAGCTCGTCGATCTTTTGATTGACGGCCTTGAGCCGCAATTCCTCGGCGACCTGCTTCAACGCCTCGACGCGAAGTTTGCTTTGTTCTTTCTTCAACTCCTCAAGCGACTTTTTCAGCGCCTCAAGTTCCTGGGTCACCGCGCCGGAGCCACCTCCACCGCCGGCCTGTCCCGCGGACCCTCCGGCAGCGCCGCTGCCACTGCCGCTGCCTCCTGGAGCGCCGCCCCCTCCGCCAGCGGCCGCGCCGCCGCCGCCGCAGCCGCCACCAGAAATCACCATGCCGCCGCCGCAGCCATAGCAACCGCCGCCGCAGCCGTAACAACCGCCATAACAGCCGCCGAAACAGCCCCCGTAACAACCCCCGTAGCAGCCGCCGTAGCAACCGCCGTAGCAGCCGCCATAACAACCTCCGTAACAGCCGTGGCAACCGCCACGACGTCCGAAGTCGGGGATTTCATTCCCGGTGGTGAAGAGCGTCGCCAGAACAAGAGCGTACATGTGCCGAATCCTCCTCGCTGCAAGCCAGAAATGCCGGTTTCCCCGCGAGTCACGGCGACATTGACGAGATCCCGGTGGGAACCGGGGAAGTCTACTGACAGGCTACTCAGCCATAAAATGGGTGTCAAAGGCAAACTAGGCAATTTCGGTAAAAAACGCAAAAAGCCTTCAGTCCGACAGGCCGCGAAAGTTGCCGGTCTGATGAAAGTCGCCCAGGCCCGTGCTCCGCGTTCCGACGTGCTGTACCAGCGATTGGGAACAGGCGAACAAGGACACCTCCTCCTCGCGGCAGAAACTTTTCAGAAGCAGATCGGTCGGTTCCCGGCCGAAGTTCCTCAGAAGGTGCAGGTGGAACGGTGTGCGAACGGCGGGAGGAAAATACATCGCCTGAAACCCGTAGAACGCCTCCACGGGATAGTTGACCACGAGGGAGGTGTTGTCCCAACCGTAGCAGGAATACAGCGCCAGGACGAAGCGGTCGTCCTCCCTTCGGCGCCGGCAATCGTCCAGGCTGTCCCGCAACCACGCGTCCCAGGCCGGGCAAAAAATCAGATCGTCTTCCAGGATCAACCCATGATGCAGCAGGATTCGGCTGTAGTTGAGCGTGTGGCGGAGATGGACGCTTAGCCCCTGCGTGGCCTCGTCGGGCAGTGCGTCCACCTTGCCGATCGCGGACGGGTCGCACTCCCGAAGATACGCAGTGCGTTCGTCCCCGACGAAGAGGTCGAAAAGGATCGGGCCGCCGGCCCGCGACTGGGCTGAGGCGAGCGTGGCGGCGAGATAAGGCTCCGGAGTGCGATCGATGGTAACAATCGCCCCGCGCGTTGTGCGCGCGGGAACGTCCACGATCCAACTCTTGTAAGATCCCCGGCTGAGACGAAAGCGTCCGCCGAAGACGGTTCGCACCGCGCGGGCCACTCCCTCCCAGCCGAAATCGTCGCCGGCCAAGATGCCGCCGGGTTTGATCTTGGGAAGCCAGAGCCGAATGTCCGCGAGGACGCTGTCGTAGGAATGGTCGGCATCGAGAAAGCAAAAATCGACGGAGGCGTCGTCGAAGGCGGCCGCCGCCTGGGCGGAATCCATCACCAGCGGCGTGACGTAGTCGCGGACCCCGCAGGCCTCCAGGTTGGCGCGGAACACGTCGTGCAACGTCCGCGCCTGCTTCGCCAGGTCGGCGAGGACCGGCGCGTGCGCCCCGTCCGTGGGCGATCCCCGAAAGTGATCGACGGCGAAGAAGCGAATGGACTTGCCCAGCCGTTTGATCGCATCGGCCATGTAGACGGTGGAGCGCCCCATCCACGCCCCCACTTCCACGAAGCACTCCCCGCCGCGGGCCCGGCTCAAGGCCAGGTCGTAGACATCGGCAAAGTTGAACCAGCCGTCAATCTCAGAGAAGTCCATGACGGTCCTCCCGCCGCGCGCGGGAATGGGGGCATTGCCTCTTCAGCGTTGTGAGGTTCGAGAAGGCCGCTTTCCCGCCAACTCCTCCAGCACCTGAAAGCAGAAGTCCTCGTGGGCCAAGCGGGGGTTGTAGTGATTGGCGGTGAAGAACTGCGGCGACGTGACGAAACCGTCCGCCGCCAGCCGCCATTTATCGCGGCAGCGGTGCAAAAACAGCGGTTGGCCGCCGTCGTCGTGCTGGACGATCGTATGCGTGTCCCAGGCGCTGGCTGGCCCCGTCATGGCGTAGGCACGCTCCAGTCGTCGCCAGGCCAGCAGGAAAGTGTCCTTATCGCCCCACACCAGCCGATAGGTGTAGTCCGCCTGGGCGTTGTAATGCAGCGTCAGGGCCAGTTCGCGCCAGCAGCGGCCCTTGTCCACAACCAGCTGTCCCGACTCGAAGGGGACGCAGTCGGCGGGCGCGACGCCGAAGACGTCCCACAGGTCCGAACGAAACAAGGATCCGGACGAATCGAGGTCCGGCCAAAAGATCGAGCCGTGGGCGCGGTAGCCGGGCCAATCGAACAAAAACGTGGGGTCGCGCGCCGGATAGCAGTCGGCGTCCAGAAACAGCACCTCGCGGAACGAACTGTGGACGACGGCGAACGGCTTCAACTGCCAGCCCTTCCACCAGTGCCCCTGGAGAAAGCGGAAGGGGCGATGTTGGGCCACGGCGTCGGCATCCACGCAGCGAACGCCGAGCGGTTGCAAGAGACGGCGCATCGAGTCGTCGATCTCATCGCTCAGGTGCCACAGTTCGATGGGCAGTTCGCAGCCGACGTGACGCAGAACGCGCGCGGTGACGTAAGCGGCGACGAAGTAACGGCCTCCGCCGGCGAGGACGATGCCGCGACCGTTGTGCCCGGCGGGATAGGGCGGCAACGCGGCGACGCAATTATCCGCGGCGCGGCGCTGGGCTTCCTGCACGTTGGGCCAGTTCCACCAGCCGTCCGGCTGCGGCCGCGGCGGCAAGAGCATGAGTCGCCGTATCTGTTTCCCCGGTGTGCGCGGGCTGAGCGCGGGGAACAAATAATCGGGACAAAGACGGCATTTTATGTCCGTGGTTCGTCGATGGCTGGGATGGAGGCATTCGTGGACGGCGGCGCCTTCTTCCCATTGGCCGGTGTCGCCGCCAAGGTGGGCGCACGCCGCCAGGCGCGGCGGCGGATCGGAAGATGCGGTTGTCTCGTGATCGCGGCAATAGCAGTCCGCGCACAACTCGGCTGTTACCAGCTTGAGACCAACCAGCTTCGGCGAGTGACAGCCGTGTACGCCGCGTTCGACTTCGGCGCCGCGATGGCGGCAAACAGGAAGGACGGAAGCGGTCATGGTTCACACCGGCGTCACGGTCAGCTCGTCCGGCAGCCCCTCTCCGTCGCCGCCAGACTTCATCAGGCGATTGACGCTCAGCGCCTTCCACTCCGACGCGGGGCGCGTGTATTGGATGCGATGGCCGTTCAGGACCAGCGACAGACGCCACTGGGTAGCGACCACGCCGTCGCAGCCCAACTCGACGCGCGGCGTTGCAACGCCGTCACCGCCGTTGTCCCAGACGCAGGCGCAGCCGCAGCCGGCCGGACGCAGACTGAGAAGCCAGGTCGTGTTGACCAGTGAAGCGAGCGGCCCTCTCGCGTCCTGGCCCTTGACCTGATACTGGCGCGGGGCCGTCTCGACGGTCAGGGTGCTGGAAGCGCTCACGCCGGCCTGGGCGAGCAGGGCAGCGCCGCCGGAACCGTCGCAATTGGTCATCGTCGAGCGGATGCCGCCGAACAGGCGCTGCTTGGGGTTCTGTTCTTGGGGACTGGTACCGAGCCGGAAGCTGAGCCAGACGGCGAAGAGGCCGTTGGCCATCGAAGGCGGCGCCGTGGGGCAGCATGTGGCGATCACCGGCACTTCATGCCCCATCAAAAAAGTCCAGCTATTGCCCGATACCGTGCCCTGCGTGGCGTCATTTGGGTGGGTGGGGGGCGGCATGTCGGTCGGCGCGTAGACCTTGGCCCACGCGTCGACGAGGGGTTCCATATCCAGGTTGCCCGTTCCGAAAGCGCAAATGGTCCCCGTCATCCCGCTGCCGCCCAAACAACGCACCTTGGTGAGGGTGGAGGAGGAGAAGATCGGTGGTTCCGTGATGCTGCAGACCAGACCGGCCGTGACTCGCGGCGGGCCGCTCCCGTAGGGACTGCTCATGGTTCATCCTTCTCCAAAATCATGATGCGGGCATCGGTAAACACACCGGTGCCCTTTGAGATGTAAAGGCCGAAGCCGCCGACGTAATCGCGCGGGGCGAAGACACCGTTGGCCTGATGAGTTACCAGTTCCTTCAGGTCTTCCCCTCCCCATCGCACCGCGCGCAGCCCGCCGCGCGAGCTGACCTGAATCTCCAGGAAATACGCGGGGCCGGTCAACGGCGGGAGGAGGTTCTGGCACAGTTCGAGATCGTTGGATTGTGGCTCACCGTCGGGAGACTTGCTCCGCACTCCCTTTGTGCGCGCCAGCGAGAAGGTATCTGGGGCGCCCGCCTTTCGGGGAGGCGCGAAGTGGAGCAGTTCGATCCGCTGATAACGCAAGATCGTGTTCTTACCGTCGCGTTCCTCGCGGGCGCCGAAGAAGATACCGATGCCGCCGACCCAGCGCGTCTGCGCGATGGCAACCTGGATCTTGTACCCGGCGGCGGGTGTGTCGCCCAGGCGCAGCAACCCCAGGCTATCGCAATTGACCAGTAGGCGCTGCTGTCTGGGATCGAAGAACGGGGGCAGCGCCGTGCGCGGCCAGACCATCTCTTCCGGTTGGCGATCGAGCAAGTTGTGCCACCGGCCTGGGGTCAGTTCGCGCGGTCCGGGCGTAGGGGGGCCTTCCGGAGTTCGCTGTCGGAATGCCAGCCCCGCCACGATCAGGCCCGCGACCACGAGGACGACGGCCGCCGCCCACCAGCGACGCCGCTTCGGTCGAGATACAAGAGTGGGAGCGAGCGCCGACTCGGCCGCCGCGAACAACGGGCTGGCCGTCACCGGCCCAAACGATCCCGTCTCCGCGGCCGGCTTCTCGCCCTGCGATGGGGACGGCATCGGCTCGCCGGACACCAGGCGCGACAGGTCGGCGCCGGCGACGAAGGCGCGGAGCGCGTCCGCCGCTTCGCCGGGCGTGGCGAAGCGGTCGTCGGGAGACTTGGCCACCATGCGCTCGACGAGGGCGGCCAACTCTTCCGGCACATCGGCGCGGCGATCGCGCAGCGGCGGCACCGGCCGATGGGCGTGGGCCTCCATCTTCTTGTACGGCGTGTTGTACTCCGAGCCGCCGAACGGCGCGCGCCCGGTCAGCAGCTTGTACAGCGTGCAGCCCAGGCTGTAAATGTCGGCGCGAATGTCCACACCGTGCGCGTCCTGTCCCTGCTCGGGCGCCATGTAGTCGGCGGTGCCCATCCACTGATTGCTCTCGGTCAATTCGCCCGCCTCGCTGTGTCCGGCGCGCAAGAGCGCCAAACCCAGATCGAGGATCTTCACCTGGCCGGCCGGCGTCACCATCAGGTTCGACGGCTTGATGTCGCGGTGGACGAGGTCGTGCTCGTGGACGTATTGCAGGCCGACCGCCGCCTGCCGCACCAGCTCGCAGGCGTCGGCCGGCGACAGCGGGCCATGCCGCTGCGACAACTTGGCGGCGTCGATGCCCTCGACGAACTCCATCGCCAGGAAATGGATGCCGTGGTCCTCGCCGGCGTCGGTGGCTCGGATGAGGTTGGGATGGTCGAGCTTGCCGACGGCCTCCATCTCGCGGTGAAAGCGGGCCACGGCCCCGATGTTGTCCATGCAGTCGCCGCGCAGCGTCTTGAGGGCGACGACGCGTTTGAGATGCGTGTGCCATGCACGGTAGACCGTGCCCATGCCGCCTTGGCCGAGCCGGGCCTGGATGCGGTAGACGCCCAGCTGCGCCGGCGCCGGCCGCGCGGAATCATTCCGGGTCGCGTTCATTTCCTCCACGGCTATCGCTCCATAGTTGGGCAAGAGTTGTTTCCGACTCTCTGTTATCGCATTGTCAGTCCGAGAAGTCCAAGGATTTCTTTTCCCTTCCGGCCACGTCATCCTCTTGACAGCGACGGCGCCATACCGCCTACTGTCCGGTGTTTCGCCACAATGTCTCCTCGCCACGTCAACCGTGCGGAGTGCCACCCGTGAACCTGCGACTTTTTCCGTGCTTGCTCTGCGTTGTCCTCGCCGCGCCGGCGCCCGTCCGCGCCGCCGAGCTGTCCCGCCAACCCAACATCGTGTTTATCTTCGCCGACGATCACGCCTGGCAGGCCATCAGCGCCTACGACGATCCGCGCAAACTGCTGGCGACGCCGAACCTCGATCGCCTGGCGCGCGAGGGCATGCGCTTCGATCGCTGCCTGGTGCCCAACTCCATTTGCGGACCCAGCCGGGCCACCGTCCTCACCGGCAAGTACAGCCACGCCAACGGCTTTTACAACAACACCAACAGCAAATTCGATGGCTCGCAAACGACGTTCCCAAAACTGCTCCAAAAGGCCGGGTATCAAACGGCGCTCTTCGGCAAATGGCACCTGGTCAGCACGCCCACCGGCTTCGACCACTGGCACATCCTGCCCGGCCAGGGCGTTTACTACAATCCACCCATGATCCGCAACGGCCAGCGCGTCAAGCACGACGGCTACACCACCGACGTTCTCACCGATCTGTCGCTGGACTGGCTCAAACAGCACGACAAGGACAAACCGTTTCTGCTGATGCTGCACCACAAGGCGCCGCACCGTCGCTGGGAGCCGGCCCTGCGCCATCTCGGCCACGACAACGACCGCAAGTATCCCGAACCCGAGACGCTCTTCGACGACTACGCCGGCCGCGGCAAGGCCGAGCGCGAACAGGACATGACCCTCGCCAAAACGATGGACGAAGAGGATCTCAAGCTGAAACCGCCGAAAGACCTGACTGCGGAGCAGCGCAAGACCTGGGACGCCTACTACGGGCCGCGCAACGAGGCGTTTCGCAAGGCGGACCTCAAAGGCAAGGATCTGCAGCGCTGGAAGTACAACCGCTATCTGCACGACTATCTCGGCTGCATCAAGGCCGTGGACGAGAGCGTCGGCCGCGTGCTGAAGTACCTCGACGACGCCGGCCTAGCGAAGAACACGCTTGTCGTGTACTCGTCCGATCAGGGTTTCTACCTCGGCGAGCACGGCTGGTTCGACAAGCGTTGGATCTTCGAGGAATCGCTGCGGACGGCGCTGCTGGTGCGCTGGCCGGGCACGGTCAAGGCCGGCAGCGTCAACAACGACCTCGTCAGCAACCTCGACTTCGCCGAGACGTTCCTCGACGCGGCCGGTAAACCCGTGCCGTCCGCCATGCAGGGACGCAGTCTTGTGCCGCTGCTGAAGGGCCGCACCCCCGACGACTGGCGCAAAACTTTCTACTACCATTACTACGAGCATCCGGCCGTCCACAACGTCCACCGCCATTACGGCGTCGTCAACGACCGCTATAAACTGGTGTATTTCTACGAACCGGATGCCAATTATTGGGAATTGTTCGATTTGCGAAAAGACCCGCGCGAGCTGCGCAGCGTGTACGATCGGCCCGAGTACGCCGAGGTGCGGAAAGAGCTGGAGATGGAGCTGGCGCGTCTGCGCAAGGAGTTGAAAGTGCCGGACCCGGACCCGAAGGAGGCGGACATCAAGCCGCGTCCGCCGAAGCGCTAACGGACCCAACGGGCGAGCGGGGGGCGTCAGCCCCCTGTTGACTGCTTCCAACAGGGGGCTGACGCCCCCGCTCGCCGGAGCTGCTGGCTTGGCACTCCATTTGCCTACATTGTTGCGCGGAGTCGGATCGGAGGAATAATCTCAACATGCACGAAGCGATGCACCGTCTGCCCGACCGAATCCCGTCGCGCGTCATCATCGAAGGCGTCGAGCCGGAGATCGACGGCGGACGCTTCCCCATCAAGCGCACCGTCGGCGAGGAAGTGATTGTCTGGGCCGACATTCACGCCGACGGCCACGACGCGCTGGCGGCCGTGCTGCGCTATCGACACACCACCGAGGCGGAGTGGAAGGAAGTCGCGCTGGAGCCGCGCGGCAACGATCGCTGGACGGGCCGCTTTTCCGCCGCCGCGCTGGGATGCCACGAATACACCTTGCGGGCCTGGGTCGATCGCTTCGCATCGTGGCGGCGCGATTTGGCCAAGAAGGTCGAGGCGAACCAGGACGTGGCGAGTGAACTGCTGGAAGGCGCGGAACTGGTAACGGCGGCGGCCGGCCGCGCTCGCAGCGAGGACGCCGACTGGCTGCGCGGATGGGCCGACTCCCTCCGTAAGGGCGACGCCGCCGCGCGCGTCAAGGCCGCCCTCGATCCGGTTCTCGGCACGGTCATGGCGCGCTACGCCGACCGCGATTCGGGCACGACTTACGAGCGCGTCCTGCGCGTCACGGTGGACCGCGAGCTGGCCCGCTTCGGAGCGTGGTATGAGATGTTCCCGCGTTCCGCCGCCGACGAGCCGGGGCGGCACGGCGCCTTCAAGGATGTCGAAAAGCGCTTGCCCCAAATCCGCGACATGGGCTTCGACGTTCTCTATCTGCCACCCATTCATCCCATCGGCCATAGTTTTCGCAAGGGTCCGAACAACACGCTCAACGCCGGACCCAACGATCCCGGCAGCCCGTGGGGCATCGGCGGCGCGGAGGGCGGCCACACGGCGATCCATCCGCAGCTTGGCACCCTCGCCGACTTCGAGCATCTGTTGGCCGCCGCGAAGGAGCAAGGCCTCGAGATCGCCCTGGACATCGCTTTTCAGTGCTCTCCCGATCATCCCTGGGTCCGCGAGCATCCCGAATGGTTCCGCCATCGGCCCGACGGCACCATCAAGTACGCCGAGAACCCGCCCAAGAAATATCAAGATATTTACCCGGTCGATTTCGAGTGTCTCAGCTGGGAATCGCTGTGGGACGCGCTGCTCGATGTGATGCTCTTCTGGTGCGAGCGCGGCGTGCGCATCTTCCGCGTGGACAACCCGCACACCAAGTCGTTTCGCTTCTGGGAATGGCTGCTCGCCGAGGTCCAGGGCCGCCATCCCGACGCGATTTTCCTCTCCGAAGCGTTCACCCGTCCCAAGGTGATGCGCTACCTCGCCAAAAGCGGGTTCTCGCAGTCGTACACCTATTTCACCTGGCGCAACACCAAGCACGAGTTGACCGAGTACTTCACGGAGCTGACGCAAACGCAAGTGCGCGAGTACATGCGGCCGAACCTGTTCGCCAACACGCCGGACATTCTGCCGGAGTATCTGCAATACGGCGGGCGGGCAGCGTTCTACATCCGCTTCGTGCTCGCCTCCACCCTCGGCGCGACCTATGGCATTTATGGGCCGCCCTTCGAGACGTGCACGCATCGAGCGGTCCGGCACGGCAGCGAGGAATATCTCGACTCCGAAAAGTATCAAATTCAGCACTGGGACTGGAATCGGCCCAACGTCTTCCGCGAGTTCATCGCTCGCGTCAACGCCATCCGCCGCGAAAACCCGGCCCTGCACTCCAACGACCGCCTGCGCTTCTATCCGACCGACAACGAGCAGATCCTTTTTTACGGCAAATCGACGCCGGACCTGGCCGATGTGATCCTCGTGGTGGTCAACCTCGACCCGCACCACACGCAATCCGGCTGGGTGCGCGTCCCGCTCGCCGAGTTGGGCCTGCGTCACGACGAGCCTTATCAGGTCCACGACCTGCTGACCGATGCGCGCTTTCTGTGGAACGGTGAATCGAACTTCGTTCGCCTCGATCCTCATGCTTCCATCGCCCACATTCTCCGCCTCCGCAAACGCATCCGCACGGAACGAGACTTCGACTATTTCGATTAACCGCAGCGGAGGAGAGGACGATGTTACCGACAGTGGCGTTGACGGGGGGTTGGAAAACCGTGCTGGAACCTCCCGCGCGGCGTGAATTGGAACAGGCGGTGCTGCCGCAGTTTCTGCGCCGGCAGCGCTGGTTCGGCGGCAAGGGGCGGAGTCTGGAGTCGGTGCGCCTGGCCGACTGGGGCGGCCTTCCGTCGGATGAAGCACACGTCTTTCTCACGCTGCTGGAGATGCAATTCGGCACCGGACAACCGGAGCTGTATTTCTGCCCCCTCGGCGTGACAGGGGGTGCGGCCGCCGAGCGTATGGCTTCGGAGAGAAACGATTGGGTGATGGCCCGGCTGACCGGACCCGAAGGCGAGGCGCTGCTGCACGATGCTCTGGCAGACGATGACACCTGTACAACGCTGCTCATCGCCATCGGGGCCGGCCTGGAGTTCGACACCCGCTCCGGCCAGGTCCGCGGCATTCCGACGGCTGCTTACGCGCAGCTGAGGGGCAAGCGCGAGGAGCGGCTGCCCATCGAGCGCGGGCCGGCCACGTCGAGCAATACGCTGCTCTTCTACGGCCGGCGCTTGATGCTGAAAGTGTTCCGCCGTCTCGAACCCGGCATCAACCCGGACTTCGAGATCGGCCGTTATCTCACCGAGAAGACCGCCTTCGACCGCATCCCCCGCGTGGCCGGCTGCATCGAATATCCTCGCCCCGGATTGCAACCCACCACCCTCGCCATCCTTCAAGAGCGGGTCGAGAACCAGAGCGATGGCTGGCGGCACGCCCTGGAGGAACTGGACAGCTACTACCGGCGCGTTTCGCATTGCCAGCCCTCCCCGGACGATCGCCCCTTGCTGGAACTGGCCGAGTCCGATCTGCCGTCCTCTGTCCGCGAGACGATCGGCAGCTACTTGGATTCAGCGGCCACTCTCGGACGGCGAACCGCTGAACTGCACCGCGCCCTGGCCGCCGATGCCCAAAACCCCGACTTCGCCCCGGAGCCGTTCACGCCCAAAGATGCGGCCGCGCTGCGCGACAGCGTCCGCGCGCAGGCCGAATGCGCTCTCGCCGCCCTGCGCGACAACATTGAGCGACTTCCCGTGGAGATCGCGTCCTCTGCCCGCCGCTTGCTCGATGAGGGACCCGAAGCGCTGAAGCGATTGGAGCAGGAACAGCCGTTCGACGGCGGTGCGGCCAAGATCCGCTGTCACGGCGATTACCACCTGGGTCAGGTGCTGCGCGTCGCGGACGATTACGTCCTGCTCGATTTCGAGGGCGAGCCGGCGCGTTCGGTTCAGGAGCGGCGCGCCCGGCAATCGCCGCTCAAGGACGTGGCCGGCATGCTGCGCTCGTATCATTATGCCGCCTACGCCGGCCTGTTCGAGTTCGCCTCCCACGATCCCCGCGCTTTCTCCGATCTCGAACCGTGTGCCGAATCGTGGTTCCGGTGGGTCTCGGCCGCGTTCCTGCGCGCCTACCGGACCGCCGCCTCGGGGGCGGCCTTCCTCCCCGCCGACCGGGTATCGTTCGCGGCGCTGCTCGATGCTTTCCGGCTGGACAAAGTGTTTTACGAGCTGAATTATGAACTGAACAATCGGCCCGATTGGGTTCGTATTCCCCTCCGCGGCATTCTCACGTTGTTGGGGTTAGCGCCCGTCGCGGGCGCTCCGGGCTAGTCGTGGCAGAAAGGACCGAGATCGTGATCACCGCGAACTTGACCGATTTCGACGTCTACCTGTGGTCGGAAGGGACGCATTACCGCGCCTACGAGAAGCTCGGTGCCCACCTGGCGGAGCAGAACGGCGTCGCCGGCACGCATTTCGCTGTGTGGGCGCCCGACGCGCGCGAGGTGTCGGTCATCGGCGATTTCAACGGCTGGCGAAGCGGCGTCCATCCGATGCGCTCCGTCGGCTCGTCCGGCATCTGGGAGTGCTTCCTTCCCGGCGTCGGCCAGGGCGCCCTGTACAAGTACGCCATCGCCGCGCGCGACAGCGACTACACGGTCGAGAAGACCGATCCTTACGGCTTCGCCGCCGAGATTCGGCCGCGAACCGCCTCCAAGGTGTGGGACATCTCCGGCCACGAATGGAATGACCGAGAATGGATGGCCCAGCGCGGCCGCGCCCATGCCCTCGATACGCCCCTGTCGATTTACGAGGTCCATTTCGGTTCCTGGCGGCGCGTGACCGAGGAGGGCAATCGCTGGCTGAGCTACCGCGAGATGGCCCCACTTTTGGCCGGCTACGTCCACGACCTGGGCTACACCCACGTCGAGTTTCTGCCCCTGACCGAGCATCCTCTCGATGCTTCCTGGGGCTATCAGACGGTCGGCTACTACGCTCCCACCAGCCGCTTCGGTACGCCGCAAGATCTGATGTATCTCATCGACCATCTGCACCAGCGCGGCATCGGCGTCATTCTCGATTGGGTGCCGGCCCACTTCCCGCGCGATCGGCACGGACTCGGCTTCTTCGACGGCAGCCATCTCTACGAACACGCCGATCCCAAGCTCGGCTACCACCCCGACTGGGGCACCTACATCTACAACTACGGCCGCAAGGAGGTCAGCAACTTCCTCATCAGCAACGCCCTGTTTTGGCTCGACAAGTATCACATCGACGGGCTGCGCGTGGACGCCGTTGCCTCGATGCTCTATCTCGATTACTCGCGCAAGGAGGGCGAATGGACGCCCAACGAGTTCGGCGGCCGCGAGAACCTGCAAGCCATCTCCTTCCTGCGCCGCCTCAACGAGCGCGTCTACGGCGAATATCCCGACGTCGTCACCTTCGCCGAGGAATCGACCTCGTGGCCGCAGGTGTCGCGGCCGACGTACCTGGGCGGACTCGGTTTCGGCTACAAATGGGACATGGGGTGGATGCACGACACGCTCGACTTCTTGGAGCACGACCCGGTCCACCGCAAGTACCACTACAACCAGCTGACGTTCCGCATGTTGTACGCCTTCAGCGAGAATTACGTGCTGCCGCTGTCGCACGACGAGGTGGTCCACGGCAAAGGTTCGCTGATCGCCAAGATGCCCGGCGACGAATGGCAGAAGTTCGCCAACCTGCGCATCCTGTTCGGCTATATGTACGCTCAACCGGGCAAGAAACTGCTCTTCATGGGCGGCGAGTTCGGCCAGTGGAACGAGTGGAACTTCGACGCGAGCCTCGACTGGCATCTGCTGCAAAATCCGCTGCATTCCGGTCTGCAACGCTGGGTGCGCGATCTGAATACGTTCTATCGCGGCGAACCGGCCATGCACCAACTCGACTGCGATCCGACCGGCTTCGAGTGGATCGACTGCTGCGACGCCGAGGCGAGCACGATCAGTCTGCTGCGTAAGAGCAAGACCGAGGATGACACACTCGCGGTCGTTTGCAATTTCACGCCGGTGCCACGGCATAATTATCAGATCGGAGTGCCGAAGGGCGGCTTCTGGCGCGAGGTGCTCAACAGCGATGCGCCGCTGTACGGCGGCAGCGGCCAGGGCAACCTCGGCGGCGCCGCCACCGCTCCGGTGCCCTGTCACGGCCGCGATTACATGCTGACGATCACCGTCCCGCCGCTGGGCCTGGTGGTGTTCAAGCGCAAACCGTAACGGTGTTACGCGCTCATCTCGGCGCGGATGCGTTCGAGCAGCTTCTTGGTGGCGCGGATGCCGTCCGGCTCACTGAGCTTGCCGCCCTCATACTCGATGCCGACGCGGCCGTGATAGCCGGCCTTGAGCACGATCTTCATCATGCGCACGTAATCGGTATGCGTTTCGTTGCCCTTGTCGTCGAAATCGTGTGATTTGGCGCTGACGCCCTTGGCGTAGGGCATCATCAATTCGACGCCCTTATAGCGATCGAATTTGTCGAAATTGCCGAAGTCCGGCAGCGTGCCGCAGCGCGGATGATCGACCTTCTTCATGACACCGGCCAGCCATTCGCCGTTGGACGACAGGCCGCCGTGGTTCTCGACAATCACGTTCATGTCGTGCTTGGCGCCGAACTCGGTGAGCTTGCGCAGCCCGTCGGCGGCCCGGCTCATCTGCTCCTCGTAGGAACCGGCGCTCTGGGCGTTGACGCGGATCGAGTGACAGCCGAGATGCTTGGCCAGCTCGACCCACTTGTAATGGTTCTCGACCGCTTTTTGCCGCTTCTGCTCGTCGGCGTCGCCCAGCGCTCCCTCGCCGTCGCACATGATGAGGACGCTCTTGACGCCGTTGTCGTCGGCGCGCTTCTTCAGCTCGGCGGCGAACTTCTTGTCCTCGGCCTTGCCCTTGTAGAACTGATTGACGTATTCGACGGCGTCGATGTCGTAGTCCTTCTTGGCGATGGCGGCGAAGTCCATCGGATCGAGTTTCTTGCCGAAGAAGGCCTTGTGAAGCGACCACTGCGCCAGCGAGATGAGGAACAGCGGTTTCTTGTCCTCGGCGCGCAGCGGCAGGGCGCCGAGTCCGAGACCGGCGGCGAGCGCGGCGGAGTGCGTGAGGAAGTCGCGGCGGTCCAGCGTGCGGATCATGATGTTTCCCCTGGAAGATGAGGGCGAGTCCTGATCGCACGGATTATAAGCCCGCCCGCGGAAGCTGGCAACGATGGGCAGAATGCGCGGCTTGCTCTTGAGCATCTCTCCGGTTTCGGGGAGGATGCCCTTCCTGAAAAAAACCTGAATACGACACTCGCGCTCCGGGCAGTATCTTGAGAGGGCCGGGACGGCCCGATGGGAGCCAAGGAATGGCGACGGCACAACACAGCCCGATCCTCGATTACGTCCGTCACCTCGCATCCGCCCATCTGACGGAGATGTCCGACGCGCAACTGCTGGAGCGCTTCGCCGCGCGGCGCGACGAGGCCGCTTTCACGGTGCTGGTCCGCCGGCATGGACCGCTCGTCCTCGGCATCTGTCGCCGCGTTCTGCGCGACTGGCACCTGGCGCAAGACTGCTTCCAGGTCACTTTCCTGCTGCTGGCGCGCAAGGCCGGTTCGCTCGGCCGGCCGGAGGCGCTCGGATCGTGGCTGTACGGCGTGGCCTCGCGCACGGCGCGCAAGGCCCGCTCCCAGGCGGCGCGGCGACGGCTGAAAGAATCGCAAGTCGCGGCGGCCGAGGCGGTGCGCGATCCCGACGACCGCGAATGGCACGATCTGCGGCCGGTCCTCGACGAGAGCGTGAGCGGGCTGCCGGAAAAATATCGCGTGCCCTTCGTGCTGCACTATCTGCAAGGGGTGACCGTCACCGAGGTCGCGCGGCGGCTCGGTTGTCCGCGCGGCTCGATCGCCACTCGCCTGTCACGGGCGCGCGAACGATTGCGAGCGCGTCTGGTTCGCCGCGGATTGACCCTCTCGGCGGGATGCCTGCTGATGGCGCTGTCCGAGGCGACGACGGCGGCATCGGTGCCGCCGCCGCTGGTGATGTCCACGGCGCGGGCCGCGGCGCTGGTTGCGGCCGGTCAAGCCGCCGGGCCGTGTCTCTTTCCTTCTCGCGCCACAATATTCACGGAAGGAGTTGTAAAAGTCATGCGGACGACGAAAGCCAAGATTGCCGCCGGACTCATGCTGGCGGTCGTCCTCGCCGCCGGGGCGGGGATGTTCACGCACCGCACTCCGGCGGCCGACCCCGAGCGCGTCAAAGTGCAAGCGACTGCGCCTGCCGAGACGCGGCGCGAACCGACGCCGCGCGAACCGCGCGTCCGCTTCCTATCGCTGGCTGAGGCGAGGGCCATCGCCTTGGAGCAGGGTAGCGTCGGCCAACCCAGCTTGCTCTTCCCTGGCATCGACCTGGACCACCTGGTCGTGGCGCCGGAGGGGGCGCCATCCAGCGGCTCCAATTCCATCCGTGTGCTGGCCGATGTTAGGCCAAGAGCCGAAGGAATCATCCTCGCGGGCATCGCCAAGGGCCAAGATAGGGCCGAGCTTGAGCGCAACGTCAACCAAACACTACTCAATATCGAAACCGCGTACTGGAACCTGTGCCGCTCGTACTGGAACCTCTACAGCCGCGAGCAAGGTCTGCGACTCGCCTATGAATCCTGGAAGATCGTCGGCGCCAAGTACAAGGTTGGCCGCGTCCGTCTCGTCGACTATGCCCAGGCCGAAGGCCAGTACAACCTCTTCCGGAGTCAGTGCCTGCAGGCGAACGATACGCTCCTCGACGACGAGCGGCAGTTGCGAAACTTGCTTGGAATGCAAACCGAGGACGGCAAGCGCCTGGTTCCCAGCGATGCGCCGAGCTTGGTGGAAAAGAAACCCGACTGGGAGAAGGCGCTGGCCGAGACGATGAAGAATAGCCCCCAATTGCGCTTGGCACGCCGAGACATCGCGCGGGCCAAGAACGGTAAGGAAGACTCGCCGGAGAACCGCCAGGCGAAGCTCCAGCTGGCCCGCGCCTATATGGCGCTGCAAGATCAGGAATTGAAGGCGGAGCGCTTTCTCGGTCTGGAATATCGCCGCATGTCGTCATCGTACTTCCAGATCAAGGCGGCACGGGCGCAGCGCCTGTCGTTCGCCGAGCAACTCCGCAAGCGCTTCGACGGATACCGAGACGGCAAGAAGGACGCCACCCTCGATGTGGTGCTTGAGGCGCAGCGTTTCTGGGCCGACGCCTTGGCCACCGAGTGCAACGCCATCGTCACCTACAACAACGCGATTTGCGGATGGGAGTACGTCAAGGGATCGATCCTGGATTACGCACACGTCACCCTTGCCGAGAAGCCGCCCGCCGACGGCGAGCAAGTGCGGGCCGTTGAGCACGAGCGGAAGCAGACACGCAAGAAAGTGCGCCGCGAGGACGCCAAGTCGGTTGATCCCTACCTGCCGGATTCGACAGCGGACGAGGACAGCGCCCGCGAGATGCCCGCTGTCGCTCCGTCCCTGCCGAGTTTGTGGAAGGCTCGTGCGCCCCTGCTGGAAGTAGAGCAGCTACCATCGGCCGAGCAATTGAAGGACACGGAACTGTCGCCTGCCCGACGCACCCAGCCTAAATGACCGGGTGGTGCGGAAGCGTCTTCGGAGAATGCAAACGAGCTGGAGCGTCAACACTCGTTGGCGCCTCGGCCCGTTTGCTTGCCGTCTTCTCGGTTCGATCAATTGCCGCGCATCCAGACCGCGAAGCGATCGCCATCGACAGCGAGGTGCCAACCGCCGCCCGGCGACCAGCCGCGACGACCCAACTTCAACGCCACCTTGCCGTCAACGATCGCCGCATACAGGCCGCGACTCGCCTCCTTGATGTCCACATGACTGCGGCTGTGAATGCCGACGTGCCGCCGCAGGTGGATGAGCCGTTCGATGCGCTGCCGCGTCGCCTCTCCCCAATCGAAGAAGTGCGGCCAGAAAACGCACGGCGTACCCGGATGCGTCAGCAGGTAGGCGTAGCCCATCCCCACCGTCTCGCCGGGGAAGTGCCGCGTGCCGTCGTTGTGACAGCTGTGCTCGTAGTCGCGGCGATATTCCGTATCGTGATTGTCCAGGAAGGTCACGGAACGGCTCGGCCAGAAGCCCAGCAGGCCGCTCGGCACCATTTTGCCGCCGTGATGGGAACACAATCGCCCATAATCGTCGCTCAAACACGCCTCGTACAGCTGATAGCGCGTCGGGAAGTCGAACGCGGTGGTCTTGCCGCCGGTGGCATCGATCCAGCTCGTCACCTTCTGACGATCGCCGTCGTAGAACTCGCCGACGGAAAAGGCCGGCGACGTGGCGTCGTTGTACTCGCCGATGAACTTGCCGGCGTAGCCCTTGGTAAGGTCGTAGCGCCAGCCCTGGAAACCAACGCCTTTAAGCTTGTTCAGGTAAGTCTTGACGGCGTTGCGGACATCCGGGTTTAGGTGATCGAGATCGCGGCCGGCGGCGTGATGCTCGCCGGAGTCGGGGTGGCCGGTGCCCACACCAGACGAATCGTCGCGGGCGATGGCCGCCCGGTTGTCGGCGAACGGCGGATCGTCAAAGTCGGCCCCGCTGGTGTGAATGCCGACGCGATGATTGATGACCACGTCGGCCATCGCTCGCACTGGCTCCAGCGCGAGCAGCGCGGACCTCAAATCCGCCTCGCTGCCGTAGGCGGTGTCCAGCACGTTCCAGCGCCGCGGGATGTAGCCCTGTGGGGCCAGCGAGTCGGAAGACGGGGGGAACCATACCCAGGTGAAGCCGGCCGCCTTGATCGCGGCGGCGTTGTCCTCGATGATGCGATACCAACTCGTGCGCGCGCCGGTGGCGCGCTCGACGCCGCCCCGGTGCGATTCCCAATGGAACCCTTCCAGCAGAATGTCGCGGCCGTTGCCGATGTAGTGTTTCGCTTCCGCCGGACCTTGGGTCTGCGGAATCGAGACAACAGCCACCCACGGCACCTTGATGTCTTGTTGCATACCTGAATCCGCCCTCGAGCTGTGGACGCGGACCCTCCGAGTTTCGCCGCGTACCAACCCTTCTTCGGAAATGCCTCAACCAAGGCCCGTTCCGTTCGAGCCTCCCTTCGATGAGGCGCCGTCTCCACGGCCCGATCACCTTCAACCGGATAATTGAAGGCTGACAATCGTTAGTAGAGCAAGCGGCGCGCCAAATGAACTTTCGCCGATGTTTCCCCAGCGGGCGACTGACTCTTGAGGAATTTTCGACGAAGGAAGGAGTTTTTTGCTCGCATACCTGGCTCCCCGCGTACTCTTTCGCCTGCTCGCGCTGTTTCCCCCCTCCTTTCTCTCGGCGCAACCCCAAAAACAATCGGAAGAGGAAAGGCAGAGGATGAGAAAAAAACCTCCCATCCCGCGTGGTTTTACCACGGCGCGGATGCACAAACGGCCCGGAGCGAAGTACCGCTTCGGGCCGTCTCATTTAACATTTTTGAGCAGGAGACTGTACAAATTTGCCGAGCGCCGCCGTCGTCCGGAAATCAGAGACTTCGGTGGGGGGAAACCTCGTCCGTCATCAGGCGATCAAGCGCGGTCGAGGGCCGGGCGTCCAGCAGTGTACGAAGCCGCATCGCCGCCTCGACGAGCAGTTCCGGCGGATGGGGCCACTGTTCCAGAATCATGGCGCCCCGATAACGGCGGCGGTGCAGGCGCTCGACCAGCGCCCGGATGCCGCTGTCGTCTTCCCGTGCTGGACCCGTGAACAGCGTCAGATGGCTGTCGCGATCACCGTGGTTCTCATGCGCATGCAGGTGGATGATGGGAACGGCGGGCGACAGCGCATCGAGGTAGCGAATGAAGTTGTTGGGCGTCGCGGCGCAGAGGTTGGCGTGGCCGATGTCGAGGCACATGCCGGCGGTGCCGGTTGCAACGCCGTCCAGTTCCGCCAGCGCGAGGAAGGTTTCGTTGAAGTCGTCCGGCGTCGTGTGCGGCGTGTTTTCGATGCTTACACGCAACCCCGATTCCGCCGCCTGCCGCAGCACTGGCTCCAGCGCCCGTGCGTAGCCTTGCGGGCCGTCGTCCATGTACAAATGGAGGTTGACGAGGTCGGCGCCGATGTCGCGGGCGAACTCGATGCTGCGAATCAGGAGGGGAACGCCGTCAGCGTGCAGTGGATTGGCCTGCCAGGGGGCGTGGACGGTGAAGAGCATGTTATGAGTCGCGCCGGTTTGTCGAATCCAGTCGCGCTGGTCGGCGTCCATGTCCGCCTCGTCCCAGCCCGCGACGCGGCCATCGGCGTTCACCCTCTTGTCGGCGAACCACTCGAAGGCGTCGAAGCGGTGCAGCAAGGCGAAGTGAAACGGTTCCAGCGGGTCGGCGCACGAGATGGCCGTCTGATTGCCGATACGGATTAGCCCGGTCACGAGATGAATCCTTTCCTTGCTGTTTCACGCCGCGAGCGAATCGTCCTCATGCAGTCCGACCTGCGGCCGCGTCTGGACGACGTGCAGTTTGCCGCCGGCGATCGCGCCTTCGATGTCCTGCGCCGAACCGAGCAAGCGCTCCACTTCCAGACCGACGCGGGCGATGGAGCGCAGCAACTCGTCGCGGAACGTCGCGTCCCAGATCAGCTTCTCGTCGCGGTAGTCGAGCAAGCGCTGCTCCGGCTCTTCGGCCAGGAAGCTATCATAAAGCCCCGCGCCGGCAAAGCCCTCCAAATCCTCGCCGTTGGAGTCGGAGCGGAAGATGACGCCCTTGCCGTAAATGCCGATGCTCTTGCTCGGATAGGAAAGGAGTTCCAGCTTCAGATCGTCCTTGCGGCAGACGAAGCCGAGCGCGCGGCCGGGATAATTGCCGACCAGCGTCTCGCCCATGCCCAGCACGACCTCGGCGAAGATCTCCGCGCGCGCTCCGGTCAGCGGGTTGGCGGTGTGGATCACGAAAGCGTAATCGGCCGGCACCACTTCCTGAATCAGCACGGCCATTTGCAGGCTGTCGTGCGGAACGCCGCGCGCGCGGCGCGACAGGTAAGCGCGATCGTTCCACTTCGACGCCCACACGCGGCGGACGGCGTGCCACGCTTGCTCCCACGACACCGCCGGCAATCCCCCTTGTCGCCATTGTTCCAGCAGAGCCTGCCGCAATTCCGCAGGCGCGGTCAGCTGCCGCACCTTCTCGCGCAGACGGGCCAGCGCCTCGGTGGGGTTCGCCTCGGCCGCGACGATCAGCTTTTCGCACTCCTGACGGAGACCGCGATTGGGCGCGTCGGCCAACACCTTGTCGAAGACGCCGAACGGCACCGCGATGGACTTCGGCAAGTGAATCCAATCCGGCAGCCGGCCGCGCAGACCGTTGAGGTTGTTGGCCTTGCCGCCGACGACGTCGGGGTTGAACTGGTCCTGTCCAAGAACCCAGCCCGGGAAGGGCGCTTTTGTAGGGTGGGCCGACGAAGGAGGCCCACC
>DATBGU010000189.1:0-6772 GCA_036557825.1 Gemmataceae bacterium
GATAGCCAAGCCGGATCGCCGAGGAGAGTTCTCCGCTGCCGCAGCTACCCTGTTCGGAAATCCGGCAAGCCAAACGCTGCCGATTACCGTTCCCGTGGAAAATATTTTTACTTGACACCAAGAGCCTTATGACGGTTCGGCAGCCGCGCTTACCGTTGACATCCAGAGGTTGAATAAGCGTGAGGTCGTAGGAGGTGGATGCCGGGCGCCGCGGCGAGAAGTGGCCGTAGGGGATGTTGCTGACACTGACGAAAAGGAACGGATTGCTGCGCAATCCAGCGGTGAGAACATCGGCCCGCGCCTTGGGAATGTCCTGAGACTTGGCGGCCAAATCCGCGTTGACCGCCACAAGCCGCTCGATGGCCGCCTCCAGCGACAGCCCCTCCCCGGCTTCCTCCTCCCCCAATTCCAGCAGTCCCAACAAGGCCGGTTGCTCGTTCAATCGACGAGGGACCGGCAGGGCATCGTCCTGGCGCGCGGCCGGGCTGGGCGGCTCGGCTTCCTCGTTGAGGCCTCGGCAATCCCTCGGCTGCGCCCCGTCGGCCGGTTCGTCCCAGATGGGCAGAGGGCCGCAGCCAAGAATCGCCAGCAGCAAGAGCAAGCTTAGACCCTCGAGTACAGGCGAACGCCTCACCTCTCTCTCCTTCCGATGCCTTCTCGTATTATCCCTCGGCGATCGTTCGGCGCGAGTGCCGAACTCAGGGCAGGATGCGCTGACCGACGACGGAATTGAGCCGGAGCATGCTGCGGCGATGCTGTACCAGCGCGTGGAGGTACTGGTGAACCACCTCGTCGTACTTCTGGTCGGCCGCGAGAAAGGAATCGAGTCCCCCTTGCTCCGCGGCGAAGCGACGATACTTGTCCGCGCGCCGCGCGCGGGCGCGGTCCAGGAGGGTGCGCTCGTAGGTTGCCACGAGCTGCCGCGAGACAGCGTAGTCGGCGGCGGCGCGCCGCACTTCGTAGATAACTTGGTCGCGCAGCCCCTGTACCTGAATCTGCAACTGGGTCACGTTGGCTCGACCGCGCGCGATGTCTCCCTGATTGCGGTCGAAGACGGGAAGGGCCGTCAATCCACCCACCTCCCAGGCCGTCGCGGTTTGCACTCCCTGAGACGGGAAGGTCAAGCCCTGATAAGGCGTGTAGAAACCGAGAACATCCTCGATTCGCTCGGCCCGGCTCAATTGCACGTCGGCCCGCGCGTGGTCCACGCTTAATTGATAGGCCGCCAGGTCGGGCCGTGTCTGAAGCGCGAGTCGTATCAGCTCGTCCAGGTCGGGAGGCGGCGGCGCGCGATCGTGGAGCGAACCGCGCACGGCGAGGTCGTCGGCCCGATCGGCCGGAACAGCCAGCAGCCGAGCCAGTTCGCGTCGGGCTTGAAGCAAGCTGGCCTCCACCTCCTGGAGGGCGATCTCGGCCGCGCCGCGCCGCAGCGTCGCCGCCGTCACTTCCGACGGCGCACCCTTCCGCGATCGGCCCGAGCGCGCGTCGTCTCGGTCACGGCGGTCAGATGAACGACGGCCCGCCGCAGCGCGCCGCGGCGGAGAGCGGCCGCCAGGACATCGACGTACGCGGCATACAGCTTGTCGATCTCTTGGCGAACGGCGTCCTGATACAGTGCCTCCAAAACTTTTTCCGCGCGCTGGGCCACGGCAACTCGTTTGAGACGCTTCCCGCTCACATCGAAGGCCTGAACGAGGGTTGCCGCGTAAGAGGTCTCGCCCGGCCGTTGCGGCGAGTAATTGCCGTAGGGAACGCCTTCGCCGTCGAGAAAAACGGAAGGATTCCCGATCAGCCCCGCCGAGAGGATGTCGGCCCGCGCCTTGGGAATGTCCTGATACTTGACGGCGAGATCGCGATTGGCGGCCAGTAAGCGCTGGATGGCGGCATCCAACGAAAGCCCCTCCGCGGCCTCCTCTTCCCCTTCCGTAGGCAGTTCCAGCGGCACCGGAGAACGACGTTTCTCTTCGCGCGCGCGCTCCGGCGGGCGTCGTGGCCGGGTGGCGGGTTTCTCCGTGCCGTCCCTCCCTTGTCCCGATTCCGCGGACTCGTCCAGACGATTGACTTCCGCAGCCAGGCGAGGCGACGCTTCCTCGATTTGCGCGGCCGCGAAGCCGCAAGCGGTCAGCACAAGCGGTACGACCAGGGTGCCGAGTTTGAACGTGTCTTTCACCAGATCCTCTCCTGGCGGCTTCCGGCGCGCAACCGTTTTTCTTACATCGGTTCGGCAAAGTCGATTTCTTGAGGAGAATCGTCAAAGTCCGCGTTCTTTACGGACTCCCGCAGGAAAAAAGAGCCTGGTGAGCAACGCTTCGCGGAAGCGTCGCTAACCGCCCTTCAAACGCGATTCGCCCCTGGCAATCCTTTTCCGGACGTGATAGCCTCATACAAGACGTTCCGCGCTTTCTCCTTCAATCCCGCCCATGTCCTCTGCTGAGTTTTGGTCATGCTCGATCGACAACAGCGCTGTTCGCGTCGCAAGTTCCTCGCCTCGGCGGCCGCCCTCACCCTGGCCGGCGGCGTTTCCACACAAGCCGAGACGCCGCAAGGATCGCTGCCGCTGTCGCGCACACGGCCGGCCAAACCGTCCACCAAGGGACGCAAACCGCTCGCCGTCATCTCCACCGTCTATCGACCGCTGTCGCACGCTTACCACATCGCCGGCCGATTCCTGCTCGGCTACGCTCGCGGCGGACAACTGCACGTGCCCAAGCACTACGTCCGCTCGCTGTACGTCGATCAGATGCCGGATAATGACCTATCGCGCAACGTGGCCCGCGACTTCGGCGTCCGCGTGACACACTTCGATCCGAAGCGTGGGCGGGTGGGCGTCGCCGAGGCCTTGACCGACGGTGACAAGCTGGCCGTCGAGGGCGTGCTGCTAATCGCCGAGCATGGCAACTACCCGCGCAACGACATCGGACAGATTCTCTATCCGCGGCTGGAATTGATGGAGGAGATCGTCAACGTCTTTCGCAAGACGGGGCAGAGCGTGCCGGTCTTCAACGACAAGCACCTGTCGTACACCTTCGCCAATGCCAAGAAGATGCTCGGCTGGGCGAAGGAGTTGAAGTTCCCCATGATGGCCGGCTCCAGCCTGCCCGTCACCTGGCGCAGCCCCGAACTCGAACTGCGGCTGGAATCGCCCATCGAGGACGCCCTGGTCGCCGGCTACGGACCGATCGAGGTGTATGGTTTCCACGCGTTGGAGACGCTGCAAGTCATGATGGAGCGTCGCAAGGGCGGCGAGATGGGCGTCAAGGCCGTCACCTGCTTGAGCGGCAAGGACGTTTGGAAAGCCGGCGACGCGGGCCGCTGGAGCTGGGATTTGCTCGAAGCCGCGCTGGGCCGCAGTGAGACGGTCAACCCCGGCGACATCCGCGACAACGTCGGCAGCATGTCGGTGTACAACTACAGACCGACGCCCGCCCTCGCCTTCCTGATCGAGTACCGCGACGGCACGCGCGGCACCGTGCTGCTGCTCAACGGCCACGTTCTCGACTTCACCTTCGCGGCCAAGCTGCGGGGCGAGAGCAAGCCGGCGTCGTGCTTGTTCCGTCTGCCGCCGCCGCCGGGCGCGCGCTTCTTCGACGCCCAGGTCGCCAATCTCGAAAAGTTTTTCGAGAACGGCAAAGCTCCCTATCCCGTGGAGCGGACGCTGCTGACCACCGGCATCCTCGACGCCGCCATGCGCAGCCACCATCAGCGCGGCGCCCGCATCGAGACGCCGGATTTGGAGGTTCGCTACACCGCCCCCGCCGAGAGCGGTTTCGTCCGTGGAAACGTCGCCGATTTTTAACGGACTTCGTCAGTCCGTAGTCCGTAGTCCGTAGTCCGTAGCAAAGACAGACGCTTCTTTGCTACGGACTACGGACTACGGACTACGGACTCCCGAAGGGTGCCGAATGTTGCTCCTCCGCCGTTTTCTGGTTCTCGCCGTCCTGTTCTTCTGGCAGGGCGGATTCACTTTTTATGCCGCCGCTGTCGTGCCCGTCGGGCAGCAAGTGTTCGGCCATCTGCGACAGGGGTTCGTGACGCGGCAAGTGACGGTTTACCTGAACTACGCCGGGTCCGTCGCGCTGGCCGTCCTCGTCTGGGATCTGCTGGCCGTGCATGACCCGTCGAGGTGGCGGCGACGGACGCGCTGGCTCCTATGGGCCGGAATGATCGTCAGTCTGGCCGTCCTGTACTGGCTGCACGGACGAATGGACGAACTGCTGGAGACGGACGGACTAATCATCCTCGACCGAGATGCGTTCCGGCCGCGGCATCGTCTCTACCTGTGGATCAGCACGGTGCAATGGGCATGGGGGTTGCTCTGCCTTCTTCTTTCGCTGGGAGCTTGGCGAGCGGAAGATCGAACAACGATGCGCCGCGCCGCCGTGTCCGCGCCAAACGACAACCAGGAACTTGCATCTATTGGGATTCGCGGGGAAGAGACGAACGTGCGAAGAGGGCAATGAGAAAGAAGAACGCTGGGCGCAAAAAAAGTTCCGCCGCTGGCTCCTTCGGCGTCGCCCAGTCACCGAAGTCGTCATACGGCGGAACGAGAGTTATGTTACCCCCTCTACCCCAACTTGCAAGAGGAGTTTCAAAAAAAATCGAAAAATCTTTGAACTCGCCCTTAATGAGAAAAGGAACGGAAGAAACGGACGCTCCGGCCTTCCGAATGTCGATAATCATTCGGAGCGTGTCGCGTGAGAAGCTTCGGCGCGAGCGGGAAATGTTGAGGGAAAACGGGGGTGGATTCCCGTTTCGCCGCTCCGCCGGCCGGATCATTCACGCTGGACCGTCTATTCTCACCATTCCATGTAGAGTGGCTTATGGACGTGAATTGCCTATTTTTCGCAATCGATTCAGATTGCCAAAGGATTCACTTCCAGCGCATGATAGAGGGACCAAGGCAGCGGGAAATCGGCTACGGCGAAGACGAGAAGGGAGCGAAACGGGAGGCGAGGCCTACCGGCATTAGGGGTTGCCGGTGGGGGGGGCGGTAGATATACTTCCCCTTTTTAGGGTCGGATTGGCTGAAGATGGTTGCTGGGAAATAGTTAGGCTTCGGACGGCCAGCCATGCGTTTCAATCTCATCGACCGGATCGTCGCGGTGTCGCCGGGCCGGAACTTGCAAGCGGTGAAGAACCTCACCCTGGGCGAGGAATACCTGGCCGACCACTTTCCGACCTTCCCGGTGATGCCCGGCGTCCTCATGCTGGAGACGCTGGTCGAGGCCGGCGCCTGGCTGCTGAGACTGACCGATGATTTCGCTTCCAGCGTCATCGTGCTGCGCGAAGCGAAGGGCGTCAAGTACGGCACCTTCATGGAGCCGGGCAAGCAGATGACGGTCTCGGTCGAGTTGGTCGAGCGCGGTGACGGCGTGGCGAGCTTCAAGGGCAAGGGCGAGATGGAGGGCCAGAGCACGGTGGCCGCCCGCTTGACGCTGGCCCATTACAATCTGCGCGACCGCGACGCGGCGCTGCGCGAGACCGACGAACGGCTGGTGCGGCATTTTCGGGAGTTGCACGGACTGTTGCGGCTGCCCGCTTGAGCAGAAGGACAAGACATCCATGCGGCTGAAGGACCAGAACGCCATCGTCACCGGAGGCAGTCGCGGCATCGGCCGGGCCATCGTCCAGGCGTTCGCCGCCGAGGGGGCTCGCGTCGCCGTCGTCTATCGCGGCAGTCAGGAAGCCGCCGACAAGTTGGTCGCCGAGATCAAGGAAAAGGGCGGGACCGCCCTCGCCATTCAGACCGACGTCGCCGACGCCGCTTCCGTGCAAGCCTGCGTCCAGCGCGTCGAGCAGGAACTGGGGCCGGTCAACATCCTGGTCAACAACGCCGGGGTGATCGACGACGATTTGTTCGTGCGCATGAAGCCGGAGAGTTGGAACAAGGTCGTGCAGACGAACCTGGGCGGCGCGTTCAACTTCTGCCACGCGCTCGCCTTCGGCATGATGCAGCGTCGCAGTGGCCGCATCATCAATATCTCCAGCGTCGTGGCCGAGCACGTGAACATGGGCCAGACGAACTACGCGGCGAGCAAGGGAGCGATCAACTCGTTCACCCGCGCCCTGGCGGTCGAGTTGGCCAAGCGCGGCGTGCGAGTCAACGCCATCGCGCCGGGGTTTATCGAAACAGACATGAGCGCCGCCATTCGCAACAAGGCCGGCGACAAGATCGCCAAGTTCATCCCCATGCGGCGCGTCGGCACGCCGGAGGACATCGCGCGCGTGGCGGTGTTTTTGGCCAGCGACGACAGCGCCTACATCACCGGCCAGGTGCTGACCGTGGACGGCGGATTGACGCTGGGAGCCGTGGGCGAGTAACCGTAGGTCAGGCTTTCCAGCCTGACGAGCGAGACAAGGGTCAGGCTGGAAAGCCTGACCTACGTGGAATAATGGGGGTTCGATCGTTCTTACCATTTGTGGGAGGTTTGCTCCGATGCCGACGCAGGATGAAATTTACACGAAAGTGTCCGCGACGCTTGTCGAGGCGCTCAACGTGGACGAAGAGGACATCAAGCCGACGTCCACCCTGCAAGGGGATCTCGGCGCCGAGTCCATCGACTTCCTGGACATCGTTTTCCGCCTGGAGCGCGAGTTCGGGATCAAGATCCCGCGCGGCGAGTTGTTCCCCGAATCCATCTTCCAGGGCGACCCGGAACTGGTGCAGGACGGCCGCGTCACCGAGAAGGGGCTTGAGGAACTGCGTTCCAAGATGCCCTTCGCCGACCTGACCAAGTTCGAGGCCAACCCGGAAGTGGGCAACCTGAGCAAC
>DATBGU010000190.1:0-3707 GCA_036557825.1 Gemmataceae bacterium
CGGCGTATCCGTCTATGCGGTCGGAGCCCGCAGCGTCAGCGAGGACGGGCTTTCCCTCGCTGACGCTGCGGGCTCCGATTAGTTCTGTCCGACGGCTCTTATTTCTTCTTTTTCTCGAACTCCAGGGCGAGCTTCAACTGCTGAATGGCCCCGCCGAGATCGCGGACGGCGGCGGCGCGATGGCCGCCGTAATCGTGATCCGCCTTTTCCAGAAACGTCCTCGTCCGCTGCAAGATCGGGATGGCCTCGGCAAGTTGCAGGTTCGAGATGTCCTGCGGCTCCGGTTGCTTGCCGCCCTTGCCGGGACGGACCGCCTTGCCGCCCGTTTTTCCGCCCGCCTTGCCGGTTTTGGTCTGCGTTTGCAGCGCGAGTTTCAATTGATGCTGGGCCGCTCCGATGGCCTTGATGGATGCGACGCGATGGCCGCCGTAATCGTGATCGGCGCCTTCCAGAGTTTTCTTCGTCACCTGCAAAACGTGCAGCGCCTCATGCAGCTGGGCGTTCGAGACGCGCTGCGGTTCGCGTTTCCGCGCCCTGCGCAGGCTCGCCTCCGCCGAACTGGGCAGACTCATCAGGACCAGTCCTGCCAGGAACAGACTGCTCATCGCCAAAGTTGTGCCTGCCCGCAACCATCGAGTAAACATGGCGTTCCTCCTCGTCTGGAGATCAGGGTCGAGTGTTCGGCGTCGTCTCATTCTTCCCAAGTGCCGGCGAGGAGAGGAGAATCTGCGGCCGGCTCGGGACGCTGGGGATGTAGGGATTCAACCGAGCCAGCGGGAGAAAGTTCCGCTCTTCTCGCCCGATTTTTCAGCGTCCCACGCCGAGCGCGTCGGCGATGCGATTGATGTAGTTGAACCAGGCGGCGATCATCGTGATCTGCAAGATGGCCCGGTCGTCGAAGCCGACCTGACGCAGACGGTCCAGGTCCGCAGGAGTGGCCGACGCGGGGTTTTTGGTAATGAGGACCGCGAAATCGAGCATGGCTCGATCCTGCTCGGAGAGATTGGCCTGCCGGTGGTCCCGTCGCAACGCGGCGGCGAGTTCGTCGTCGAGGGTGACGCGACGCAGGAACTCGGTATGGCTCTCCACTCAGTAAAAGCACTGGTTCTGAGCCGAGACGACGGCGGCGATCAACTCGTGCTGCCGCCGCGACAGCGGCAGTTCCGGGTCGAGCAGAGCGCCGAACGTGGACATGGCGTGCAGCATGGCCGCGGGAATCAAGCTGTGCGCGGCGACGACGCTGTCGCTGCGGCCGTCGGGCCGCACAACGGCGGCCACGTCTGCGCAGTACTCCGGCGGATAGAGGCGCTCCACCGCCTCGTAGCAGCGGCGCAGGACATCGTCGGCCTGTTCCACGGGTATCGTTCGGATCCAGGTCATGAGTCGGATCTCCGCGAAGCCTGGCGTTGTAACCGATGCGGGCCGCTTCGCCGAAAGTGGTTGTGACGGTCTCTCGCTCCGAGTAGTATCGGCTCTTGTCGAGCACGTCAATGGCGTCCTACCGCTGAGAGCGATCATGGAACCCCAGCCGCGCGAAATTTACCTACCAGGGCCGATGACCATTCGGGTGTGGAATCTCGGCGCTCGCTGGTTCGCCTCCAGCGGCGGACGCGAGGCGGTGGGAGCGACGCCCTGCGAGGCGGTGGGTCGTTTGCTGCTCGGCTGGGACGGCGCGCGGGTGATGCCGCGGCCCTCGGCGGAGGAAGCCTTGCTGGACATAGCGCAAAAGGTGTTGGACCGCGAAACCTTGGCGCCAACGGGCAACGCGGCCTTCGATATTCGCGAGGTGCCGGTGTGGCTTCTCCGCGACGCTCTGGAGGCGGCTTATCTTGCCGGACGCCGCGCCGCCGAGGGGTGAGCGTGAAATCGGGATGCGTGCAGGACCGCGGATGGCGGCGTTGTGCTTCTTCTGATAGGCTTGCAATTATTCGAGGCGCCCCCGGAGGAGTTTGCCATGTTCGCTCCAACCACCGTTCTTCCGTTGCCAGATGTGTCGCCGGACGTGCTGGCATTCGCCAAGGAACAGGGGGTAGCCGCGTACCTGCCTGCGGTCCTGGGGATGACGCGGCGAATCTTTCCGACCTATCCTCTCCGGATCTTTACGGAAGATGATCCGGAGATCGCCAACGATCGACATATCGTCCTGGAGGTGCAAGTGCCCGATGATGCCGAGGTCGAAACCTTGCTGGACTTACGCGGGCAATGGGTCCGCGAGATTTTCGAGCAGTGCCCTTCCACTCATGTCTGCGTGTTTCGACTCGGAATGGTATAGCGCGCATGGACCCTCGCCATTTCCTGGTACTTGCTCAACAATTAGTTGTTGAGACGACGGAATCGGCATGGCGTTCAGCTGTCAGCCGCGCCTACTATGCGGCCTTCCACGTCGCCCGGTTGCTGTTGCTTGATTTACATTTCCGCGTGCCCCAGGCGGATCGGGCGCACGGGTATCTTTGGTTGCGCCTGTCCAATTGTGGCGATCCGCAGGTTCAACGAGCTGGCGCGGACTTGAATGTCGCTCGCCGCGATCGCAACTGGGCGGATTACGACCTCGGACGCCCCATGCGCCTAAGAGTTGCACAAACGGATGTGCAAGCGGCTGCGCGGATCGTTCAATTTCTGGAGGCGGCCGCCTTGGAGCCGACACGCAGTCAGATCCGCGACGCCATGAAGATCTACGAACGGGACGTGCTGCACGACGTCACCTGGCATCCCTGAATCGAGAATGCCTCGCGTTCGTTCGACCGAAGACCTCAAGATAGAAGAAATCCACGCCCCACAACGAAAGGGAGTCGTCGCATGAGATTGCCGTATCGAGCCGCCTGTCTGCTCGCCCTGCTGTTTCTGGGAGTCCTCGCGCCGGCCGTGCGTCCGCAGCGTGTGCCGGACAAGGCGCCGCCGCGTTACACGACGGGCGTTTCGCGGACCGGCGGCGGCAGCGGCAAGTTCTACATGGGCCGCGAGATCGCCAGGGTCATGGGCCATCAGGCCGCCGCCTGGCTCGAACGAGCCGAGCGCGAGAAGCAAGAACAGCCCACGAAGCTACTGAAAATCCTCGACCTCAAAGCGGACACGGTCGTCGCCGATATCGGCGCCGGCAGCGGCTATTACTCGTTCCGTATGGCCGAGAAGGTCGGACCCAAGGGCAAGGTGCTGGCCGTGGACATTCAGAAGGAAATGCTCGACATCATCCGCCAGCGCATGAAAAAAGAAGAGGTCGCCAATATCGAACCGATCCTGGGCACCGAGAAGGATCCCAAACTGCCACGCGGCGGCGTCGATCTGATTCTGCTCGTCGATGTCTATCACGAGTTCGCCTTCCCCTTCGAGATGACGCAGGCGATGCTGAAGGCGCTCAAACCGGGCGGCCGGCTCGTCTTCGTCGAGTTCCGCGAGGAAGACCGCGATCCGGAGGTGCCGATCCTGCCGGCGCACCGCATGACGAAAAAGCAAGTACGTGCCGAGATGGAGCAATATCCCCTCAAGCACGTCAAAACGATCAGCTCACTGCCCTGGCAGCACGTCATCATCTTCGAGAAGAAGGCTCCTCGGAAGGAAGAAGGATGAAGGATGAAGGATGAATGGATTTGATTTATCCTTCATCCTTCCGAGGAGCTTGTCATGGCCTGGCTGCTCGATCTGCGGCTGATTCGTTTCTTCGGTTTTTATCTCGCCGTGATGCTCCTGCTCAGCACCTGGGTACGGCTGCG
>DATBGU010000191.1:0-9104 GCA_036557825.1 Gemmataceae bacterium
AGGGAAGCTCCGGTCGCTTACCCTCCCGGCTCGCCGGAGCGCAACACATCCGATCATGAGGAATGCTCTTTGCTCGCCGCACGTCTCCGATTGGTTTCGCTGTGGGTTTCACAGGTCGCCCGCGTCCTGGCCGACTGGTGCTTGCGCGTCGTCGCCTTCCTGATCTGGTCGCGCGCAAGCGGCGGCAACGGCGACGCCTGGCACGTCGCCACGGCCGTGTTCATCGCGCCGTTCATCCTGCTCGCTCCCCTCAACGGCTGCATCAACAACGGTTTACCGCGCCGCTGGGTGCTGACCGGCTCGGCGGCGTTCACGCTTTTCGTCGTCGCGGCGTTCGCGGTCGGGCAGTGGGAATGGATGATCTGCCTGGGAATCGTGGCGCTGGGGTCGGCGGTTTACAGTCCGGCGCGCTACGCCATGCTGCCGGCCGTGGCCGAGGACACGCACATCCCCCTGCCGCGCGTCAACGGCTGGATCGAGATGGGCGGTGCGTCGGCCATCGTCGGCGGCGCGGCCCTGGGATGGGCGGTCGTCGATGGTCCGCTGGCCGGGCATGCCGTCGCCATGCTTCTGGGATTGAACCTGCTCAGTCTCGTCGCGGCCTTGCCGGCCTTCTTTCCGTCGGACGTGCGGCGACCGGAACCGGCGGGGCGCGCCGTCGCCGGATTCTTCCGCGACAGTGTGCGTATCGGCCGCGAGTCGATGGCGTCCGGCAGTCTGCTCGGCCTGGCGTCCTTTCAGGCGATCGTCACCGCCGGCGCGGGGGCGATTGTGGCGCAGACGTTGAAACGCGATTCACACGAGGGACTGTTGCAAGCGATGGCGCTGATGGGAGTCGGCGCGGCGCTCGGCTGTTTGACGGCGAGCTGGCAAGGACATCCGCGCCGCAGTCTGGGGCTCGTGCCGCTGGGCGCGACGGGGCTGTTGCTGGCGCTGGGTTGGACGACGCTGGCGCCGGCTACCGAAGCGGCGCTGCCGTTGATTCCGTGTTTCGTGCTGGGATTCATGGGCGGACTGGTCAACGTGCCGCTGCGGGCCGCGTATCAGGCGGCGGTGCCGGCCGACGCGCGCGGCAACGGCATGGCTGTGATGAACATCGTCATTTACGTTCTCACCACCGCGTTGGCGCTGCTCGTGATCGGCCTTATCAACCGGAACGTGTTGCCGACGCCGGTAGCTCAGTTGGCTTTTCTGGCCGTGCTGGCCGGCGTGGGAGCGCTGGCGGCATGGTGGTGGCTGATGCCGCAAGCGGTCGAGCAGATCCTGGAGATCATGCTGACGCCGCTGTATCGAGTGCGCGCCCACGGACCCGGCTACGCTCTCATCCCGCGCCGCGGGCCGCTGCTGGTCGTCGCCAACCACTCGGCTTATCTCGACCCGTTCTGGTTGTGCAAGATCCTGCCGCGCAAGACCTCGCCCATGATGACCAGCGTCTTTTACGATCTGCCGATCATCCGATGGTGCATGGTTCACATCGTCGGCGCGATCCGTGTGCCGGAGTCGCGCTTTCGCCGCGAAGCCCCGGAGCTGCGCGACGCCGTCGCGCTGTTGCGGCAGGGCGGTTGCGTGCTGATCTTCCCGGAGGCCCAGCTTCGCCGCCGCGAAGACCAGCCGCTCCGCATGTTCGGACAAGGGGTATGGCGCATTCTACATGAACTGCCCCAGACGCCGGTCCTCGTCTGCTGGATCGAAGGCGGCTGGGGAAGTTTCACATCGTACTTCAATGGTCCGCCGCTGCGCGGCAAGCGCCTCGATTGGGCGCGGCGCATCGACATCGCCGTGGACAAGCCGAAACCGATCGATCCGGCCCTCCTCGCCGATCAACACGCGACGCGGCAGTATTTGATGCGGACGTGCCTGGAATGTCGCCGCTACCTGGGACTGCCGGTCGAAGATGAAAAAGGAAATGCAATCCCGCTCGCTGACGCTCGCGGCTCTGCATAAGCCGCTCAAGTTTTGTCCGCGTGGACCTTTTCTTCGGGCACGACAGGTTTCGTGGCATCGAAATATAGCCACAGGGCCACCGCGATCAGGTAGGCGACGCCGAACATGAAGAAGTTGATTTTGTAGCCGAGCAGTTCGGCCGTGTTGCGTTGCTCGGCGGTGAGTTGGTCCACGGCCACGCCCGCGCCGGCCGCCTGCGCCGCCAGCGTCTGCCGGATGATAAACCCCGTCACCTTGCCGACCGCGGCGCCGCCAAGGTTGCCGATGAAATTCATGCAGCCGGCGACGATGGCCGCGTAGCGCAGGCCAATGTCCTGGCAGGCCGCCCAAGCCGCCCCCATCGTCAGATCGTTCCAAAAGGCCGCCAGCGAGATGAACAGAAAGACCGAAAACGGATCGGAAGGGTACAGGAAGGCCAGGAAACAGCACGCCGCGCAGAGTCCATGACCGAGGACGCCGAACAGACGCCGCCCCCATTTGCGGCTGCCGGTGCGTCGGATGAAGCTGTCGGTCAGAAAGCCTCCCAGCAGACAAGCGACGGCCCCCAACCACAACGGCCCCCCCTTGTAGATGGCGCCCACGACGCTGTGCGGGTCCACGCCGCGCTGCTCAAGAAAATGCGGCAAGTAGGTGATGTTGAAGTACCAGCCGTAGGCGGCGCAGAAGTACATCAGGCACAAGGCCCACAGGTTGGGGCTGCGTATCAAACTCATCCAGGGCACGTGGGCGTGGGCGGCTCCCGTGTCGGTCCGCCCCTTTTGAATCAGCGCCAACTCCGCCACGTTCACCGCAGGCTTCTGCTCCGGACGATTGCGGAACCACAGGGAAAACAGCAGACACCAACCAACTCCGAGCAGGCCGAACAACCAGAACGTCGCTCGCCAGTGCAACACGGGCGCGAACAAAAGGCTCGTCGTTTCCGCGCCGTCGGCTCCCGTCCGGGTCCAGTAAATGCCCTCCACGAGGAGCAGCCACAGCAGGGGCGTCAGCCCGCCCATGAGCCGGCCGCCCATCCACACGGCCCCCTGCGCGAAGCCGCGCTCCGTAAAGGGGAACCAGTTGTGCAAGGCGCGGGTGATGTTCGGATACGCCCCCGCCTCTCCCATGCCGAACAGGAAGCGAACCACCACCAGGACAATCAAGCCGCCGATCAGTCCCGTCATCCCCGTCAGCGCTGTGAAGATCGACCACCAGAGGACGATGCGTATCAAGGTGCGGCGCGGGCCGTATACGTCGCCGAGCCAGCCGCTGGGGATTTCAAACACCGCGTAGGCGAAGGCGAAGGACGCGAACGCCCAGTCGAGTTGAGCGGCGCTTTTCAGACCCAGCGCCTCCATCATCGGCGACACGGCCGAGGCGATGCACACGCGGTCCAGATAGGTAATCATCGACAAGGCGCAGGCGAAGCCTAGAACGCCGTAACGCACGCGGGTCGGGCGTTGCAGCGCGGAGAGAGAGGAGACGTCGCGATTCATGCAACTCGCCGTTCAGGGAAGGGGCGGTGGTTGGAGATGTAATCACTCTACTGGCGCGACGGCTGCGGGGAAAGGGAAAACACCACCCGCGACACGAACGTCAATCCAGACCCTCAAGTCCCAGCGCGAAGACGGCCGCCGCGGCGAGAGCTTGCGCCCCCCGGATGGAGGGACTGGCATCCGGCGCCGGAAAACGCGCCAGCTCAACCTCGCCCGCCCGGACGAGGATGCTTGTTCCATGTGGGAACGCCGCCACGCGCCCCGTGGCCAGGTGCTGCGACAACCGCGGATGAGTTGGGTCCGATGAAACCAGCACAGTGGTGGGGATGGATACGGCTGCGCACCCCGACCAGCGCGGATCGTCGAGGTTCACGACGCAGCGACGCGACGCCGGGACAAGCTGGCGCAGCAACTCCATCCCCTCATCGCCGTCTCCAGTCCGTGCGCCGTTTGATCCGTCGGCAAGCACGAGGACATGGCACTGGTCGGCACCCAGTCCGGTTTGCAGGATCTCGGCGAGCGACGCGCTGAGGACCGCGACCTCGGTTCGGGGGTGGAGCATCAGCGTGGCCAGTCGGTCGGCCAGCGACGGAGAGCCGGGAGCCAACGGGCGATGGTTCCAGAGAGTTTGATGCGGCGTGGAGGTGGTGACTTGATTTCCTCCACGGCGAAGGAATTCCGCGGTGAACGGGACCACATGATCGGCCTGCCGCCCACCGAGGGCGATGATCAGAGGGGCGCGGCCGCACGCGGGCGGCGGAAACAGAGAGGCGACAATAGCATCGCCGACGGCCTGCGGTCGATCGCAGTGGGGCGGACGGTGAATGGCGATCGCCGGCTGGGCGTTGATCTCCAGGAAGCCGCCGCCCTGCTCGGCGAGCGGGCGACTGATGTCGAGGGCGATCACGTCCAATCCGGCCACGTCCAGACCGATCACCCGCGCGGCGTCGAACGCCAACTCGCGGGTGTCGGGATGGACTCGTTCCGTGACGTTGCTGTAGTTCTCGAGCAGGTCGTGGCTGAGGGGAACCTTGACACCGGAGGCGGGAATCGTCTCCGGGGCGAAGCCGACTTCGGCCAGGGCGGCCCGTTCGTCGTCACCCAGCGACAGCGGGCGCTCCAGACCCCAGCGGCCGTCCCGATTGGCCTCCTCCACCAGCTCGCGCACGTTATGCCGTCCGTCGCCGACGATGGCGATGGGATCGCGTCGCACCGCGGCGGCCAGACGGCCCTCGATGACGAGCAGCCGGTGCGACGCTCCCTGCAAGTAGTGCTGCACGAGGACGCGCCCGCTGTGCGAGCGGGTCTTCGCTTTCGGGTAGGCCGCGCGAACCTGCTCAGCGGTGCGCAGATGGAGAGAGACGCCGCGACCGTAATCGGCATCGGCCGGCTTGACCACGACCGGCCAGCCGACTTCCTCGGCGGCCCGGATCGCTTCCTCCTCGTCGTGGACCAAGCGATCCGCCGCGACGGGAATGCCGATCCGCGACCATTGCTGGCTGACAAGATGTTTGTCGGTCGAAACCTGCACGGCAATCTGCGATGTCCGGCTGGTTATCGCCGTGCAGATGCGCTGCTGATGGACGCCGTCTCCCAGTTGGACCAGGCTCTCCCGATCCAGACGATACGACGGGATGCCGCGCCGCCGGGCGGCGGCGACGATGGGGCCGGTCGAGCCGCCAAGGCAAGCCTCACCGGCGCAGGCCGCCAGATCGTCGTACACCTTTGCCAGTTCGATCGACTCACCGCAATGCAGGCGAACACAGATCCGCACCGCAGCGTCCAGGCAGGCCTCGGCCAGCGGAAACTCCTGGCACTCCAGGGCCACGTGGACGGACCCGGCCGACGCTGTCCTCTGGACGGTGCGCGCCCCGACAACTTCGCCGCTCAAGAACTGAAGCTCTGCCGCCAGTTCGATCAGGCATCTTCCCCATCCCGCGCCGGACGGCATGGCCCGTTGCATCCGCTCCCCCGCTCCGGCCTGGTGCGCAGGGAGGGGCAGCCGATCGAGCGCTGCCGCGAGCGTTCGGAGGAGGTCGGTTGCAACCGTTTCCTCCGGCAGTCCCGTCACGACGGCGGCGAACGTTCGGTTGCGGAACCAGCGGTTGACGCCCGTTAATTGTTGCCGGTTGGCGATCTTCATGGCAATCACCGCCTGAGGCGATTGTGTTCTCCCTTAGAAATATGCCCGAACGGAGAAGAGATCCGACACCGAGAAAACATGGGCGGTCGGCGACTTTCCCGGAGCGAGGTTGTTGTGGCGGCGGCCGGAGCGGACAGCAGGCTTACCGCGCTTCGGACGCAGCGTGAAGTGGAGTTGATTGATGGGCGCCTTCCCAGTATATCCGCGAGCTAATTAACGCTTCCATACAGGTCACGATCCTTGCCAGGCTTGGCGGACGAAAAACCCGCAACTGTCTCGGCCTGAGGGACGAGCGCGGAAGAACCGATTGAGACTCTTTGCGCTCTGCCTTGCCGAGGTTGCCATGACGCCTAGCCGCTATGTGAATGTCTCAAAGTTCTCCGGGCAACAGCGGTTCGCTGTCTCTGCTCCCTTGCCGCGCTTACCTCGGCGCAAGATATTCCCGTTCGTTCCCGCGATGCGATCCAGCCCTTTCGTTAGCTTTCTGGCATTGCTCGCCTCCGTACTGCTCCCGTTGGCCGCATCGGCGCAGATGGAAAGCAACACTGTCGCGTCGCCTCCCATCGGAACCGTGGACTCGTCCTCGAACCCGCCCGCCAGCGCTCAGGTTCCGTCGCCGCCTCCTGCCGCACCCAGAGGGGAATCGGCAACTCCGGAGCCGGTGGCGATCGAGGCTCCGGTCGCCGTTCCTCCTCCCACGGTTCCGCCGACCGTCCCGGCACCCTTTACCCAAGGCGTGCCACCGCCGCCCGATCGCTGGTGGCTCATGCGCGAGCTTCAGGGAACCTGGCTTGGCGCTTTCCTCGATGGCAACCGCCTTTCCGTGAGCGGCTGGACCGAGGCCTCGTACACCGCCAGCACCTCCGCGGTGAGCAATCTGCCGGTGTCTTTCAACGATCGGGCCAACACCTTTCTGTTACAACAGCAGTGGTTCCGCATCGATCGCGCCTTGGCCACCACCGGCACGACGGAGCCGAGCTTTGGCTATCACCTGGACGTGCTGGTGGGCAGCGACTACCGCTGGACCCTGATCCGCGGCCTATTCAACAGCCAACTTGTCAACTCCACGGGGGCGCAGAACCTCTACGGCGTGGACCCCATCCAGTTTTACGCCAACGCCTACTTCCCCACTCTCTTCCGCGGGACGGAAATCCGCGTCGGCCACACCTTCAACCCGTGGGGGTACGAGAGTCTGGAAGCGGTCAGCACGCCCCTGCTGTCGCGCTCCTACGCCTTCTTCAACACGCCCTTCACCATAATGGGAATTGGAGCCTACACCACTTTTTCGCCCGAATGGGCTGCCGTCCTCATTCTGGCCAACGGTAACGACACCTTCTTAGTTCCGGAAGAAGAGGCGCGGTTCTTCGGCAAGCTGACCTACACCGCTCCCAATCAGCGCGACAGTGTGCAGCTGGGCTGCACGCTCGGCCGCGGCAAGTTCAATGCCGGCGCCCCCTTCAACCCCGCCACAGTCGCCCTGGCGCAGGAGCCGGCGGGGCACAACAATTTCAACGCCTTCGATCTGGTCTACACGCACATTTTCAGCCCGGTGTTCACCTACGTCAACGAAAGCATGTTCGCCTGGCAGACCAATGTGCCCGCCAACGTGCCCGGCGGCATCGTGCGAACAGACTCGGACAGCCCCGGCACTGCCCACTGGGCATCGAGCGTCCACTATTTCCGCTTCACCCTGTCGCCGCGTCTAGGCAGCATCCTCCGCGTCGAGACGTTCGACGATTTCAACGGACAGCGTACGGGCTTCCCCGGCCTCTATACGGCCGTGACGGGAGGACTGCAATTCCGCCTGCGCAAAGACATCATCATCCGCCCGGAGTTGCGCTACGACTACAACGGCCAGTCGCGACCCTTTGAAGGGAAGCACGGCCAGTTCCTCGCGGCCTCGGATCTGATCATACGCTGGTGAACTCGCGAGTATCGGCGACCGATCCGCTCGCTCGGGGGAGTTGTGGGAACATGCGTTCGCGGGAAACAATGCTCGGACCTCTCACCCAGGTGTGTAGCCTGAAAGAAATGAAGTGAGAGGCCGAGCAAGCTCGAAGGGCAGGAGGGGATGGGATTCTTCGCCGACGAGGGGGAGGCGGAGGGCGCCAGCTGTCTACTGGCCCCTCCGCCCGGTGGCCAGGCTAAGCCGGGCCGCCGCCCCCCGCGACGCGCCGCGGGAGTTTCTTCATCACGTCCGGCAGTGCCAGATTCACCTCCAGGACGTTGATGAGCTTTACCCCCGCCAATCCTCCGAAGGGAGCCTCTGCCTTCTGGTTCAACAGTTCTTCAATCCCCTTGCGGATCTCAGCCTTGTCCGCGTTGGTTTTCTCGGCCCAGGCGTCCACTACCCGGTCGAGTTGGTACTGGGCGTTCTTCAGCGTGATGTGCGGATCCAGTCCCGAACCCGAAGCCATGACCAGGTCGGCCGGCACCTCGACCAGTTCCACGTCGGGATGCTCTTGAAGCCACATATCGAAAAAGTTCGCCTGGATGTTCGTGTCTTCCGTGACCTGCTCGAAGCGTTTTTCGCTAACTTTTGGCCACGTTCCTGGGAACGTCTGGGAAAAACTGACGAAAAACGGCACGGCAAAGTCTTCAGGTTTCGACTCGGAAGCGTCCGGGTTGTCCTTCTTCCATTCCTTGACTTCCTCGGGGTGGGCTTTCATCCAGTCGCCGACGTGCTTGGTATTGAGCAGGTCCGTCTTGACCCATTCTTGTGCCGAGGAGGAGTATTGCTTTGCCCATTGGGCGACGATGTGTGGTTCGCCCTTAAAGTGGTCTTGCTGGAACCACTTTTCGATGTCGGGTCCGGCGAGTTGGCCTTTCTTCGACCCGCTGCGATATTTGACGATGGGACCGAGTGTCTGCGCGACGCGGTAGCGCAGCTTCGGATTGTTGGCGCCATAGTTCGAGGCGGCCGAGGCATCGGCTTTGTAGGACGCCGCCGACGGGCGCGGCTGGAAATACTCCGAACCGTTGAACGGCTGCGCGATCAGGCGCGAGCCGCGGGCTTTCTCGACTTCGCGCGTCGGCCTACCGCTCTCGTCAAGCAGGCTCCCCGAAGCCTTGTCCGGGAAGACCAGCTGGCCGATGGTCCACAAGATCAGCGGATACAGGATGCAGCAGAGAACGACCGTTATGCCGAGTAGCCACAGATTCGCGCGGATGTTCGCGTTCATGAGATCACCTTTTCAGACATGTTCGGGAGTTTGGCCAACCCCTTTTCAACTCATCCCCGGCAGGAGGGACAGCACCAGATCAATCGCCTTGATCCCGATGAACGGCACGATCACTCCGCCGAGTCCCCAGATCAGCAGATTGCGGCGGAGCAGAGCGTCGGCGCCGACGGGCCGATATTTCACGCCCTTCAGGGCGATCGGGATCAGCAGGGGGATGATGATCGCGTTGAAGATCACCGCCGACAGGATGGCCGACTTCGCCGAATACAGGTGCATCACGTCGATGGCCTTCAGCCACGGCAGCGTCGAGGCGAACAGCGCCGGCACGATGGCGAAGTACTTGGCCAGGTCGTTGGCGAT
>DATBGU010000192.1:0-27462 GCA_036557825.1 Gemmataceae bacterium
CAACAGATCGCGCTCGATGCGGTCGATGAGTTCGCGCACGCGGATGCGGCGCTGACCGAGGGCCAGTTCGGAGTCGGACTCGATCCACCGGCGCACCTTTTTCTCGGCGGCGACGGCGGTGCTGTGATTGCGGCCGCCGAAATGTTTGCCGATGTCGCTGTACGAGGCGGCTGTGTGCTTGCGCGACAGAAACATGGCCACCATGCGCGGATGACTGACCGCCCAGGCGCGGCCCTTCGACTGCAAGGTGCCGTTGTCCAGCCGCAGCACGGCGCAGACAGCCTTGTCGATGTCGCTCATTTGCACGACGCGGACCGCGTGCCGCAGCAGATCGGACAGCGCCTCCCGCACCAGCGGCACGTCGATGGGGCGGTTCGTGACGCGGCTGTAGTGACGGATGCTGTGCAGCGCCCCTTCCAACTCGCGGACGTTGCCGCGCAGCTGGCCGGACAGGAAACGCAGCACCTCGTCGGGTATCGGACGTTCGCCTTTGTGCAGCGCCTTGTTGCGCAGGATCGCCAGGCGCGTGGCGGCGTCGGGCGGCATCAGCCCCCAGATGACACCGCCGAGCAAGCGGTCCGTCAATTCCGGCGTGAAATCGTCGGCCAGGCGCGGGTGACAATCGCATGTCAGCACCATCTGCCGGCCGTCGGCTTGCAAGGCATCGAAGGTGTGCAGAAACTCCGCCTGCGTGGCCTTCTTGCTCGCCAGAAAATGCAGATCGTCCACGAGCAGCGCGTCGCACTCGCGGAACTGGCGGCGGAAGCCGATCAGCTTGTTCAGCCGCATCGCCTGGACGAAGCGGTTGGTGAAGTCCTCGCTGGTCAGATAGAGGACGCGCCAGTCGGGATGCGCGCGGCGCAGGCCGGCGTAGATGCCTTCCAGCAAATGCGTCTTGCCGGTGCCGACCGGGCCGTGCAGGACGATGGGATTGGCTCCGTCGCCGGGCGCCTCGATGACGCTCTGGGCGGCAGCGTGAGCGACGCGATTGCAGGGACCGATGACGAAATCGCTCAGGCGGTGCCAGCGCCGCGTCCGCCGCGTCGATTCCGGTTTCATCTCCGAGCCGCGACGGCTAGGGAGCGGTTTCTCCTCCGCTCCCTTACGATCGCGGCTCTGTGACTTCTCCTCCGCTCCCTTACGGTCGCGGCTCTGATCCTCGCGAGCCTCATCCTGCTCGCGCCGCGCCGCCTGGAACAGTTCGGGGTCAATGACGAAGCGGACCTGCATGGTCTGGCCGAACACTTCGCGCGCGGCGGCGGCGGCGGCGGTTCCGAAGTTCTTCTCCACCCACTCGCCGAAATGTCGATTGGGCACGCCGATCGTCAGCTGATTGTCGTCCCACTGAAAACGGGTGCGGCCCGCGAACCACAGCTGATAGCGCGGCTCGCCGATGCGCCGGACGATTTCTTGCTCCAGCGCCTGCACCACTTCGCGTTCACGGACAGTCACGGCGCTCTCCCCTCGGCGCGCAGTCACGCTGCGAAGGTGGGTTGAGTTCGGATTGGAAGAGAGATTCGGCCCACGGACAGGACAGATACCTGCTCCGGTAGGGTTCGACGCTAGGACGGGCAATTCTAGCCCGCCGTGAAGGACTCGCCAACACGAGATTGTCCGATTTTCTCGCTTGGCGATAGGAAGCGGGCGCCATTCTCGGCACCTTCGTTTAGCCGCGACGCGCAGTGGAGCGCGTCCGCCGCCCGCTCCGCTGCGCGTCGCGGCTAAACAAAGATCGCCAGGTAGACGGCGCGCTGGTCATACGGCTCGAACCCCAGGGAGCGATAAAGGTTCCACGCCGGTTGATTGCGGGCATCGACGGATAGCATCACGCGGGGCGCGTCGGCGGCACGGGCCGCGCAGAGGACGTGCAGCAGCATCTCGCGGCCGAAGCCGCGACGCCGTACCTCCGGCACCACCCCCATGTACGCCACCTCCCAATCCCCGCTTTCCGGCATTTCCGTTACAATCAGCACCCCCACCGGCCGTCCCTCGTCCAGCGCCAACCACCAGCGCTCCGGCCGGAACACGCCCTGGGCACGATGGCCTTCCAGCACCTCGTCAATGGTGCGGACGCCGTTGACCTCGGGACAATCGCGCGTGTCCTCGTAGGTCCGCAGCAACGTCTGCCGGAAATCGACGCCGTTGTCGAACGGTTGAAAATCCAGACGGGCGGGGAGGTTCAAAAACTCCAGCGGCAGGTTCAGGTCGTGGCGCATGTACCACAACCGCGTGACGAGGGTGAAGCCGTTACGCAGCAGCGGTTCGGCGAGGAACATTTCATCCGGGTCGAGAAGTGTCTGGGCCAATTTCGCGCTGCGCCGGCGCAGCCAGCCGACCGCATGTTTTACCAGCGCGTCCTCGATCGCGGCGCGGTCGTCCTCGACGGCGCCCGGCGGCCAAACGAGGGCGCTGCCGCCGGGAACCGGAAGGCAGACGAGGGCGCCGCGCAAACCCTCGTCGCCGCGCAGGACAAGAATACCTTGCGGATCGAGTTCGCCGCTCTGCAACAGGTGCAAGGCGTTGGCACAGCGGCGCTCATTCTCGTCGGCAGGGAGGCACTGGAAAATCAGACGGAAGGCGGAAGCCCAGTCCTCGTCGCGGGCGATTTCGGGCGCGGCGTCCATCGGCTCATCCCCGGTTGCGGGCGATGGAATTGATTATAAGCGGGATCGGTCGGACAGTGGGGAGGAGGAAAAACGAACGGAACCCGGCGCGGGTCCGGGTTCCGTCGTGACGGGGTGAAGGAAGTCCCTGGTGTTCACTAACCGCCGCACGGAGCGCCGGCCGCACAGGTCTTGCAGCCGTGCGTGCAGGGTGGATTGGGGAACGTCGCGTGGATGCCGGAACCTTCCACGCACTTGGGGTTGAGCATGAAGAGGTAAACCCGCAAGGTTCCCTTGTAATGGCAGCTATTACAGGACTTACAGCAGCCGATGCGTTCCTTGGGGCAGTAGGTGGCCCAGGCGATCAGCCGATGGAGGCAGGACTCCGTTTTGTGCCCTGGACAACCATTGCAGCAGCCCGCTCCTCCGGCGGGAGCGTACTGAATGAATGAGCCTGGTTGCGCCAAAGCTCGGACACCAGGAGTCTCCACCTGGGTCCAGTTGGTCGAGGGTTCCTGTGGGGCGGCTGTTCCGGAATCGGTGCCGTTTGGGGTTTGCGTCTGGGCATGCAGCAGCGAGGCACTCGCTCCGATAGCCATCGCCAGAATCACGGCCTTGATATTCATACCCGGACTCCCTGCCTTGCCGAAATTGAGCCAGCCTCTGCCGTTTCGCAGCCTATCGCTGCCCGCCTCGTCCACACCCTATGATTCGACAAACGGCAAGCAGCGAGGCCAGCGCAATCGGCGAACGCGGAGAGAATGCGCTGGACAGGTTGGCATATCAGGGAGAACTTGCCCGGTCGTACTGGCTTGCCGCAATAACCGCCTGCGGCGGACTGGCAGCATGGAGGGCATTTCCGTTGACACCCTCCCCCGCGTGTCTTAACAACAACAGAACGATTGCCCTGCATCGCGTGCTCGCTCTCAACAAGGAGTTTCCCCGTGACGAAACGCTGGTTGCTCATGTCCTCGCTCCTCGCGTTCGTGGCCCCGCTCCGCGCGGATGGGCCGGCCGACAATCATCCCGACAAGGTGCGTCCGGTGCCGCCTCCGGGCATCAAGCTCGCCGACGCCGATCGAACCGAGCTGCAAACCGGCATCGAGACGCTGGGCAAGGACATCGAGCAGCTGCGCCAGGATCTCAAGGGCAAGCCGGCGCTGCTGGAACTGCTGCCGGACGTGCAAATCTTCCACAACGCCGTCCGCTACGCTCTGACCTACGACGAGTTCTACGCCCCTGGTGAACTGGCCGTCGCCCGCAAGATGCTCACTCAGGGGACGGAGCGCGCTCAGCTGTTGCGCGAGGGCAAAGCGCCGTGGACGACGGCAACCGGTCTGGTGGTGCGCGGCTATCTCTCGAAGATCGACGGCTCGGTGCAGCCGTATGGCTTGGTTGTGCCGGCCTCGTATCAGGCGAATAGTCCCTATGAGCATCGGCTGGACCTGTGGTGCCACGGCCGTGGGGAAAAGCTGACAGAGTTGTCGTTCCTCAACGGCCGGCTATCGTCGCCGGGCGACTTCACGCCGAAACACGCCTTCGTACTGCATCTGTATGGCCGCTACTGCAACGCCAACAAGTTCGCCGGCGAGATCGACTGCCTCGAAGCGCTGGCTCACGTCCGCAAGCATTACCCCATCGACGCGGACCGCGTCGTCATGCGCGGTTTCTCGATGGGCGGGGCGGCGTGCTGGCAGTTCGCCGTGCATTATCCCGGCCTGTGGACGGCGGCCGCACCGGGGGCCGGCTTCAGTGAGACGGCCGATTTCCTCAAGGTCTTCCAGAACGAGAAGGTGCAACCGACGTGGTACGAGAAAAAACTGTGGCACTGGTACGACTGCACGGACTACGCGGCCAACCTCTTCAACTGCCCCGTCGTCGCCTACAGCGGCGAAAAGGATTCGCAGAAGCAGGCCGCCGACAAGATGGCCGAGGCGATGAAGAAGGAAGGCATGAGCCTCGTTCACCTCATCGGACCCAAGACCGACCACGGCTACGAACCCAGGACGAAACGGGAGTTGAATCGCCGTATCGACAGCATCGTCAAGCACGGCCGGGACATTGTGCCGATGCACGTGCTGTTCACCACCTGGACGCTGCGCTACAACCGGATGCGTTGGCTGCGGATCGACGGCCTGGAGAAACACTGGTCGCGGGCCGACGTGGACGCCGCCCTCGACGCCGAGGGCGTCACCATTCAGACGAAGAACGTCTCCGCCCTGACGCTGTCCTTCGAGCCTGGTTCCAGTCCGATCGAAGCGCTGGAGAAGCCGAGCATCGCCATCGACAAGGAGGAGATCAAGGACGTTCCGCAGGTGATGTCGGATCGCTCGTGGACGGTGCACTTGCGCAGGAAGGACGGCGCGTGGGAGGTGGTCGCGAAGGCTGACGACGACACACTGCGCAAACGGCCTGGACTGCAAGGCCCCATTGACGACGCTTTCCTGGACAGCTTCCTGATGGTGCGGCCGACGGGCAAGCCGTTCAACGACAAGGTGGGCGCATGGGCCTCGGCCGAGATGAAACACGCCGTCGATCACTGGCGCAAGCAGTTCCGTGGCGAGGCGCGTGTGAAGGACGACGGCGACATCAGCGACGCGGACATCGCCGCGCACAACCTCGTGCTGTGGGGCGATCCGAGCAGCAACAAGATCCTGGCCCGCATCGCCGACAAGCTGCCGATCCGCTGGGATGCCAAACAGGTAAAGCTAGGCGAACAGACGTTTTCCGCCGAGCATCACGTGCCGCTATTGCTCTATCCCAATCCGCTCAACCCGAAGCGCTACGTGGTGCTCAACAGCGGATTCACGTTCCGCGAGTACGACTATCTCAACAATGCGCGGCAGGTGCCGAAACTGCCGGATTTCGCGGTGATCGACGTGAATACGCCGCCCTCGACGCGGCTGCCGGGCAAGGTGGCGGCGGCGGGTTTCTTCGACGAAGAGTGGAAACTGCCGGAGAAAGACCAGTAACAAGTTCTAACATTTCGGCCAGCTGGGAGCGTGAGCAATTGAAGCGCTGTCAGTTGCTCACGCTTCCGGCTGGCCGAAAAGGAGGGATGACATCCCTTGACCTTTCGATCCGGTTCTGCGAAATAGATCGGCCAAGCCTGCGGGGCCGGCGCGCATACCAGCCTGCGCGCTCAAGAGAACTCTCCGGCGCGACCGATGTTTCACAAGGACGGACATAATCTCAGGGAAGGGGACTCGTCATGGAACTGACCGTTCGCAAGGGCAGCGACGCCTTCGTTCCTCCCGGCGCTTACCGGGAGTTGGAAGCTCGGCTGCGGAGCCGAACGAGCGAACTGGCCGAGGTTCCCGCCGTCGTCCTGTCGTGTTTCGATAGTAGCACGCGGCTATTGCCCTTCGTGCTCTACGATAGTCTGATCTTTCCAGCCGGCGCGCGCGTCATCGCCGGCGCTCTTTACCAGGCCGGCTTCACGCGCACGCGCGCCGTCTTCCAACTCTGGAACCCCGCCTTTCGTCCCAGCAGCGCCCGCTTCGACGGCCGTCTCATTCAGTTGCTGCTGGTTTCCAGCATGGAGATGCACGCCGGGCAGGCTTACAAAGCCATCCGCGACGCGCACCGCCTGGGGGCCGATCGCCCGCTCATTATCGCCGGCGGACCCAAGGCTGTTTATCAGCCCTACCACTACTGGAAGCACCCCGGCAAGGACAACCAGGTGCCCCCCGACGTGGTTGTCACCGGCGAAGCCTTCGTCCTGCTCGACCTGCTCAACGTCCTCGTGCAGTGTCGCGGCCGCGGCGAGACGATGCGCGCCGCTTTCGAGCGCGCCCGCCGCGACGGAGCGCTGGAGGGCGTGCCGGGTCTGGTCTACCTGGCGCCCGAGGCGACGCCGCGGGAGCCGTTGCTGGTCGATACGGGACTTCAGCGCCTGGTGCAGCACCTCGACGAGATGCCGCACGAGGCCACCGGACTGAGCTTGATGGAGCCGCCGTCCCGCCGCGCCGGCCTGTCGCCGCGGCCGATCCCCGACGACCGCGTGCGCAAGCACGCCTACATCGTCAGCATGTTGGTCACGCAGGGATGCAAGTTCAACTGCCCTTACTGCCCCATCCCCGCCCTCAATCAGAAAAGCTGGCGCTTCCGAAGTCCCGAGGGACTCGCCAACGAGATCCGCATGGTCCAGGAGCGCTACGGCATCGAGTGGTTCTTCGGCACCGACGACAATTTTTTCAATCGCCGCGAGACCGCCGAGGACATTCTGACGGCCCTGGCCCGCGCCACCGTTAGTGGCAAGCCGTTGCGCCGCCGCGTCCGCTGGTCCACCGAGGCGACGCAGTTCGACACCTACAAGAACCGCGATCTGCTGCCGTTGGCGCGGCAGGCCGGCATGTATGCCATCTGGTTCGGCATCGAGGATCTGACCGCCGATCTCATCAACAAGGGGCAGAAGCCCGAAGTCACTCTGGAGCTGTTCAAGTTGCTTCATCAGCATCGCATCTCTCCGATGGCGATGCTGATGTTCCACGAAGGCCAGCCGTTCTACACTCGCAACTCGCTCTACGGATTGGCCAATCAGGTCGATTTTCTGCGCCGCGCGGGAGCGATCTCGATCCAGTGTACCGTCCACAATCCGGCGGTGGGCACGCGCGAGGTAGAGAAGACTTATCAGAGCGGCAAAGTCCTCAAAGAACTGGGCCGTTACATCATTCCCGAATCGAAGTTCGACGGCAACCACGTCATGGTGGACGGCGCGGAGAAGCCGTGGCTAAAGCAGCTGAAATTGCTGGGCGGCTACGCAGCCTTCTACAATCCGCTGAACTTCCTGCGCGCGCTCAAGAACGACGGCACGACGCTGCGGCGGCGGCGCATCGGCTGGCAGTTCGGCGGACAGATCGCCGTGTTGTGGACGGCGTGGAAGGTTCTGCCGTACCTGCTGCGGTTGCTGCTGCATCCCATCAAGTATCACGCCGAGCCGCCGGCCCTGGCGACCACTCCGGTCCGTCTGCCGGAGAAATCCTTCTCGCGTTTACCGGCCGATACGCCGCTGCTGCAAATTGGCAGGCGCGAGAAGGAACGGCAAGCGGCCTAAGCTGTCCAATCCTTTGCGGTCGCCGCCCGCTCCGCGCATACAAAGAAGGATGTCGCCTTCGTCGATCTTCCGCGCGGACGATCGACCACTGACAAGGCCATGTCACTTGGGGATGCGCACCGATGATGCACGACGAGATGCGTGGATGCGGCGCCGTGAGCCGGCCGGATGGTTCCGTGCGCTGGCGTGTGTGGGCGCCGAAGGCCCATCAGGTCGAACTGGTGCTGCACGACGGCGACCGCCGCCGCACCGTGGCGATGCAGCGCGAGGAACGAGGGTTCTTCCACCACACCGAAGCGAATGCGACCGAGGGACAGCGTTACGCCTATCGGCTCGACGATGGGCCGGAACGTTCCGATCCTTGCTCGCTGTCGCAGCCGGACGGTGTCCACGCGGCCTCGGCGGTCGTTCGTCCGGAGCGGTTCGCATGGAGCGATCGGGATTGGAAGGGCGTGCGCCGCGAAGACCTGGTTTTCTATGAGCTTCACGTCGGCACGTTCACTCCCGAAGGGAGGTTCGAGGCGGTCATTCCCCGATTGAAGGACTTGCGCGAACTGGGCGTCACGGCGGTGGAGATCATGCCGGTGAATCAGTTCCCCGGCGGCCGTAACTGGGGCTATGACGGCGTGCTGCCGTATGCGGCGCAGAACAATTACGGTGGGCCATACGGCCTGCAAAAACTGGTGGACGCTTGCCACGCCGCCGGCCTGGCGGTCTTCCTCGATGTCGTCTACAACCACTCCGGCCCGGAGGGCAATTATCTCGCCGAGTTCGGCCCGTACTTCACCGATCACTACCGGACGCCCTGGGGCCTGGCCGTCAACTTCGACGGACCCGGCTCGGACGCCGTGCGCGACTTCGTGGTGGACAACGCACGCATGTGGCTGGAGGAATTTCACTTCGACGGCCTGCGGCTCGACGCGGTTCACGCCATCTATGACTTCGGCGCTCGTCACATCCTCCGCGACATCGAGGCGGCGGCCCAGGGAGTGCGACGGCGAACGGGGCGGACCCTTCACATTATCGCCGAGAGCGACCTGAACGATCCCCGGCTGCTCTATCCTTTCGAGCGCGGCGGATACGGACTCGACGGCCAATGGAGCGACGACTTCCATCACGCCGTTCACGCCTTCCTCACCGGCGAGCGGGGCGGCTACTACATGGATTTCGGCGAGGCGCCGCAGCTCGCCCGCGCGCTCACGCAACCGTTCCTGTATGCCGCCTCGTACAGCCCCCACCGCGACCGCCGGCACGGTGCGCCGCCCGAAGGACTTAGCGGGGACCGCTTCGTGGTCTGCCTGCAAAACCACGATCAGGTCGGCAACCGCGCGCGCGGCGATCGGCTGTCCGTGCTGTTGCGCGATCCGGCGAAGCAGCGCCTGGCGTCCAGTCTGCTGCTCTTGTCGCCGTATCTTCCGCTCTTGTTCATGGGCGAGGAGTACGGCGAGGACAACCCATTTCCGTTCTTCTGCTCGTTCGGCGACAGGGGGTTGATCGAGGCGGTGCGCGAGGGACGTAAACGCGAGTTTGCCGAACTGGTGGGGCAGGGAACGGTGCCCGATCCGCAGGCCGAGCGGACGTTCGCCAGCGCTCGCCTGAGTTGGTCGTGGCCGGAGGGCACGCCGCGCGCGGGATTGCGTCGACTGTATCAGGATCTGCTCGCCGCTCGCCGCGAATGGCCGGCGCTGCGCGACTTCCAGACGCCGACCGCCCGCCTGCTGCCCGATAACGAATCCGGCCCCGTGCTGGAACTGGCGCGCGGCGCGGATGAATTACGGGCCTTCTTCAATCTCGGCGATCGACCTCAGCCGCTGCCGGATGGACGAACACACGGACGGCAAGTGCTTTTCAGCTCCGAGTCCCTCCGCTACGGCGGCGCTCGGCAGGGTAGCCGCTCCGTCGAGGGACTGCTTCCGTTCGAGTGCGTTGTCTTCGGTCCGGTCGGCTGACGGCGGACGGCGAAGCATTCCGCCTGGACATCGTGGGGACGATCGCGCCCCATCTCAGCTGCCGCTGTGGATGGTTTTGTGGAGCACGGCGCTGGTTTTTGCCGGGGCGCGGGTGATCGGCCGGTTCTTGCCAGAATGTCGAACGCTCGGTAGGATCAACACACAGGATCCGACTCGATGGTTGCCAAAGGTCAGGTGACGGAAAAGCGACGTAAGTCAAAGAAATAAAATAGGTTATGTTTTTCGGAGAGGTGACAGAGTGGCCGATTGTGCGGCACTGGAAATGCCGTGTGGGGGTCAAACCTCACCGCGGGTTCGAATCCCGCCCTCTCCGCTTAGTTGATTCACGTCGGAAAACTGCAAAAACCCCCTGATTCCCAGGCTTTTCGGGCATGTCCCGGAAAGCCTTTTTTCGTTCCCGGCTGCCAGGCTTGGGGGCATTTTGGGGGCAGCACGGACCTTGCGTTGAGGTAACGTCGATTGCCCCCCACCTGAACAAGATTCGGGGGGTGCATCATGGCCTGGCTCGAACGGCGTCGGCAGCATTTCCGCATCGTCTTCCGTTTCCGCGGGGAGCGGCACAACGTCAACCTGAAGGCGACGGCCCAGAAGGAGGCGAACGCTTGTCTCGCTCGACTGGAGGAGAACCTCCGGCTCGTCGAACGCGGTCGGCTCGCCGTTCCCGACGGGGCCGACTTCGGCCTCTTCCTGCTGTCTGACGGGAAGCTCGAAAAACCGGTTCAACTCGTCCGGTCGGTGACGCTCTCCAAGATGTTCGCCGACTACCAAACGCACTTCACTGCCGGGGCGAAGGAGTCAAAGACTCGGTACAACGAAGACATCCACATGAAGCACGTCGCCCGCATCCTCGGCGGGGAAACGCTGGTCACAGAGGTCACGGCCGGGACGGTTCAGCAGTTCGTTGACGTGCGGAGCCGGGAGTTGCACCAGGGCCAGCCCGTCAAGGCGAAGACCGTCCGAAAGGCTGTCGCGACGTTCCGGTTCGTGTGGAATTGGGCACACCGAAAGGGCACCGTTCCGACGAAGTTCCCGGCCGTCGAGTTGGTGTTCCCGAAGGGCAAACAGCCGGAACCCTTCCGCACCTACGACCAGATTCAGGCCATACTTGCCCGCGAAAAATGCATCGACAAGCGACGCGAGCGAGAGCTTTGGGACGGACTCTTCCTCGACCCGTCGCAAATCGCCGAGGTGCTCGAACACGTCAGCCGGAAGCGGAAGGCGACTTCCCGCTACCTCTACCCGTTCATGGTCACGGCCGCCCACACCGGGGCCAGGCGGAGCGAGTTGTTCCGGGCCAGGGTCGAAGACTTCGACTTCGACGCCAAGCTCGTTCACCTCCGCGAAAAGAAGCGGAGCCACGAGCGGGAAACGTTCCGGACTGTGGACATGACCCCTTTCGTCGAGTCGGTCATGCGGGACTACTTCGCGAACGCTCACCCTGGAGGGGTCTTCGCGTTCTGCTCGCGGCCGAATGTCATGCTCACCGATAAGCAGACCTGGAAGGCGTTTCTTACGGGTGTCAAAGGGTCGAAGTTCCACGTCCTTCGAGGCTACCACGCCTTCCGTCACTCCTTCGCGTCGAATCTCGCCGCGGCCGGAGTGGACCAGCGGGTGATTGATGAGCTTATGGGGCACGCGACGCTCGAAATGCAGAAGCGTTACCGCCACCTATTCCCCGACCAGCGGCGGGACGCGATTGCCCGTGTTTATGCCATCCAGCCCGCGAGCCGTCCCGCGGAAGGATTCTCGCCTTCGGCCTGACCGCCGCACCCTGCTTGGGGTGTCAGGGGAGGCGGATGGAGGTTTTGCAAGTGCTCAGTTGCGGACGGCATCCTTGCCGAAGATTTCGCCGCATCGTGCGGCGACCAGGGGTGCTCATTGCCGCCCCCTGGACCCCTGGCTAGCCTCTCTCTGTTCGCGGGGAAGAACGGAAGGAAACCTGAAGTGGTTCAACTGAAAAAAGAGACCGCCGAGTGAATCGTTCACTCGGCGGTGCCCGTCCAGGAAGCCAGTTGCATTGTAGACCAGCTACTTCGTTCCGTCTCGACCGGCGTTCATCGAGGCTTCAGCGGGAGGAGCCCTTCATTCTGAATCCGCTGTAACTCTTGATGCGAAATTCGCCACTCCTCGACCTCGCCCCGTCCGGCGTGCGTTCGCGTCGCATTGATGCGACCCAGGCGACACCATTCCCGGACCGTGTACGGACGACGGGTGAGGATTTGGGCCACCTCGTTCGTACTGTACCACTCCTTCACGACCATCTTCGCCGCGACGAGCCCGCGGACCACATCGAGGGCGTCGAACAGCTTCGCGAGGCCCGTCTCAAGACGCTCCAACCGGTCCGCGATTGCGGAGGCACTCCGGGCATTCACGCCGAGCGGGTCAACCAGTTCAACGGGGTCGTTGCGGGGGAGGGCTTCGATTTCCCTTGGCATGGCACTCACGTTGTTGGCTCGAAGAAGTTCCTTCGGGCCGAGACATCGGCTTAGCACTTCTTCCTTGCTCTTCTTGTTCACGTCGGCGGGGGATTCTGTTACACGCCTACAAGGCGAGGCCCCGAGCCGCCGGGGACCTCCGGCCCCCGGCCAGGCTCGGGCGACGGGTCCGGGATGGAAGAACTCTCCGGACCGAGCACACGCGGACCGCCTTCCCGGCGGCCCGCTCTTCGGCTCAGCATGACCAACACCGCTTCAGAACTGCGACCCTTCAGCCGTGTGGCCTTCGGCCACGCTGCTTGTCTCATCGAATGAAGACCAAGACACCGAAGACCGCCCGCTGAATCCCGCCAGCATCACCCGGATGAAGAGGCCCGCGAGACCGTCAACCGAGTTGACGACCCCGCGGGCCGGAGCCAAATCCCCAATCCCCACAAGCCAGGAATAGAAACCAGGCTTCGCCACACCCGATGCACCACGGTGCTATAGACCCCGGTTCGTGAAACCGCCGAATCGTCGGATTCTGCCGCGGTTTCGCCGTCTATACGGGCTTGTGGGGATTGGGGGCGGGAATCGCGTTAATCGCTTTTCCCGTCGAGGGTTGAGGAATCTCCAAGAGCTTCCCAACCCTTCACCAGCTTGCGAAGGGTTTCTATACGCGGAGGCTCCGCTCGCGGTTGGCCGAAGTAGTCGGCCGGAATCTCGTCTCGACTGAAGCCGAGCCGTTCGAAGTCGTCGCGGCTGAACGCTCGCGGGCGGGTGATGCTGGCGGGATTCAGCGGGCGGAAGTTCTCGAAGCCGGGGGGAGGTTCGAGCAGGGGACAGCCGCCGAGCTTCGCCGAGTAGCGGCGTCGCTCAAACGGACCGTTCGCAACGTAAATGCCGTCAATCCACAGTCCGGGACCCACCTCTTCGAGTTGTGAGAATTCTTGAGCCAACATGCCCGGCCGGGTGACGAGTTGCTCACTCGTCCCCTCCGAAACGGTTGTCGTCTGCCCGACGCCAGGGGGCGACGACGTGGACGTTCCCGTCTGTTGGAACGTCTTGACCTCCTCGAAAGAGCCGATTCGTTTCTCGAAGTACGCGGCTGTGGCGGGGCTGTTGAGCTTCATGACGCCGACGTACCCGCATTGGCCCAGGATGGTATTCGCGACGTGTTCCCCATAGGTGTGGAACAGTTGCGTGGCTTCTTGCAGGCCAATGCACTGGGTAGCTCCCTTGGACCTTGAAAGTGTGAAGAAATCAACCAGGTGGGGGAGGGGATGAATCTGCTGGAACTCGTCCAGAAAGAGCCACGTCTCCGGAACGTCCGGCAGATACCACGGGTGTTCCGGGCGGTTCCGGAGTTCTTGGCGGAACAACTCCAAAAGCAGGGCATTGATGGGCTCCACCGCCGCCGGGTTCTCGTCCGCCCCAGACAGGATGAGGATGTCTTCCCCGCCGAACCAGTCCCGGAAGGTGAGCCGCCGACCGTTCGCAATGTGGTGCTCCCAGGCCAGGGCGGCCGGTTCGAGTTGCCACAGGAACGAGGCGACCGTCTGCATAACGTTGGCGTAGGTGACGGGTGTACTCCGGAACTCGTTCAGCACGGCCCGAGCCCGGTCGTCCCGGTCGAAGAGAGCCCCGACCAGTCGGGAATCGGAAGCAATCACGAAAATGTCGCGACCAGTCCAACGCTTCGCCCGCTCGTGCGTGAGAAGCGTGGTCCAATGCAACATCAACTGTGCGGCACTGACAAAGAAGTTGGAGTTCTTGTCCCGCCCGAGGGACGAATCGGGGATGAGCGTCTTGGCAAAGTTCGCGGTCTTACTCGCCAGGTTCTGGCATCGGTCGAAGTCCGCCTGATAGTCGTAGCCGTAGCCTTCGGCATCGAACGGGTTCAGCTTTATTACCCTCGGCGGGTCCATCCATCCCGCGGTGACGCCCGCCACGATGCCGGGCCAATCGCCCTTCGCGTCGTAGACCAACGCCCGCCGGGGAACGCCGCGTTTGAACCCGGTCACGGCCGTCTGGAACAAAAGGCGAATCGAGATTGTCTTGCCGCTACCCGACTGGCCGGCGAATAAGAACTTCCGCTCGGCAATGTGCCGGGGCCAAAACCGATTCGCCCACCAGAGTGGCGGGTCTTTAATCACGCCCCGTCTGCTCGCGGCGAGCCTTTTCATATTCGTCTCTGAGCTTGTCATCGATGCCCCCTTGTTTCCGGCCTCGCTCCGGTCCTTCGTCGGGCACCGGAGCGGCCACGAGATTACCTTCGACCACGCCGACACACATGACCGACGCGACCCCCGCCACGATGTACCCCCAGAACGCACCGAACATCCGGTCAACGAACAAGAAGACCAGGCAAGCCGCGAGTGGCACCGCCCCAAGTAGGGCGGTCACTCGCAAGGCCAGCCCCCACGCCTGTTCGAGCGTCAACAGCCCGACCGTCGAAGGCCGACGCAGGAACGCCCATCGCGTGAACGCGACGCCGAACGCGAGGGCAAATAGCTGATACATGCCGAAGACAACGCGGCACTCCACGGCGACTAGCACGCCCCCGAAGAAGGGGAGCACGGCGAGGAAGTAGAGCCAGGCGACCGATTCCGCGGACGGATTCCCGCTTGCCGTCATCGGCGGCGGTAGACTCTCAGCCGGAGGCGGTTCCGGTGTCTGTCTTTCGTTCGCTGCCTCTTCCAACTGCTGGACGTACTTGGACAGGTTCGGACCGTGCATGGTGTGCTCCTTTAGAGTTCATGGGCGATGGCTTGCTGAGCATCGATGAGGCGGACTTCCCGCTCGACCTTCACGTCATGGGCGAGCCGTTTCTCGACCGACTTTTCCATGTCCCGAGTAAGCGGCGATTCGAACGGGCGGTTCACCGAGATTCCCGCCGCCAGTTGTTCGAGCACATACCCGGCCTCGAACCGGTCGCAGTAGAAGTGAATCGAGTCGCGTTCTCGCGAACCGACGACGTAGGCCATCTGCCGAGACGTGCCCACGCCGCCGAGGAGAACAAAACTCTCGTCGAAAGTGCTGCCCTGGGAGCGGAACCCGGTGATGCTGTAAGCCAGTTCAATCTTCCGGCACTTTCGGGCATCCACCATCACATCGAGCTTCGCTCGCCCGTCCGGTCCTTCGCCGTCGGGGCGGACAACGAGCTTGCTGCCGTTCACGGCCAGTACCGTCCCGAACGTCCCGTTCTTGACCCCGAGACTCCGGTTGTTCTCGCGAAAGACCACACGGTCTCCTTCCGAGACCGAATACCCACCCACGGAGACCGCCGGGCCGTGAACGAGCCCGGCCCGTTGTCGCTCCTCCTGAGCGAGCTTGTTCAATGCCGCAACGTCGGCGTTGGTGGTCGCAATCATCATGTGTTCCTTCGGGTCGGCCACGCCGTTGACTGACCAATCCCGAACGAGTTGACTGACCGCCGCTTCCCGGTCGCGAGCGACCTTGAGCCGTTTTGCTTCGGCTGCTTCAACGAGCACTTTTTCAGCCAGCCCTTCGGCCAGGTCTTTGGCCTTCTGACGGCCCCAGGCCGACCGCTGACGGGTGATGTCTTCGAGTTCGGCGAACCCGTACCGTTCCGCCAGGCTGCGAAATCCACCTCCCGCGGGGATGGGAGGCAACTGCCGATGGTCCCCAACGAGGATGACTTTTCCGCCGCCCTCTTCCACCGCCTTGAGGAGCCGTGCGAGGTCTTTGCTCCCGAGTACGCCGACTTCGTCAACGACGAGGACAGTCCTGCCGTCGATGACGAGCGGGGATTGAAGCCTTGTGACCGGGAGGTTAAGCCCCCGATGGAGTTTCTTGGCGGAAGTCTTCAGCACTTGCTTTGTGTGGTGCCACACCGAATGCCCGAGCCCGCCGGGTCGATTCATCTCGATGAATCGCATGGCGACCGTATCGCTTGCGATGCCGCTCCCTTTCTGAAGTTGTTCGGCCGCAGCCCCGGCCACCGATGCTCCGAGCACGCGGTAGCCTTCCGCTTCGTAGGCTTCACGCACTGCCCGCAAGACCGCTGTCTTGCCGGTCCCGGCCCACCCCGACAGGATGTGCAGGTCCCGCCCCGGTTCGGTCAATCGACGAACGGCTTCCTTCTGCTCAGGCTTCAGAGTGAACGCGGGCTTCCGCGGGTCGGGTCGATATTCCTTGTTCGCGAACCGCTCGACCGTCTTCGGGCGAAGGCCGACCCACGGGCGTTCGGCGAGCACCCGCCCCGAATCGAGGAGCACTTTTTCCGTTTCCCAAATCTCCCGTGTCGTGTAGTACCGAGCGGCCCGGAAGCCCCCGAGGTGAACGATGTCGCCGGACGCATCAAGATGGAACTGGACCGCCCGCTCCACGAACGACGGCTCGACCGCCTCGCCGATGGTCCGGACCAGCGTGGCCCGAAAGAGTTCGCGTTCGGTGAAGTAGCTGACCGAATCGGTGAGTTCCCGCTTCGCGGCTTCAAGGGCCTTGCGAGTGACTTCCAATTCTTCAACGGACCGCCGCGTCTTGAAGAGTGTGTCAGCCTGTTGGGACGTAAAGCCCAGGCGAGCCGTTTCATTCTTCCAAGCGGTGAACATCTCCTCGCGAGGCGGCAGCTCGACATTGGTCGGCCGAGTGTCGAGATTCGCGACCTCTTTCGCCGCCGCCGAACTCCGCCCCTTTGCCTTCGTCGCCGACTTGATTGCATGGCTCCGCTTCGACAAGGCTTCTCGGACCTCAACCGGCACGCCGGTGACTTCGAAGGTTCCGAGAAAACGGCCCTTGTCAGTTTTCTTCGCTTCCGTCCGGAGACCGGCCTTTTCCAGTTCGTTCGCGACGGTGGCCTGATAGACAGCACCGGCCGCCATTTTCGCGAAGTACAGCCATTTATCCTCGACGGCGATTGTGTGACCGTATGAGGTCACGCCGACGTTCATCAGAATGCAATGGGTATGAAGTTGGGGGTCGCCTAATCGGCTGACGGCATGGTGCATCGCGGCAACCACCAGGTCGAGTTTCTCCCGACGGTAGCCACCTCTCCCGACACGACCGAAGGCCGCGGTCCGTTCGACGTAATCAATGCCTGCCTTCACGCCCTTGATGTGTGCCCGCAGAATAACCGCTTGCTGCTCGGCATCGCCGACGGCCCATATCACCGATGCACTCTTCGGCAGGGAGAACGTAAGGTCCGAGGCTGCCTTCCGCTTTTTGTCCTTCCAGTTTTGAACGGCCTTCTTGCCGCGAGGAGTACAACCCTGGAACAGATTCACGAAGTCCGGCTTCTTCACCGGACCCGAGAGCCCGAATCTCGGCGAACCGCGGCCGAGCCAGCAACTCGACAACGAATCGTCGAGGTAGTACGCCTCCGCGTTAGCGAGGTAGTACCGCCAATTGTTTCCGTGTCTCGCTCGAATGCTGAGCACCGCGTTACTCCTTGAACACGCTCCGAACCAACTCCTCGACTTGGCCCGCTTCGAGGTCCTTGAAGGCGAGAAACGCGAGCCGCAAGACTTGGGCAAGCTCGTCGCGGAGCCGGTCGAACCGGCCGCGGTTCTCGTCGAGTGACATCTTCACGCCGAGTTCGAGTGCCTTTACCGCGTCGCGGACCGACGCAACCTCTTCGGCCAATTCCGGAGACACAGTCGGTGACGGTTCGTCCTTCGGCCGGTCCAGTGCCACTTTCACCAGTTCGCGGGCCGCCGGGCCGAGGTCTAACCCTTGCTCGCTGGCGAAGACTTCGAGCACTGGCAGGTACGGCCGAAACGCTTCGTCGAAGTGGAACGAGACGCTTTTCGGAACGGCCTTCGGCTTCGGAGCTTCGGCCGCTTTTGGTTTCGCTTTCGCCATGACTGATTCCGAATGGAGACGGCGGCGACGCCCCACGAAGAGCGTCACCGCCGAGAGATGGGTCACTTCGCGGCCCGACGAGCGGCCAGCTCTTTGAGGAGGGCATCGGCCCGCCTCATCTCGTCGGGTGACAATTCGGGGAACTCGAACCGGTAGGGCAATTCGGGGGTTGCCCCGAGGAAGAAATCGAAGGTGTCCTTCGCGTGAGCGTAGAGCCCGACGACACACGCCGAACAGGCGTCGAGCCGTTCGGCGAGGCACGTCTCCGGGGTCGCGTCGTCGTTCCGGCCGTAGTAGGCCGCGACGCCCGTGCGGCCGATGGTCACGACCAACAGTCCGTTGAACTGCCGCTCGAACTCAGCAGCCCGGCGAGCCACTGACGCGAGACGGGCCGCGGCATGAATCATCTTGGCGATGTCCGCCGCGGTCGGGTCCTGGCCCCTGACCATCCGGCCCAGGAGGTTTTGGGGCATTCCTTCGAGTCGGACCTCGACGCTCGTTCCATCAGCCTGGAAGGAGTACGAACTCCATTCGCTCCCGAGCGATTCCACGCGGGCGAACTGAAGCCGAACCGCCTTCGCGGGGCCGTTGCCTTCTGCGATTCGCTGTTGAAGCAACGCCTCCAGGTTGGAAGTCTTCTGCTGTCGCAGCCCGGCACTCGCCCCGATGGTTCCGAGCTGGTTTGCGTACTGCCAGAACCCCCGCTCCCGGTCCAAGAGGATGAACTCCTGACCGGGCGTCAGCGGCAGGTTGAACCGCGTGAGCCGCATCTCGGTCAACTCGGCTTCGGCGAGACGTTTCGCGTCGTCGCCCAGGTCGGCGACACCGGACACCGCCTTCTTGGCACCTTTCGCGTCGTCCGTGACCGTCTGCTCCACGGCCCGAGGCCGACCGTCGTCAACTCCGCCCCACCATCCGTTGCGGCCCCCGGCGGAGCCACTCCGGCCGGACATGAACAGGGCACCGGTCGCCACGATGAGCACGACCGTGGCGGCCGAGGCCGTAATGACTTGCTGGCGACGGCTGAGGCCGTGCCACCGGCGGCACGCCCAGGCCCAGCCAAAGTTCACGTTCTCGATGATTCGGCCGCGAATGTGCGGCCACCGCTTCCGCATCCGCCGCAGTCGTCCGGCGATTGATTTGTCTTTCCAATGCATGACGTTCCCTCCGGTCGAATGAATGAGTGGAAAAAAGAAGAACCCGGCCCGGACACAGTGCCCGGCCGGGTTCCAGGTGCGAGAAGCCGCTAGGCCCTCACTCGTTGTCGTCGTCCACGTACTCGTACTCGGTCACCTGTTCCGAGTAGTGTTCGGTGCGAGGCGTGTATCCCGCCCCGCCGCATTTCATGCACGTCACCGGACCGGGCTTGTCGAACGACCCCCCCATCTGAGTGGTCGGGCACGGGTCATTCACCACCCGCGTCTTCCAGACCGTCCGCGTTCTTGGCACCATCGCCATGACCTCACCCCTTTCGCTCACAGGATTCGGACAAAACGCCGAAGGTACGCACCCCGGCCCGTTTGCCCGACCTACTTGTTCACAGGCGAGGGGAAAACGTTTTCGGCTTTTTCTCGCGAAGTGCCCGAAATCCCGCGGTCGCCGATTCGCTCGCGTTGGAGAGGTGTTTTTGGTATCTTCAGCAGGTGACGAACCCGAGTTCCGAGAACACACCCCAACCGGACCCGAAGAAGGAGGATGGAGCGGACGAGACGGACCTCTCGAAAGCGGACCTCCCGAAAGGTGATGCCGAAATGCCCGAGCAGCTTGAGGGCACGCCCGCCGCCAGCAGCCAGCCGACGCAATTGCCGAGTGCCGACAGCGGTCTTCACGAGTCGCTCGTTCGGTCGCTGCGAGCCATTTGTGACCGGCAAGAGGAGGCGGCAGATGCGGGAGCGAAACGCCCCCGACTCACCGAAGACGAAATCGACACACTTGTCCGGGCGGCGACACTCGTCCGAGAAAACTACGACCAGAACCAGGCACCGCCGGTTGATTACGAATTGGTTCGCAAGGCGACGTGGAACCAACTGCCGAACGACCTTGCCGAGATGGTGATGGGATTGGGCCTTCGGTGGGAGAACTGGGCTGACGCCCTTCTTGCCGAGGCAAAAAGGGGAATCGCCATCCAGGACGCAGCAGAATCCAACTAAGCCTCGGCCCTTTCTTCCATAGCCCTACCGCGGCTCACAATCCGAAACACGACTCCTCGAACGGCTACCTCAGACATCCCCATTTCGGATGCGATTTCCGCATAAGACGCTCCCCTCATCCTGAGCCAGAAGATTGCTTTGTCTCGGAAGTTGGCCGCCCTCAACAGTCGTTCGGCGAGTGCCCTGAGTTCGTCGGTTCTTGCAAGACTCTCGCTCGCCACGGTCCTGTTATCAGGCACGGCATTGGGGTCGGCCAGGAGATGGAACCGCTTCGCCTGTCCCCGCTCAAGCCAGTTCAGGAGACGGCGACGCAGGCACCCGCGAACGAATCCGAACGGGTTGCCGCGTTCCCGGTCGAAGTAAGGAAGGATGTCCCTCCAAGTGATGAGCCACGACTCTTGAACAGCGTCTTCGAGCATTGCCCAATAAGCACCGTGGGAAAGCCCACGACGCCAAACGGTCCTTGCGACCACGGACCGAATGACCGGCGTGAACGCCGCTTCAAGGTCGGCCCGTTCCGCCTCTGACAGAACTTCTTTGCGGACTAGCTTCGCGATGATTTCGAGAACCCGCTCGTTGTCATGCGTCCGCCGTATGTCACTCATGGCCGCTTCCGTCTTTCGCCTTCGCCCGCTCAAGCTTCGTTCAAGCTGCCCACGCAAAGTCCACGGTATCTAGCGAAATGCCGCGGTTCAACTATTAAACTGGCCACCGGAGATTCACACGCCTAGATTAATCGAATGGCCCATTCGACCCACCTGAGCAGCGGAGGGACGTGCGATGAAGGGGCGGACCAAACCGAAAAAGAAGGCGAGGACCAAGCCGAAGAAAAAGGCGGGGGCTAAGCCACGCATCGAGCCGTCAATCGAAACGTGCAAAGTGTACCAAGACATCGGCAACCTACTCGGGATGAGTAGGCAAACCCAGGGGCTTGAGCCGAAGGACGGCGACGAGCCGCCTCCGCTTGCCGAGTTGTCGTTCAACCAGATGGCGGCGAAGCTGGACATCCCACCTTCGACGCTGACCGCAGCAATGGGAGCCCTCGAAAAATCCCTGTTCGGTGAAAGTCGCTCGACCGGGAAAGGGAGGGGTGCGAAGCCAGATGGTGAAGAGGGGCTGTTCAAAGTCGTCATGCGAGACGAACGGAAGACGTTCACCGAGACGGGCATCAAATACTACTGGAAGGCTGTCGAACTGCTCAGAGCCTTCGAGAGCTTTGGAAAGGCGGCGGAGCGTCGGCGGGACCGTGTGACCATCGGCTCGTTCAACGCCTTGCTCTCGTCCTACATGCCCGAAGCTCTGGAGCCGTTCCTTCGAACCAAAGAAGTCCTCGACCGTCCCGTTTTCCGGCTCCACGTGTTGGATACGCCCGAAATCTACGAGGCCGTTTCGTCCGGCCGAGTCGATTTCGCCATCGGCACACTCCCGACGGAAAGGGACAAGGCCCTCGCGAATGCGTTGGTTAAAGTCAAAACCCTCGACCTGGAGATTGAACGAGGTCTTCTCTGCCACCGCGACCACTCATTGGCCAACAAGGAGGCTGTCGAAGCCACCGACCTCGCCCGCGAAATCGTCCTCCGGTTTCCCGCGAGAGCTACATCCCCCGGTCTAGAGCCTTGGCTGACACCCGACTTCGAGCGGGGCGGGGACATTCTTGAGGTTCGTACCTTCGGTGTGATGATTCAATTCGTGAAGCGGAACCTCGGCGTTGCTATTGTCGCCAATCTTCCCGGCGAAATTGCGGACGCCATAGCGACCGACGAAAAGCTTTGCTTCAAGCCACTCCCCGAAGTGGAGCGGGCCACAATCGCCGCCTACCTTCCACGCGGCGGGTACGCTGCCCTCTCGGGCGGAGCAAGAAAGGTTTATACGGGGGTTGAGGAGTTCTTCCGCGGGCTCGCTGCCCAGCAGACGAACCGCGGTGGCGAGAAGAAGTGACCACCGCCCGGCCACGGTCACGAACGGTTGTCGAGCAGTCCGCGGACGAGCCGGAGTTCGACGGCAATCCACCGCCGACATTCGGGCGACGCGGGCCACGAAGAGGCGGTGCAACTCCCTTCGTGCGGGGATGCAAGGAGACGCACGGCCGGGCCAAACGCGGTGCGAGCGTGGAGACCGACTCTCCGCATATGCCACGGGCACGAGACGAGGTGCAGGACCCGCAGCGAGTCGAGGAGGCAAAGCTTGCGGAGCAGAGCGACCGAGAACGTGAAGTTCTCCACCGTCGTCCGGGATTCCACTTCGAGCAGCATGGCTTCCGGGGGAACTCCATCTTCCGCCGCGACCGCGGCCATCGCTTCGGCTTCGACCAGTGAACCATTGCCCGTTGGCCCGCCGGTGAAGAGCAGCCGAGGTGTGAGGCCGGACCGGTAGAGCGACGCAGCGTGCCGGGCACGCTCGACCGCGAGCGTCGGTTCGTGGCTGCCGAACACCATAGCGAGGTCAGAGCGACCAGGTGGGTCGCGAAAAAAGAGCAAGTCAGTAATCTCGTCGTCGGTCATGCCCAAATTTTACCCACCGCACCGGTCAAGTGGGTCGGCACCCTTCGGAACTGTTTACTTTGGTGTGGACCCTCCGAGCAGGCCACCCGGATGCCGAAAACGGCCGGAATGGGCAGCATTTCGGCGATTGCCGCCGGTCCGCATCCGTGGTGACGTGGGTGTATACACGTAGCTCCACACCAAGCTACCCAACACCTGGGGGGAGAGTGACGAAGACCGCAGTTTACGTTCGAGTGAGCAGCACGGCCCAAGACACGAAGGCTCAAGAGCACGAACTCAAGCGATGGGCGGCCGGACAGCGGGCCGAAATCGCGTGGTATCGGGACAAGTTCACGGGAACAACCCTCGCCCGGCCGGGCCTTGAACGGCTCCTCACGGACGTGCGAGCCGGAACGGTTCGGAAGGTCGTTGTTTGGCGACTGGACCGGCTTGGCCGAACCGCGAAGGGACTTCACGAGTTTTTCGAGGAACTCCTTTCCCTCCGCATCGGGTTTCTCGCTCTCCGCGATGCCCTCGACCTCTCGACCCCCGCCGGGAGGCTCATGGCCGGTGTCCTCGCATCGGTTGCTCAGTACGAGACCGAGGTTCGGCGGGAGCGACAACTCGCCGGGATTGCGAAGGCCCGCGAGCAGCACGGCGGACGTTGCCCATGGGGAGGAAGGAAGAAGGGAACCCGCGTCCGGGTGACCGAGGAGAAAGAAGCGGCAATCCTCGCGATGCACCGCGAGAAGCGACGCGTCTCGACAATTGCCCGCACGGTCGGTGTAACCCGAAAGACCGTTTACACGGTGTTCAGCCGGAATAACATCTAGACGAGACGACGAGGCTCGCGAGCGACTCCTTCACCTTCGTCTTGATAAGGTCTCGTACCTCTCGGTACTCTTCGGGCGGCATCTCCGTATGCGGAGGATGCGGCAGACAATCGATTACCGGACTGCTCGGACGCCCGCAAGGGCAATAAGCCCGTCGGCGAAGGAACCGCGCCAGCAGACGTATTCGTGCCCGCCGGTGAATTCGGAATACTGGACAGAGTAACCCTTGGCCTTGAGAACGTCACGGAAACGGTGGGTTTCCGCCACACCATTCGTGAACGAGCCCCCCTGCTCAAAGCGACCCTTTTCGACGTAAAATCGCACGTCTCGGCGCGGCGCGCTCAGGTACTCGCGTGTTAGCCAGCCCGGTTCCGCAACCGGCAGGCCCAGCTCCTTTTGCTCCAACCCGCCCGGATAGAACCAGTACGAACCCGACTGAGACAGCACGTTGCCGAAGACGTCGGAATGACGCAGGCCGCAGTACGACGCCATCAGCCCGCCGAGGCTGAGGCCGCCGACAATCGTGCGCGCCGGTTCCTCGCTGACCCGGAACTCGGCGCGCACCCAGGGGACCAGCTCCTTGACCACAAAGTCAGCGAACGGGTCTGAACACATCAAGTCCTCGTTCCGTGTTGCCAACTCGTGCTTCACGAACACGACCACCAGGGGCTGAATCTTCTTCCTGGCAATCAGGTTGTCAAGAATCGTTGGGCCCGGAATCATCTCGTCGTCCTGGTATAACCCTCCGTCAAACAGCACGAGCAAGCCATGCTTCTCTCCTTTGGGGTCGTAGCTGGCCGGCGTGTAGACCGTGACGGCCCGCTCACCCTTCAGAGACTTGCTCTTAACCTTATGCTCTTTCAGCGTGCCCTTCGGAACGCCTTCGAGGGGTTTCACCCAGGGTTGCGCCGGTGCCTCCGAAAGCTCCAGCAGGGAAGCCGGAATCATTCCCTGCAGCAACACGGTATTCGGGTTGAGGGGGTCGCAATGCGTGGGGCAGTGCAGCCTCATTTCTACCAGTGCCGCAAGATAATTCGTGGGAGAAAGCTTCTCGGGCCGATTGATGATGAAGTAGTAGGTGAACCGTGCGTCGTTTGGCACCTTTTCCGTTCGATACCAGACGTCCGTGTCGGCCAGACGTGTGAGCCACTTCTCGCCGTCCACCGCCGGCAAGCCCCCGGTCATGCTCACCCTTCGCGTCTTGTCATTGCCGCGCCAAAGGAACGTGACCCAAGACGAATGAGCGTCCCCTTGGACTGGTTCCACGAGCGGGCTCTTATCCTGCATCTCTTGCCAAAACTGCTTGAGGGCTTCTCGATTCGCGCCCCAAAAAGTCTTGGTAAGGGTGATGAGGCGCGGGCTTTGGACGACTTCCTTCGGCTCAGGTAGCTCCACCTCCGTGGGTAGTTCGGCGGATACTCTCTTGGCCTGGAGTTTTACCTTGCCCTGTTCAAAGAGCAGCCCCTCGACGGTGCCGTCCTTGCTCTTCTGGATGGTGAACTGCGCAGGCACGACCTTCCAGAAGAACCGCGTATCGTTCTCGGCATAAACGACGAACCACGGCTGGCCGGTGACCTGGGCCATGAGATAAGGCCCCTCGCGGCGCAGCGTCAGCAATTGCTTGGGGGCTAACTCGTATTGACCGACGTAGGTATCGAGCACCTTGGCATCGACTTTGGCAGTCTGGCGCGGCTGAACCTCTTGTCCGAGAAGAGCGTCGCCGCCATCGAGTGAAACGCCGACCAGCAACGCAAATCCCAAAGTCAGCCAATGACAAACCGTTTTCATTGACGAGTTCCTTCAGGCGATTTCGAGCCGCGCCGATTCCTCGTGATACCGTTTCCGCCAGAGAGAAGGCGAACCCTGCAAGTGCGGTCCTACACTCACTCGATTTGCAGTCTCGCCCATTCCCGGTCGTGGCGAAATTCGGAATTGACCAAGTACGTCACGGCGACCAGGGCCACCGGTGCCACCACCCCGTACGGGAGCAGTGGCACGACTTCCAAAAGGCTCTTCTGAATATCAGCCATGACGGCCAGGTACAGCGGAAAAGTCGAGACCGGAACAAGGAGCCACGCGGCGACGGCGACCAAGCCGGCACGCAGCCAGGAGCGGCCGGCCGGCCCAAACAGCGCTCGCCCCATTCCATAGGTGAGTAAGGTGCCACAGAACGTTATGAAGACGGTCCACAGGGGGGCGAGAAGCGATGGAACCCGAGCGACGGTCAGCCACTCGCCCCCTTGTCCGCGCAGGGCCTGAATGAGGACCATGATGCCAAGCATGACGGAAGTCAGCACTCCGAACGCCGCGGCAAATCGCGCCGCCAGCCGCAGCACGGATTCGCCGGAGCCGCCTACGAAGTTCTCTACGAGCCGCTCAGCGCGGTCACTTGGGGCGACCGACGCTTGCAGTTGGCCCGTCAGTTCGGCGGCCTGGCCGAATCGCTCTTGCGTACGCGACAGGGCGGCCGGTTCGTCACCGAGCTTGGCCGACTCCTCCTCGAAGACGCCGACGACGTGGGCCAGAAGCTCCTCCCGCATCTTCCGCTTGCGGGCGGCGCTGGCCTGGACGGGCCGGACGGCACGCTCGACGAGGATTTTCAGTTGGGTCAACGTGGACTCGTTCATGCGGGTGCCCCCAAAATGCCGCCGAGGACGTGGACGAATTGCCGCCACTCGACCCGGCCGGCGTCGAGTTGGCGCTGCCCCTTCGGGGTCAACCGGTAGATGCGCCGCCGGGCACCGCGCCGGCCGTGCGGTTCGGCCTCCCAGACCGCCTTGACGGCGCCGGCCGCTCCGAGCCGGTACAGGGCCGGGTACAGCGACCCTTCCTTGAGCCGCAGCAGCCCGCAACCGGCTTGTTCCATGCGATGCAGGATTTCCAGGCCGTGCGCCTCGCCCCGCTCCAGCGTGGAGAGGACCATCGCTTCGAGATGCCCGCGCAGTTTGTCGCCGTGAATCGCGTCCATGAGTTTATCCTAGACAAACTAGGAATAAGTGTCAAGACCTGACCGCGGAGTTTTTTTGTCACCTGTCGTCCCGCGACGAACGGGCAACGAGAACGACGAGAGGCGGCACTTCGCTTTGACGCTCGGTCCGGGGGGATGGTATCATACAGCGTAATGGACCCACGCCATTCGGACCTCGCAATCATCATGAACAACGTAACCCTTCAGCTTTCCGCGGACACCGAGCGAAAGCTCCGCGAGCGAGCGGGGCGACTCGGACAGACGCTCGAAGTCTACCTAGAGCGGCTTGCCGAGAAGGCCGTGGACAACGGGCCGGGTGCCGTCCACCCGGACGCGAACGGCATCACCTCGGCAGTGTCCGAATCGGAAGAGTTCCCGAAGTTCATCTCCCGGCCTACGCTCACCGCTGACGAGGTGGAGACCCTCCTCGACCAGCTTTCGGCCGGTCCGCCCGGTAAGGTGCTCCCGGCTGACTTCTCCCGAGCCGACATCTACGACGACCACGACTAATGCTCATTCTGGCCGATAGCGGCGTTCTCTTGCGGCTCATGGAACGGGCCGACCCGCAGCATGGCACCATCCGCACTGCAATCCGTGCCCTTGTTGCCCGCGGGGATGAGCTTGTCACCGCAACGCAGAACGTGGCCGAATTCTGGAACGTCTGCACCCGCCCCGCCACCGCCCGCGGCGGCCTTGGGCTTTCCGTCGCCGAAACGGACCGCCGGTTAAGAGTGCTAGAGCGGCTCGTTCAACTCCTCACCGACCTCCCGACCGCTTACCCGCTTTGGCGTCAACTCGTCGTGACGCATTCGGTCCAGGGGAAGCAGGTCCACGACGTCCGGCTTGTTGCCCTCATGCAGGCTCACGCGATAAGCCACATCCTGACCCTGAACGGGGCCGATTTTACCCGCTACCCCGGCATCACCCCGGTTGACCCCGCAAGCCTTGCTCCTCCTCCCCCACCGCCCCCCGTCACACCGTCAGCCACTCCGTAGCGTGGGGCAAGACGACTACTTTTTGCAGGAACCTACGGTTCCCGCACCCTCCCTTCCGGCAGAAGAGAGCACCGCTCTCCGGCTCCCTCTGGCTCAAGGTGCCCCCTCGAAAACCAAGAAGAAGGCCAGCGGTCTCGGTCACGCCCCCCTTCCCGTCGCCGTCCGTC
>DATBGU010000193.1:0-16642 GCA_036557825.1 Gemmataceae bacterium
CACTGCCGCAGCTGCACCGTCAGCTTCGGCGTGTATTGCTCCCGGGAGTGCTCCGAGCCGTACATCTGGAAGCGCGTTGAAAGCCCCTCGTCCACGCTCGTGTCGATCACCGGCGCGATCGCCAGCCCGTAGTTGGGCGCCCCGCCGTCCAGCCAGGAGCGCACCAGGTCCGTCACGTCGAGCTGGTACTCGATTGGCGGCTCGGCGGTGTCGCTGTCCTGTTCGGGCTCCACGACCACTGCGGAACCGGCCGGCCCCGTGTCGGCATCGAACGCGAAGCCTTCGCCGCCCTGCCACGACTTGCCCGCCGCCGCCTGCCGCCACGTCACCGTCTCCTCGTCCCACGCCGTCTTCAGCGGGAAGGCACACACCTTCGTCTTGCCACTGCTGCTGGGGTCCCACACATAGAAGCTCACCGTCGCCTTGGCGACGTGGGCCTTCGGCGCCGCGTCCAACTTGGCAAGGTCGAAGCGGACCAGGAACGCGTTGCACTGGTCGGCGCGGCGCACCGCGTTGTCCCGATCCACGCTGCCGAAGCCGCGCTCCGGATCGCCGAAGTCGATCAGCGCGTCGCGCACGGCGTCCCGCCCCTGGAGCACATGGGTGCGCGGAAGCGCGGGCGCGGGAGGCTCGGCCGCGCCGGCCGCCGACACCTCGTCGGCGAACGGCCCAGGGGTGACCGGCGTGGGCCGGGTCAGACGCCAGAGGGCGTAGGTGAGCCCCGCGGCGAGGAGGACGAACACGGCCCCTGCGGCCAGAGCTGCCAGCCAGCGCAGTTTGCGCTGCCACGGAACTTCCCCTCTCTCCGGCCGCGCCGCCGACGGCTGATGCAGGGGGGCCAGGTGCTGCCCCAGCAAGTCCGCCACGTCCGCCGCCGACTGGAAGCGCTGGGCAGGGTCCTTGGCATGTAGCCGGGCGATGAGGTCGCACAGCCATTGCGGCACCTCGGGGATAATCTGAGGGATCGGCCGCGGTGTGTCGTCGGCCACCCGCTTCAGCACCGCCAGCGCGGTGGCCGCGCGGAACGGCGGCCGGCCGCTCACCATCGTGTACAGGACGCTGCCGAGGCTAAACAGGTCGGCCCGGTGGTCGAGCGCGTCGCCGCGGGCCTGCTCCGGCGCCATGTACAGCGGCGTGCCGGCGACCACCCCCGACTGCGACAGGCTGGCGTCGTCGGCCGCCCGTGCCAGGCCGAAGTCCGTGAGCTTGACCTTCTGCTCGACGTGGCTTTCCAGCAGGATGTTGCCCGGCTTGACGTCGCGATGGATCAGACCTTGCTCGTGTGCCGCGGCCAGTCCGCGGGCGATCTGTTGCCCGATATGGAGCACGTCCGCCACCTCGAGCGGGCCGGTTTGGTCGAGTTTCTGCTGCAAGGTCTTGCCCGGGATGTGCTCCATAACCAAGTAAGGTAACGGCTGCTCCTCGACGGCGTAGATCTGGACGACGTTGTCGTGCCGAATGCAGCCGGCAGAGCGGGCCTCGCGCAGAAAGCGCTTGCGCGCCGGCGAGGTGGACGCCAGGTGCGGGGCCAGCACCTTGATGGCCACCACGCGTTGCAGCACCTCGTCGAAAGCGCGCACCACGATGCCGAAACCACCCCGGCCGAGGATCTCCAACACCTCGTAGTGGCCCAATCGACCGAGCGATCCCGGTTTCGTGGACGGCTGTAGGAATTCGAGCGCTAACTTCCCCTCATCCCCTTCTGTTCCGACGTGCGCCGGGACTGGCTCCGGCGCTGGCGTCGCCACGGGTTTTTCTTCCGGATCGATCGGGGGATCCATCGGCACGGTCCCGTCCGACGAGGAAAGAGAAGCCTCGAAAAGGGCCCGATCCGGCTGCTCCAGAATGCTGGTCGGCTCCAGGCCTGCCCGAAGCCACACCTCAATGCATCGTCGCATCTCGGGTTCCGACGCACACTCCCGGTCGAGAATGGCCGCCCGCTGGTCGGGATCCGTGGCTTCCGCCGCCATCAGGTAAACGGCCTGAAGACGTTTTGCATCGACGTTCATGTCATCGTCCTCCGACAGGGACTCACCCCGCAGTGCGTCGTCGCGCCAAAGAAGTGGCCACGACCGTTGCCGTGCTGGGCCAGCTTGACGGCGGGGGAGAGAATGCTTCACTTCCATGCTCATTCATTCCCGCGGGCGGGGGACGGGCAAGGCGAGCCGGAGGTCAGTCGATGACGATGCGTACTACCTCAATGCGCACCCAGAGCGGGTCGAATTCATGGCGTCGGCCCTTGCCAAGATGATTGTCGAGGTAATGGCCGCGCTCGTCGTTGAAGCCAACCCACAGCCGCTCCCCGTCTTTGCTGAGCTTGATCTCCAACGGTTTGCCCGCGGTGAGGCACTTCTTCAGGCCAGACGTCTCACTCTTGAAGAGCAAGGCGTAAGCCAACTCCGCATCCGGCGCCAGGGCGAAGTCGCCGCCCGGCTTAGTGTCAGCCGGCACTCCATCGGGACCGTTGACGTTCTGTCCCGGCGTCTCCCCGTCGCCCCGGTCGATCAGTCCGCCGGCCCAGATGCGCACCACGTCGCCCTTGCGCAGACCGCCCTTGACGTCGAGGGGCACCTCACTCCATTTCTCCGTCCGCACGGCCGTCTCCAGAAGGTCTTGCGGCAGGTAATGCGTCAGCACCCGGCTCTCGACCTCCGCGGCCGAAACGGCGAACACCAACACCAGGGACAGGAGGAAAGCCGCGCATCGCATGGCAGAGATCTCTTCGGCCGCTCGTGGCCGGGCAGGGGCTAGAATACTTCGTGAACCGCGGCGCCGTGCTCGACGATCTTGATGGGCCGGCCGACATTGCTCTGCGTCTCGGTGCGCGGATCGAGATCCAACGCCTGACAGAACGTGCAGAAGAGGTCCTCGACGCTCATCGGCCGCCGCACGATCTCGATGCCGCAGTCATCGGTGGCGCCGATGTCGCGGCCGCCCTTGACGCCCGAGCCGGCGAGGAAGACGTTCCACGCCTGGGGATAGTGGTCGCGCCCCGCCGACAGGTTGATGTGTGGCGTCCGGCCGAACTCGCCCATCCACACGACCAGCGTGCTCTCCAACAGGCCCCGCGCCTTCAGGTCGGCCAACAGCGCGGCCGTGCCCTGGTCCACCGCCGGGATCAGTTTCTTGAGCGAAGCCAATTCGTTGCCGTGCGTATCCCAGCCGCTCGATTGCACCTCGACGAACGTCACGCCGGCTTCGATGAGTCGCCGGGCCATGAGGCAGCCTTGGCCGAACGCCGAACGCCCATAGTGCTGGCGCACCCGGTCCGGCTCGCGGTCGAGGTCGAACGCCTTCGTCCGTGGGCTGAGCACCATGCGGGACGTCTGCCGGTAGAGCGTCTGATGGTCCTTCACAAGCTTGGCGGCCGCGCCGCGGGCTTGCTCGGCCTCCAGTTCCTCAAGCAGTCCCAGACGCCGGCCGAGGCGCTGGCCGGGCACGGAGGAGGGCAGGTTGTCCGGCGGTTGGTTGGGGTTAGTGACCACGAAGGGAGCGTAGCGCACGCCGAGATAGCTCGGCCCGATGCTCGGTCCGGAGATGCTCACGAAGTGCGGCAGGTCGAAGTCCTTGTCGCCCAGTTCGTGGGCCACCGTCGAGCCGAAGCCCGGATGGACGATGCCGCCGGAGGGAGGGTAACTCGTATGCAGAAGGTACGTCGCCCGGCCGTGGTTGCCCTCCTTGCCGGTCAGCGAGCGCAGCAGGGCGACCTCGTTCATGAGCGGCGCCAGGTGAGTCCAGTGCTCGGCGATCTGGAGTCCCGCCACGCTGGTGGCGATGGCCCGCGTCGGTCCCTGCGTGTCGGCGCCCGGCTTGGGATCGAACGTCTCAAACTGGCTCGGCCCACCGGCCATCCATAAGAGGATGCACGCCTTGCCCTGTTGGCGCATCTCGTCCGCGCGGGCGCTCAGGCACTCGCTCACGCGCAAACCGGCCAGGGTCGTCGCCCCTCCGGTAAGGCAGCGCAGAAATCCGCGCCGGTTCACCACTCCCCGGCCGCTGACACGCACATCGACACAAGTCTGGACGGGTAGCATGGCATCCTACTTCTTGAGCAAGAACTCGGTCGAATTCACCAGGCTCCACAGGACGTCTTCGAGCGCCTCCTCGCGCTTCTCGACCTTGCGGACGTGGCGGAGGCAGATGGCCTTCTCCGCCGCTGTCGGCTTGCGCGCCAGCACACGCTCGTACAAGGCGGCAATGATCTCGTCGTCCGACTTTTTTTGGGCGAGCAGATCGGCGAGGACCGTCTTGCCGCGGGCCGACGTGGCGGCGTGGACGAGAGCGCTGTTCATCATCACGAGCGCCTGCGGGATGGTGCCCTGCACCTCGGCCTGCGGCAGAGAGGGATCGACCTTGAACATCTGGTAGACCATGTTGCGCAGGCCGGTATGCCGCTGCACGGCGGGCGAGGAGGACGGCGCCGGGGCGGGGATGGTCTTGTCGTTCTCATCGAAGCCGAGCGCCTTCTGCATGGCCTCGAACACCTGCTCGGGCCGCAGCCGCGCGGGACAGGCCGCCGGCATGCTCGGGGCACTGTCGGGCGCCTGCATCCGTCCCTGATAAGCGCGCGTGAGGGTGATGGCCTCGAACAGCCAGCGCACGTCGTAGCCCGAGGCGATCCAGTCCTTCGCGAGGACCTCAAGCGCCTCGGGGTAGCGCGGCTTGACATGGGCGCCGAGGTCCGCGACGGTCGGATAAAAGCCCCAGCCCAGCAGGCAGGACCACATGCGGTTGACGTAGCAACGCGCGAACCACGGATTTTTTGGGCTGGTGATGAAGCGCGCCAGCGCTTGACGGCGCTCCTCGTCGGTGGCGTTGATGCTGACACCCTCGCCGGTGAGGAAGCGCGGCTGCATGGTGATGAGATGGCTGGGGTCCTTTTTGTCGGTCATGCCGTACTGGCCATTGGCCCGGCCCTCAATGGCGTAGGGAGTGCCGCGGCCGTTCACGTCCTTGTGTTGCACCAGCCGCGCACGGCCGAAGAAGGCGGCGAACTCGTGGAACTGCTGGCGCTTCCACGGCTCGGTCTTGGCGTTGTGGCACTGGGCGCACTGGATCTGCACGCCGAGGAAGACCCGGCTCGTGGTGGCCGCCATCTCCACCGGATTGCCGTACAGCGCCGTCAGATAATTGACCGGGGCGACCTCGTCGTTGATCCCGCTAGCGGTCACGAGGGTCGTCACGACCTGGTCCCAGGACCGATTGCGGCGAAACTGGTCCGTCCACCATCCATCGAACAGTTTCCAGCGCAGGTAGTTGCCGCTGGAGGGAACGTGGTAGGTGACCGCGTCGCGCCAGTAACGCCCCCAGTTGACCGCGTACGCCTCGCTGTGAAGCAGCCGGTCGATGAGCCGGACGCGCTTGTCGGTGGCGCTATCGGCGTTCCAGCGCTGGATCTCCTCGGGACCGGGCAACTTGCCGGCCAAATCGAGAGAAACGCGGCGCAGAAAAGTTTCGTCCTCAACCGGAGCGGGCAGGGAACGCTGGAAGGCCGCATCGATTCGGGTAGCGGTCTCGCGCGGCGACGGACACGGCACGGCACGCTCTCCAGCGCGGGAGACAGGACCAGCCATCAGCAACGCCAGCAGCCCCAGGAATAGGGCGCTCGAGCTAGACGGTCGCGCAACGTCCATGATGGTCCCCTCGCCGGTGGGTTCTTCTCTCAAGGTGGAACGAGTCGCGGGCAGGCTCTCTGTTCGTTTAATAAATACGCGATGTTCCTTGTTGTCAATGAAAAACCTACCTCCGAGCGGAAAGACGGGTGTAGTCCTGGATTGTGGTGTTTTTTTGTTAGCCTAGCCCTTCAGGGCTGGGAACAGGGCGGGGGCGAAGGGAACTTGGGGCTTCAGCCCCTCTGCGAGGGCAAAAGCCCTCAAACGCTCGCCGACGCCGGCAGCAAAGGGCTAAAGCCCTAAAATCCCCTCGCGCACACGGCCTCTACCCAGCCCTGAAGGGCTGGGCTAACGAAAAAAACACCCGAAACAATTACGGCACCCGGATTAGAAAAAGGTGTCAGGAATCTTTTGCGATCGCAAAAAGCTCCTGGCACCTTTTCGACTGACCACCTTTTCAACCCGGCGAGTTGCCTTGGCGATGTCATCGTCCAGGTAGAGATTCATTGCGGGGGCGTGTAATTGCGGAGGGCGTAGGGCCATTTATCGCGCCCAGCCGCCTTGATCCGGGCTTCCTCGCGCGCCCGTTCCGCGTCCAGCAGCTGTTGGACATCGCTGTGGCGACAGTAGTCGATGGCCTCTAGGACGGCCTCCACCGGCGGTCCATACTCGCGGGCAACTTCCTCGGGCGTAAGCAGTTCGAGACCAACGGTTTCGCGGTAAAGGATTTCCGCCCGGATTCGCCCATTCACGAACAATTGACGGTAGTTCGAGCCTGGTTTTGGCTTCAGGTACTTGTATTCAACGCGCTCAACCATGTCCGTTCCCCAATAAATGACCTTCTCTCATTGTAGCGCAAAGGAACGCATGAAAAAAAGGAGAAAAGGGCTCGGGTTGAAACCGCTTTTTACTTCGCCACGTCCAGACGCAGCACGTCGCCGTAGCCGAGTGAGGGAATCGTGAGGACGAGGCGCCCGTCATCTTCCTTCATCGCCAACTCGCCGTGATAGGCGCTTGTGACCTTGCCGATTTTACCTCCAACACGGATACGCAAGGTGACTTTCTGTCCGATCTTGTCGTGATAATTGGCGAGCGGCAGGATGTACCCACCCGGCGCTTTGAGCAAGCGCGCGTCCACCAGCGCCGGCGTCGCCTCGACGATCGGCCGCACATGCGCCGCCCGCAAAACCAACTCGACGAGCGCTCGCGCTCCCTTGTTGAACTCCGTGGGAATGGCGTGCGTTCCGGGACCGCGATCCGGCACGGCCGGCGGCTGCAACGCCGACCACAAGTAGGCGACGCCGGGCAACGCGGCGACGTAGAAAACATGCCCCTTGCCAAGGTGGTGATCCACAATCGCCGCTCCCTTATCGCTTTTGAAGTGAGCGAGGATCGTGGCATCCTTCCTCGGGGTGATGCGCTCGAACGTCCCTAGTTGCGGCATGACGCCGCCGGGACAGGCGATCCGGTCGAGCGGCTGCAAGAACGGCAATTCCTGACGCGGTCGAAAGAAGCTCGCGCGCTCCTCGCTCTTGCGGTCCTGGAGTCCGAACAGCTTCTCGAAAACCGGCGTCGGCTCGCGGTAGGGATCGTAGCGGCCGGCGTTGGCGGTCGCCAGCACGACGCCGCCCTGACGCACCCACGCCTCGATCGCCGGCGCAAGGCTCGGCGGCAGACAATCGCCGACCACAATCAGCACCTTGTAATCCTTCAGCCCCTTCGCGCTGACGTCCTCTTCCATGATGAGGTCCGGCGACGCGCCCGCGAACGTCAACGCCGTCCACAGGCCGAGCCGGTCCAGGTGGGCGTTGAGGCGCGTCTTGCGGAAATTCGGCCCGAATAGAGCGTGTCCCGCCGAATCCGTGGCGACGCCGGCGAAGTCCCAACGCTCGGTGCTGGCGCTGAGGAGCAGAGCGACCGGCGAGGCCACCGGCTTCGATTTCGGCAACAGGTCCTCGACGAGGCCGACGGCGTGCGTCACGTCGCGGAGGGCGCGATAGCGTGTGTGGTCGCGGTGGTCGATGTGGTTCTCCGTGAAGGTCTCGTTCATGCCGATGCCGAAGAAATCGAGCATGGTTGCGCCGTGGGCCAGGTGCGTGAAAGCGGAGCGGAGGAAGTTGGCCTCGGTGTTGCCCGGCGAATGCGGCATGGTGTACTGGCGCAACACGGCGTTCGGATTATCGCGCATGCCGGCGCGGAAATGCTCGGCGATGTAGCCGTTAATCATCGGCCCCGGTTGGGCTACCTGCCAGAAATATTCGCTGTGCCGACCGAAGTCCGCCGCGCCGTCGCGAAACCACTTCACGTACATCGTGCTATGCGGATAGTAGAACGGATGACACGAGTAATTCGCCCCGCACAGCACGTCGGCGCCCAGCGCCTTCTTGACTTCCTTCATTCCCTCGGCGACGAAACGGATGGCCGTCTCCTCGTAGAACAACAGGGAATCGACGTACAAACGCGGATTCTCCGCGGCCGCCTCGGCGCTGCTGTCGGGACGCAAACGACCCGGATTGAACGGCCCCCATTTCTCCAACCAGTAGTCGCTGACCCTCGCCTCTGGCCGATTGGCCTTCAGCCAATCGACCCACAGCTGCGAGACGACGTTGATCGACTTGAGTTTTTTGTTCGCCTGCTTCGCGCGGTCGAGGTCGCCCTGGATGCGCAGGTGCATCCACTCGGCGAAAGCGATCTCGTCGCCGTAGTCGAAGAAACGCAACTGTCCTTTCAGGCCGTTGCGGTCGAGCGTCTGCTTGGCCTGCTCGATATTGCCGGCCGTGGGCGGGTTGCGGTAGCCGCTGGCGGCCCAACTCTTGCTCGGCGGCACACCGGCATCTTGCAGGTTTTTCAGCACCGCCGGCCCGCTCAGTGCCGGATGCAGCGAGCGGAAGCCGAGCGCCGCGAATAGCTGGGCGTACTTGCGGCCATACTCATTGTCGAGACCGAGCGGCATCCAGCCTCCATAGCAGAGTGGTTTTGTAGGTTTCTTGCCGATGGTCGGCGTCTTTTTCAGTTCCGCGAGAACGGCGTCGATCTCCTCGATCGGCGTGATGGCCTTCTCTCCTTTACCGGGATAGGGCGGCAGATAAACCTGCACCGTGTCCGTCCCGGACAGCTTGCGCTCGACCGCGCCGCCGACCGGCCGGATTTCCACGTCGAACATCTTCGCCGATCCGCTGAAGCGAACGAGGCTAAAGTGTGCCGTGTCCTGCATGCGCAGCGGGACCCAATCGCTGTTGGCGCCGGCGGCGACGCCGCGCACGGGAGCGGCTTCGCGGACGCCCCAGGGAATACGATTGTAGACGTGCGTGATACTGAAATTGGCGGTCTGGTCGCCGCGATTGGTGAAACGCACTTCGTAGCGCGGCGGCAGACTGTCGCGGAAGGCGTCGAGCAGCGGATACAACTTCGTGGGATTGGCGTAATGTTTCCGCCAAGCGTCGCCGGTGTCGCGCGTCAGGTAGACGAGATCGATATTACGGTTGGCCGCGACGTCCGGCTCCCGCGGCTGCGCCGAGCCTTTGAGGTAGATGCGCACCTTGCCCGCTTTCAACTCCGGCACCGTGACTACCTCCGCGAGCAGCCCCTCCGGGCCCCACGCGGGATCGTGCTGCGCCTTGGCGACCGGATCGCCGAAGCCGTAGCGCGGACTGTTCTTCGTTCCCATGACGCGATCGAGGACCGAGCGCCCGTCCTGTTCGACGACGACGCGGAAGCGCGTTTCGCGGAAGGGAGGATATTCGTAGCGCACCCACAAACGATAGGCGCCCGTCTCCGGCACGGTGACATCGGCGAACGCCGAGGCGCTATCGTCCTTGCTGTCGATGCCGAGCAGGCGCTCGCCGGAGATGTGGTTGAAGCCGACGATGTCCACCATGTAGTTGCCGTGGCCGTTCTGGATGACCTTCCAGCCGGATTCGACGTGGAAGTCCTCCGCTTCCAGGGCGACGGCGGGGGCCAGCTTGAAGGTTTGCTGTCCCTGGGTTTCCGCGACAACGAGGCATCCCACGATAAACGAGAAAAACCAGCGCATCCTGCTCGTCCTCCTGTGCCGCCCGTCGGCGGGGCGTGAAATCTCGCAGCAGGGTAACATACTGTGCCGAAAGGAGCGACCGCAAGCGGTCTTGACGACGGCCGGGACACTTTTTATATCCGCGACGTCATGAAAACCATCGTCTCTTCGCTGCTGTTGGTGGGTATCCTGGCGCGGCCGGGCGGCATTTCGCTGCGCGCCGCGGAGCCGGCGAAGCCCCTGGAAAAAGGCCAAGTGCTCATCCTGAAAAATGAGCGCACCATGGAGGGCGACATCGAGCGCGTCGGTGATCGCTACCGCGTGCGGCGTGCGGTCGGCGAAACGTGGGTGCCGGCCGATCGCACGCTGCGCCTAGCGGCGTCGCTGGAAGACGCCTACACTTATCTACGCTCGCGGGCCAACTTGGAGGACGCTGACGAACGGCTGCGTCTGGCCAAGTGGTGCCGGCTCAGCGGACTGCATTCGCAGGCGCTGGCCGAGGCGCGAGCGGCCGCCGAGCTGCGGCCCGACCACGCCGAGACGCGCCGTTTTCTGGAACATCTCCAGCAGGTGGAACAGAAGAAGGTCGAGGTGAAGCCGGCCGCTCCGGTCGGGCCTCCGCCGGTGGTGGAAGAACCGCCGCCGATCGAAGTGACCACGGAATCGCTCAGCCTGTTCGTCACGCGCGTGCAACCGATTTTGATGAACACCTGCGCTCGCTGTCACGCCACGGGACGGGGCGGCAAATTTCACCTGACGCAGGTGTTCGGAGACGGCATCGGTAATCGGCGCACGCTGGAGCGGAACTTGGCGGCCGTGCTGGCGCAGGTCAACCTCACTCAGCCCGAGGCGAGCGTGTTGCTGGCGAAGGCGGTGAGCGATCACGCGCACGCCGGCCAAGCGCCGCTGCGTGGTCGCCAGGCCGCCCCGTATCGGACGCTGGAACGCTGGGTCAAATTGACCGTCGAAAACAATCCCCACCTACGTGATGCGCTGCCATCCACGGCTGCCGCGTCAACGCCGCCGGTCACCAAGCTCGGCGAGCCGGGAGCGTCAGCGACCGGAGAACTTCCTCCGGTCGCTGACGCTCCCGGCTCGCCGTTACGCGCGCCGCCCGTGCCGCCACCGAATTTACCGGAGCCTGTCCCGGTATCGAAGCCCGTCGCCGCTTCGCCGCCTCCGCCACCTGCCGCGCCGGCGGACCCGTATGATCCCGAAGTCTTCAATCGACAGGCCCATCCCGAGGCCGGCAAACCCGCGCCCGGGAAGTGAGCGCCGCACGCCACCCATCAGGAGATGAACGTATGATGGGACGTCTTCTTTCTTCCCGTCCCTCCGAGACGTATCGCCGCTGGCGCGCCGGCGGCGAACGCGAAGAGTGGCTGCATTGTCCCTGGCTGCGCTCGGCCCTGATCGTCTGGCTGGTCCTGGCGACGGCGGTGAGTGTGCGCACCCTGGTGCGGCCGAGCCGTCACACCGTCTTTCCCATCTTCGCCGCCAGCGCTAAACATTGGTGGGGCGATGAGCCGCTGTATGAGGACGACCCCGTGCTTGACAACTTCCGCTATCCTCCCGTTTTCACGTTGTTCGTGACGCCGTTCAGCGTCCTGGGACTGACGGCGGGCGGCATCTTGTGGAGTTGGGTAAGCATGGCGGTTTACGTCGCCGGCTTGTGGTGGTTCGTGCGCGACGTGACCCCCTCGCGGTTGACGCGGAAGTATACGGCCGTGTTTCTGATGCTGGGGGCGCTGGGGGCACTGCGCGGTTTGTGGAACGCACAAAGCAACGCCCTGATTGTTGGTCTGCTCCTGATCGGTACGGCGGCGGTGGCGCGAGCCGCGAGGGAGCAGTGGATGGTGGATGGTGGATGGTGGATGGAGAAGAAATCCAATCCACCATCCACCATCCACCATCCACCATCCACTATCCACTGGTGGTTGGCGGCGTTGTTGTTGGCGGCGCCGGTGTGTCTGAAACTAACGCCGTTGGCACCAGTGTTGTTGTTGGTGGCGCTGTGGCCGCGGCAGCTGGCGTGGCGATTGGCCGTCGTGTCAGCGGGATTTTTCCTGCTGCCGTTTTTGACCCGTCCGCCGAGCATTGTGTTGGATCATTATCGCAGCTGGTTCGAGCATCTGCTGGAAAAGGGCGACGAGCGTTGGCTCGGCTTCCGCGACGGCTGGACGGTCTGGATCGTGCTACGTCATCTGCTCGACGGCGCATCGGGAGAGATCTCCTTGCGTGAGCCGCTGGATGCGACGTGGTATCGCCCGCTCCAACTGGCGACCGCCGCCGCTGTGCTGTTATGGAGTTTGTGGCAGAAGCGTCGCGCCGCGCGGTTGGGTTTGGGGCCGCGTTGGTTGGTGCATGTAACGCTGAGCATGGGACTGGCGTGGCTGATGCTGTTTGGACCGGCCGTGGAACACGCCACCTACGTCTTTCTCGCTCCGCCGCTGGTATGGGCGTTCCTGGAGCGCCGCGCCTGGCCGATCGGTCGAGGGCTGATCGTGGCGGCATTCGTGCTCATTATGATCCTGGGCTGGGGCGCGGTAAGCCGTCTGTTGCCGGCGTGGCCCATTCTGTTGACAGCCCTGCCCGCTGGCACCGCTTTGTTTGCATTGTGGTTGATCGGCTACGCACGTAGTTGCCGGACGCGAGGAGTGGGCCGTGAATCGTGGATGACGAATACAATTTTTCCTGGGCACACAACCATTTGCACAACGCGAACGGAAGTGACTACAATTCAATCATGATCCGCATACGCTTTCCAGATGCCGCATCCGAACGTCGCGCTTTGGGTTACTTGCTCGGCCGCTTCTCTTTCAAAAGTTGGGCGAGCGGCGAAACTCTAATTCCGGATTATGCCTTGCCTTCTCTTGCACGCGAAGGCATTCCGTTCAACGTGGAAGGTCCGGCCACCTATGAGCAAATCATTCAGGCGATACGAAATCCTCCTGCCTCTTGATATTTGGATGACGAGTCATCTTATCGAAGTGCTCTGACCGCGCCGCGCCAATTGCCGGCCGCAAGCGGCGGCGCCGATGAAACCGGCATCGCTGCCGAGTTGTGCATAGCGAATGTGCGTCTTCGCCGCGGGCACTGGAAAGGCCAACTCGCGGACGTGATGGCGGATGCGCTCCAGAAAGGCGTCGCCGGCCGCGATCATGCCACCGCCGAAAACAACCATGTCCGGATCGATGGTGTGCATCAGGTTCATCGCTCCGACCGCCAGATAGAACGCCGTGTCCTCGACGATCTTCGCGGCTAATTCGTCGCCGCCCGCCGCCGCGTCGAAAATGATTTCGGAGGTCAGTTCTACGCGCTTCGCCCTCTGGTGCAGCGAAGAACGGCCGCCGTCTTCGGCGAGCGCCTCTTGCGTGCGATGGACCACGGACGTAGCGCTGGCGTAGGCTTCCAGGCAGCCGCGACGACCGCAGCCGCATAGACGCGGACGGGTCATCTCGATTTTGATGTGGCCCAGCTCGGCGCCGTGACTGTGCTCGCCCTCAAGGATGCGATCGTCCAGGATGATGCCGCCGCCGATGCCGGTGCCGAGCGTGAACAGCACCATGCTATGCGTCTCGCGGCCGACGCCGGCCCAGTATTCGCCGTAAGCCGCCGCGTTGGCGTCGTTCTGAAAGGCCGTCGGCACGCCGAAAACGTCGTGGATGTGCTGGCGAACCGGTACGTTGCGCCACGGCTTGAGGTTCGGCGGATCGAGGATGACGCCGGCCGGAATGTCCATCAGGCCCGGCGTCGCCACGCCGATGGCCGCGATGTCCTTCATCTCCAGACGCGCCTCGGCCACGGCCCGACGGATGGCGGCGCACATCACGGCCAAGCCGTGCTCCTGACCCTTGTGCGCTTCGGTCGGCAGACTGACGGAACTCAGCGGCCGGCCGTCGTCCTCGACCACGCCCGCTTTCATGCTCGTGCCGCCGACGTCCAGACCGACGTAAAGGGGTGCTTGGCTCATGCGCTTGATGTAGTAACTTTCGCGTTTCCGGCGAGAACACGACCAGCCCGGAGCGCCAGCGACGGGCGGAAGCGCCCGTCGCTGGCGCTCCGGGCTAGTCCTCTCTACTTCATCTTCGTGAACTCCTCATAGCGCCGCGCCACTTGCCCCTTCTCAACGTCGCCCAGATGGAGGAGCATGGCGTAACGCAACTTCAGGTGTTTGCCTTTCTCAAGGCGCACAAGGTCTTTTTTGTCCTTTTTGTCCTTCATGGCGGGGAAGCCGGATTTGGCGCGGCCAAACGGGTTGGCGGCAATCAGGCCGTAGCCGCGGCTGTGCCAGGCCGTCGGAATCGGGTTGTTCGGCCCGGCGAAGATGGCGATGCCCACCGTCTCGCCATCGACCGGCCCGGAATAATCGCACCACGGCGAGACACGGCCCCAACAATTCTTCTCGCCGACCTTGCCCTCGGCATTGGTGATGCGCCCCTTGCCGCGATCCTCACGCATGCTGTCGGCCACGCGCACGCCGAACGCTCCCTCCTTGGTGTCGCCGAAGGTAATCGGCACGACGCTGGCGTACAAGTCGATGTCCACGATGAACAGGCGAGCCGTCGTCCAGTTGTAGAACTGGATCTTGCGCATCTCGTCCATGATTTTGTCGCCCTCGGGCGTGCGCCATTCGTTGCGCGTCGTTACCCAGGCGCGGTTCTCGTCGTTGTGTCCCTTGCCGGCCTCCACGCAGATGATGCGGCCGCAGGTCGTCCCCTCGGCCCAGAAGTCGAGGCCCTCGACGCCCTTGCGTTTGTGTTTGATCTCCAGGCCTTCGGGAATGACGTCGCCGTAGGTGAACCAGGCCGACTTTTGATGGGGATGGTCGCGCGATTCGCCGGGTCCGTCGTTGCGCATCGGCCAGTTGCGGGTGATTTGCTTGCTGCTGGACGTTTCCAGCGGCCAGAAGTACGGCTTGGCCAAGTCGCGGCCGAACTCGTAGATCGCCGCCTCGTTCTTGTAGACGCGGAACTCGACGTTGGCCCGGTTGACCCAAATGGTCACGTTGGCCGGCACCAACGACTCCGCGGGTTGCGCCGCGACGGGCGTGGCCGACCAAACGGCACACAAACCCAGCAGCGCCGCCGACAGCGGCAAACTTCGCTTCGTTGGCATCATGGTGTCTCCTTGTCTGGTCAGCCTCGCTATACTGCTTCAATGGGTCCACGGTCTGAGAACCGTGGTTAAAACGATGTCTCCTTGTCTGGTCAGCCCTCACTATACTGCTTCAATGGGTCCACGGTTCTGAGAACCGTGGTTAAGGCGAAAAGCGCGGCGGCTGACACTCGACGCGAGTATAAAGGGTATTCTCTTCACGGTCCACTATCTCCCTGCTTTCAAGGAGTGATTTTTATGCGGAAACGATTGATCTTCCGGGCGGCCCTCTTGGGGCTGATGCTGCTCCTGCCGGCCGCGGCGCGGGCGGCCGACGCGCAGAACTCCAACTCCGGCAAGCCGGCCCTCATCCTGCGCTTCGCCGCGCTTGAGCAACTGAGGGCCGATTTCCTCTACCTGGCCAAGCTGGTCGGCCAGGAGGAGAAGGCCACGCAGTTCGATAAAATGATCGAGTCCCAGATCGGCGACAAGAAACTGCAAGGCATCGACCTGAAAAAACCGATCGGCGCTTACGGCTGGGTCGGCGCCCAAGGCATCGACAGCTCGCTCGTCCTTCTCGTTCCCGTCGCCGACCAAAAAGCCTTCCTCGGCCTGCTGGAAAACTTCGACATCAAGCCCGAGAAGGGCGACGACGGTGTCTACAGCGCCAGCGTGGAAAAGGTGCCCGCTCGGGTCTACTTCCGCTTCGCCAACGGTTACGTCTACGTCACGGCGCGCGACAAGGAGGTTCTCGACAAGGACAAGCTGCTTGCCCCCGCCGTAGCGCTTCCGGCCGGCCAGGTCGGTATGCTCTCCTTGCTCGTGAACATCGACCGTATTCCCAATGAGATCAAGGACTTGGCTTTGGGCGGCTTGGACCTTCAGCTGGCCAACGCCAAGGAAAAGGACGTGCCCAACGAGACCGAGACCCAGAAGAAATTTCGCAAGGCGGCCATCGACGAGGTCGGCAAGGCCATCAAGTCGCTGCTGGGCGAGGGCGGCGAAACGTCCCTTCGCTTGGACCTGGATCGCAAGGCCGGCGACGTGACGCTGACGGCGAGCGTGGAGGGCAAGGCCGGCTCCGCGATGGCCACGACCATTCGCGACCTGGGGCAGGTCAAGAGCATCACGGCGGGGCTGCTCAAAAAGGACGCGGCCATGAACGGCGAGTTAAACGTCAGCCTGCCGGAGAAACTGCGCGAACTGCTCGGGCCGGTGCTCAAGGACGGAGAGAAGCAAGCCCTGGCCAAGGCGAAGGACGAGGGCGAGCGCGAGGTGTTGAACACGGTGTTCGAGGCGATCATGCCCACGCTCAAGGCGGCCGAGTTGGACGTGGCGTTCAACCTGCAAGGCCCCGGCAGCGATGGGCTGTACGCCCTCGTGAGCGGCGTCAAGGTCAAGGACGGCGCCAAGCTGGAGAAGACCTTCCGCGAGACGTTGGCGAAGGACCCCAAGGCGGACGTCAAGTTCGACGTCGAGAAGGTGGGTTCGGTCGGCATCCACCGCGTCACGCTGAAGAAAGTGGATGCCGACGTCCGCCGCGCCTTCGGCGACAATCCCTTGTACCTCGCCTTCCGCGACAACGCTCTGCTCTTCGCCGCCGGCGCCAAGGGACTCGGCACCCTCAAGGAAGCCCTGGCAGTCGCTCCGACGACGGGCAAGGTGATGGAGCTGCAAGTGGCCGTGGCCCGGCTGGCGCCGTTAGCCGAAGACAAGGACGCCCCCGAAATCGCGCGCAAGGTCTTTGGCGACGACAAGGACAGCGATCGTCTCCGTGTTACTCTGGAGGGCGGCAAGGCGCTAAAACTGCGGCTGTCCATGAAGGCGAAGCTGATCGAGTACGCCAACCAGATCGGCCAGGCCAAGAAGAAGTAAGCGCTTGCTCTGGAAGCGGCGAGCGGGGTCGCGTCAGCGCCCCGAG
>DATBGU010000194.1:0-132654 GCA_036557825.1 Gemmataceae bacterium
GAAAGTTGAGTCCAGCTGAGTAGTGGCGTATGAGGTACCATATTTCAGGCTCCATGTCGAGCCACAGACCCGGATGTCTGTGGCTTGTGGGTTCTGTCGAAGATTGCGTGGCTGTTATACGACCGCGAACTTCTACTTGCCGTGGTTAGTCAGCCTCGAAATCGCATCGGCAGCGATGCTATAGTCGCCATCGTTCGACAATGCGGACAGGCTAAAGTCAACGGTGGTGCCTTCGCTCAGGGCGGTAAGCAGGGCATTTTGCAGTCCCTGGCTCATCTGCACACTCAAGTTAATCGTGCCATTCAGGGCGACCGTCGCCGTCGCGGTCAAGCTGTACTGGGTGTCGCCCACCGTGATGGTGAAGGTAGCGCCGTTGAACAGCGCGGCGACGTTGTTGTTGCTGGCGACCAACCCGGCAGTGACCTGGAGGGCAAAGGAGATCGTACCGGCTTTGGCGATGTTGATCGTCCCCTGCGTCGTGGCATCGACCGTAAGGGGCTTCGCGGTGATGCTCAGGGTTCCGTTCTGGACCGTGACGCTATAGTTGCCCAGCCGGTTGGTCGGGTCGAGCAGGGTCGGGACGACGGCGTAGCTGCCCGCGTTGCTGGTCGGGGTGGCGGTCGTGGCGTAGGTGGCGCTGATGGCGTCGTTGTTCTGGATGCCGACAATTGTGCCGGTGAAGGTCGGGTTCAGGGAGCCGTAGGTCCGGGTAGCGTCGGCGGCGGTGACCGTCAGCGGGGCGGGGGACACGGCCTGAGCCAGAGGTGATGTGGTAGCGCTGTTGAGGAAACCCGAACTGTCGCTGGTGTAAGCGGCCGTGATGTTGTGAGTGCCCGCTCCGAGGGAGGAAGTGACCAGCACCGCGCCCTGGGGGATGGAGGTGATGGTCGCTTGCAGCCCCGTGTTCCCGGCGTGCGGGATGAAGTCCCCGTTTGGCCCCACGGTAAAGTCAATCACGTCGCCGGCCGCCAGCGCGAACGTCCCCGAGAACGGTCGGGAGACGCCGTTGGTGGTGATCGTGCTGTCGAAGACCGAGACGCCGTTGACCAGCACATGCACGTCCACGTCAATGCCATTCTGCTGGGCGAAGAAGTCCCCCGCCAGGGAGTAAGATCCGGCGGCGGGCGCGGTGAAGATGACGTGGGTGTAGTCGTGTCCGCTAGGGCCGTTCGGGTGCAGGATCAGAGCGCCGGCCTGGAAGGTGACGTTGCCGTTGTTGAAGTCGCCTCCGGAGTTGAGGGCGACGCTGGGCGTGGCACCGGAACTTTCGTTCGGGTCGTCCCACATAAGCTCCAGGTTGTTGTTGACGGGCGGGATATAGTGGCGGGTGAACAGGGTGAGTGGGCCGCCGAGGTCTGGGGTCCAGCCGTAGCTCCAGACGCCGTTGGGGTTGGTGCCTGCGGCCCAACCCGCCTCGAAGTCGGCGGTGGCATCGTAGGTGGAGGCCGCAGGGAGGGGGACGGTCCCCAGGTCGGTGTTCGTCGTCGTGTCGAAGAAGTCTACGGAGCCGGTCGGAGTCCCGACTGGGGCGGTGACGTTGGCAGTGAAGGTGACGGGCTGGCCGTACACCGAACCCTCGGGGTGGTCGGAAGTCAGAGTGGTCGTGGTGGCGGTGGAGGTGGTAGGAGCGAAGGCGATGGATTCAGTACCAGCAAATCCCGTAGCAAAGAGGGTAGCCGTGCCGCCATTTGGTCCGACCCTGCTGATGGTTCCGCTATAGTATTCGGCAACGTAGAGGTTTCCGCTACTGTCAAATGCCAGTCCTTGAGGATGATTGAACCCGGTTGCGAAGGTGGAAACAACACCATCAGGAGTTATTTTGGAAACGGAGCCGCTTGTATCGTTTTGGTAGGTACTGTTGGTGACGTACAGATTGCCACTGCCGTCAAACGCCAACCCTACAGGGACGTTGAACCCGGTTGCGAAGCTGGACACAACGCCATTGGACGTAATCTTGTCAACATAGTTACCTTGCTCGCTGGAGACGTACAGGTTGCCGCTATGGTCAAACGCCAAGCCGTCGGGGGTTTCGATCCCAGTCGCGAAGATGGAAACCACCCCACCAGGGGTAATTTCGTAGATGCTGTTGTCGTACCAGTCTCCGATGTACAGGTTGCCGCTGGTGTCAAAGGTCATACGGGTAATACCTGCCAAATACGTGGCGGGCAAGGTGGCGAACAAGGTAAGATTGCCCTGAGAATCGACTTGGAAGATTTGGCCGCTAACAGGGCTGGCAACATACAGATTTCCGCTGGGGCTGAAAGCTAAGCCCACTAGGTCCACACCTGACACAAGGGGGGTAACAGAGCCGTTCGGGGCCACTTGTCCTACGGAGATGTCGCCGGAGCCGGTGACTTGTACAGCTGCCGTGCGGGCGCTGACGTACAGGTCGCCGGGGATGAAGCCTACCCCACTCAGGAGCGTTCTGTCTTCGAGGACTTCGAGGGTTGGCTTCCAGGAGAGGGTCTTTGTGGGCCTCGGTCGGGAACGATAGAAGATGCCCTTGAGGAATCGCAACATTGCGGAGCCTCCTTGGTTGGAGACGGTCTCTATCAGGGACCATCACCGACGGACAGTCCTTCGGTGGGACGGTTTCGCCCGTCGCATCACTGCCCGTACAGAGTTTTTAATTATCCGCAATGGTGTGCAGCCGTCAAGAAAAAAACATCTTTCGCGGGCGCTTTGGCGCTTTCAGGCACGGAACTCGTTCGCCGCCGAACCGGCTGCCGTTACCCGGCGCTCGACCCATGACGACGGAGGCATCGCCCGAATCCGCTGGCGTGCGGCTGGGCGGGGTGGGTAGACTTGTCGGTTCAGCCGTCACCGCCGCTCGTGCCCGCCAAGCGGGGGGAGCTTTTATGCCTCGTCTGCTCAGCTCTGGCTCTCTACCCAGCCAGGAACTGCGCCACTTCACCAACCGGGAAGAGGAACGGCAAGTCCTGAGCCGTCTCCTCGCCCTGCCGTCGGGACAGCCACTGCCGGTCGTCATGTTCTACGGCGTCGGCGGCACCGGCAAGTCCTGGCTGCTGCGCCGCCTCCGCGCCGATCTGCCGTCGGAAATCCCGTCGGCCTTGCTCGACTTCGATCCGCAGTCCGGCGGCGCTTCGTACCACACCGACTATTCGCGGGCGCTGGCGGAGTTGCGGCGACAGTTGGCTTCGGTCGTGTGCCCGCGCTTCGATCTGGCCTACAGTTGGCTGCGGTTTCACGAGGGCGTCAAGGAGGAGCCGCTCCTCAAGGACAAGGGGTTGGCCGGTATCGCCACGGAGACGCTTGCCGAACTGGCCGCAGGCGCGGCGACCGGCTTGCCCTTAGTGGGGTTTTTCACCAAGAAGCTGGCTGCCAAGGTGGGCGAGACATTCAAGGGGAGCAAGCTGGAACGGTGGCTCGCGGAAAAGACGAATCAAGAGGACTTCCTTCGCCTGCGCGCGTTATCAGCGCAGGAAATCTATCCTCAGTTGGTGGAGCGGTTTCTTCTGGATCTGGCGGAGAACTTGCCGGCGCGACCGGGACGGGCCTGCCGGGGGGTTCTCTTCCTGGACACCGCCGAGGCGCTCCGGATCGGCCTTCTCGGCGAGGCCCAGATCCATCAGCGCGAGCAGTGGCTTCGCGACCTGCACCGTAGCGACTCCCCCGTCCTGCTGGTTTTGGCCGGGCGCGACCGGCTGACATGGGACGATGCCGACCCCGAATACCGCGAACGCCGCTGTTTGGAACAGCACCTCGTTGGCGGCCTTTCAGAGCGCGATTCACGCCTCTTCCTCCAGCACTGCGGCATCACCGATCCGACCATGCAGCAAGCGGTGTTGCGCGTCTCGGTGGATACGGAAACGGCCGTGACAGGAGGCGATGCCGGATACCACCCCTTCAGTCTCGGCCTGTGCGCAGACACCCTTCGCAACGAACCCGGCGCTGACCCCTCCAGCTTCGACATGGCGCCCGGTGACGTGACCCGCTTGGCCGACCGATTCCTGAAGTCGCTGGCTGGTCCGGCATACGAAATCTGGGTGCGGCGCCTGGCATTGACTCCGCGTTTCGACGAAACGGCCGCGCGTGCCGCCTTTTCTGCGAACCGCGACGTGAATCAGGACGCCGCCTGGCGGTATTTAGGTGGTTTTAGTTTTGTCCGCGAGGCAGATGAGCCGGGTTGGTGGACCCTGCATTACCGCATGCGGGAGGCGTTGACCGAGGCGTATCCCGACCAGGCGGCAACCGATCACCAATTCTGGCAAGATCACTGGCGGCGGCGCCACAGGGGCGACATCGACGACTGCGCCGCCTTGGCCTGGTATCACCAGTATGCTCTGCAACCGAAGGAAGCTCTGGAGGCATGGAATGCCCTCGTCGATACGTGCTTTGATGCCCGACGCATGGCCGACCACTATAAACTGCTCGACTGGTGGGAACCTACGAGACTGGAAGTAAAAGAATCGGCTTCGCCTGAAACCGCAGCCCAACTCCTTTGTCTAGGAGTAGAATTAAGGCGGGCGACCTTGGGTTCTCAGAGAGAGAACCTGCACCGGGCGATCGCTTGTTACGAGGTCGGTCTGCGGGTCTACACCGAGAGCGACTTCCCGGCGGAGTGGGCTAAGACACAGAACAATCTGGGGAACGCCTACATGAAGCTGCCGACGGGGGATCGGGCCACGAATCTGTGGAAGGCCATCGCCTGCTATGCGGCCTCTCTGCGTGTCTTCACCGAGACCGACTTCCCGGCAGAATGGGCCAAGATCCAGTACAATCTGGGGAATACCTACACGAAGCTGCCGACGGGGGACCGAACCTCGAATCTGAAGAAGGCCATCGCCTGCTATTCGGCCTCTCTGCGTGTCCGCACCGAGGCCGAATTCCCGGCAGAATGGGCCAAGATCCAGAACAATCTGGGGTATGCCTACCAGCGGCTACCAGATAGGGGGCAAGCCACGAATCTGATTAAGGCCATCGCCTGCTATGAGGACGCCTTGCGTGTCTTCACCAAGACCGACTTCCCGGCAGAATGGGCCAACACCCAGACCAACCTGGGATTTGCTTACGCGGATCTGCCGATGGGGGACCGAACCTCGAATCTGAAGAAGGCCATCGCTTGCTATGAGGACGCGCTGCACGTCCGCACCGAGACCGAATTCCCGACCGGATGGGCCGAGACTCAGTCTAATCTGGGGGAGGCTTTGGAGAAGTTATCCGCTATCACGAAGGAGAAATCCTTGTTAATTGGTGCGATTGCTTGCTTTGAAGCCGCGATACGCGGTTACGCCGTTTGTGGGATGTCCGATGAGGCCGAGGGTATACGGAAACGGGCCGATGAAGCCAGGAAAAAGCTATAAGCCGACCTTTCCCAGATGGACGCCTTCTCGAACCTCGACTTCGATCCTGAGAGTAGAGTCTACCTCTCCGCGAAGAGGCGATGGCACTGATTGCTCTATTCCGCTTCTCCCGGTCGGTCCAGCAAGGCTCCCCTTCACTATCCGCAATCGTGCGCAGCCGTCAAGGAAAAAGCGCCCCTCGCGGGTCGCTTTCAGGCACGGAACTCGTTCGCCGCCGAACCCCGCTGACACGGACGGCGACGGCGATAGACTGTCAGGTTCAGTGGATAATGGTGTTCTTTTCTGGGAATAGAGCCGCTAGGCGATCACCGCGTAACGGGCGGACTTGGTGGTTTTGTAGATGTGCTCGTTGGGCGGCTCACTGGCGTCCTCGTCGAGCACGTCATCGTCCTTCTCGACACCATGCTGAATCACCGCCGAGCGGTCGATGCGCAGCGCGTCCGCGATGGCAAACGCCACCGACAGACCACGCCGGTCGTCCGCGCCGCCGTCTGTGACGATCACAAGGCAGCGCCAGGCACAGAGCGAGTTCCAGTCCGGTTGATTCAGCCAGTGCGACAGCTTGTTGGCTTGTTCACGGCTGAACAGGCTGGATGACAGTTCCTCCGTCCACTGTCCGCTCACCTCCTGCGGGTCGAGGTCGCGGAACACGAGCGAGTGCCAGTTCATCATCCGGGGGGGCGATGACCTCGGCATTTCTGGTGGCGAGACCTGCAAGTGACCTTCCCGGCCGCCTGGAGGGCACTGAGGGGCAAATGGTGCGATGTGGGAGGGGATTGGAAAGGATTGGGGGCGGAGCAAACGGTGTTGTCTGCGTGGTCAATGCAGTCGGACTCAACCCACCGTCAGCATAGCAACCTCACAGCCCCATGCCAACATCCGAACGTGCAATCTTCACTCGCCTGCGCATGAGTTGTACTTGACTCTCACGCAGGTCGATGGAGATAAACTTGCGCTTCCGCTTGATGGCACAGGCAAGTGTTGTGCCGCTGCCCCCGAAGGGGTCTAGCACCGTTCCTCCTGGTGGACAGAAGGAACGGATAAAGAAGTCCGGCAACCGCTCCGGGAACGGTGCCTCGTTCTCGTGCGCCATGTGCGCTCCCAAACGGCCTCCTCCGACCGCACCCACGTCTATCACATTGCCGGGGTTAGCCTTAACGAACCTGCGCAACTCGACAGGGCGACCATCCACTCGCCTGCCGTCTTTCAAACGACGAGACATGGCTCCACCTCTCCCATACTTGGGCGGATGTCCGCAGGCGGTGTTATCGCTCCACGGTAGTTCCTTGTCGTCGTTGGCGGCGCAGATTATCCACTCCAGGTCGGGGCGCAGCCAGTCGTCTCCGCCCGCACCAGGACTCCCCACCCGCTTGTACCAAACTGGTGAGCGCAGGTTGATACCAGCCCGGTAGAGGTCGGCACAGAGGAGGGCTGGTGCGGCCGACCAGCTTCGCGCCCCCTTGCCGTGCCCGACGACGAACGCCACCAAGCCCTTGCTGACGCGCAAGCTGGATTTGAACACCCGAACCATCCAGGCCACCCATTCGTCGGTATCACGGGCAATACCCAAGTCCTCACCATCTTCCAGATAGTCTCTGGCTTGTTGGTATGGTGGGCTGCCGAAGACGAGATCCACAGAGTGTTCAGACAATGACTTCATTACCTTACGGCAGTCACCCAGGTAGAGGCTGCCGTCGGGATAGTCCCAGCGTTTAGTCACGTCTGCTCCTTAACGGAACTCTTTACGAAACTCGTCGTCCACAATGACTTCAACCCCTTCGGTGCCTAGGGTCTCTAGTGTATGCAGCGCCATGCTGGCCGCTGTCTCAGACGGTACGTGGATTCTGTCGCCGGCCTTGGCGCCTTTGCAAATCCTGTCGGTCTGTAGCCAATCGGTGATATAGAGGTCTCGTCCACTCATCGTTTCTCCTTCAAGAGACTAAAACGACCGTCTGCCTGCCACGGTAGGGAGTGGACAGACAGACGGTCGGAATGCTTCCGCAGGTTGCGACGTTTGATACCGCTACCAACGTCGCCAATTATATTATCTCCACTCACGCAGCGCGACCGTTCAAAAGTAGTTGGTGCTATCCCACGTCAGCTTCTTCCGCATCCCAACCCGCGACACCTTCCAACTGGATTCGTGCCGCCGCTTTCTTGGCTGTCTCTGGCACTATCTCGATACCGATGAACTTGCGGCCAAGCTGCCGCGCCGCCACGCCGTAGGTTCCCGAACCGAGGAACGGATCGACTACCGGCTTGTCGGGGTGCGAGAAGTTTTCGATGAAGCGCCGCGACTCGCCCAATCCTTGTTGCCACTTGTGCAAATGCTTTTCCGGCCCTTCGCCTTTAATCAAATCAGGCATCTTCTTCCACCAGACTTTTAGCGGCGGTTTGACAAACATTACCACCGCTTTGCAGGCATTGTAAACACGGAGGGCGTGATAGTATCCCATCCCTCCTGAGTGTTGTATCTCCCACAGGTACTTCCACGAGAGATGGGGTGTCATGTACGCGATAATCCTGTCGAGAAACGGTTTGCCGCACAGGGCTAAACAGATTCCTCCAGGTATGAGCGCTCGTGCAGCGAACTCGGCGAGATCGCCGTAGAGTGGTATATCGCACTCCTGATAGGGCGGATCGGTGAAAATCAGTTGCACGGAGTTGTTGGGAATCAACTTGCCCTTCTCGCGCATGTCACCTTCCAAGACACCAAGGTTCTCCATGTTCACCTGTCCCGCGACCTTCGCGATTTCGTCGCTGGCTGCCTTCTGATCAGCCACCTTCTTGACGACGTTGCCGACGTGCTTCTCGCTGATGTGGAAGTCAGCCGCGACTTTCCTCACGGGTTGCTTCTCCTCCACGACCCGATAGTGGATCTCGTCGTAGTGTTCGGGACGGAGTTTGATCCGTGCGTCTTGCCTGGAACTATTTTGCGGTTGCAAATTAGTTCCGTTTGTGTCCACGGCGAACCAGCGCGAGACAGTCGAAACGTGCCGTCCAACAATGCCCGCCAGCACCTCCAGCGTGTAGGTGTGCTCGTCTTGCAGGCGAAGGGCCCTGGCGTTGGCAATCATTTTCTTGCGGAGTTCGCCCGCCTGCTCTGGCGACAGGTGCCGCCTGGCCTCGTCATTGCGAATAATCCATGCAATGCAGCGCTCGTCTGTCCAGTCTTTGGTGTTTGGCAAAATCTCCAGTGCTAGGGACGGGTCGATCTCGCGCCTGGCGTGACCGTCGAGAAGTCGCCCGTCCTCGGTTCGTGTGCCATGATCGCGGAACCGTCCCTCCGCGTCGTAGATTGCTCTGAGTGCCTCCTGCCGCTCCTCACTTAGAGGCGGGAGGATGTCCTTGTACGGTGTCGTAATCTCCACCTGCGCCGTGCCGTTCGCCAGCGCCGCCCTTTTCGCTCTCGCTTTCTCACGCATCCGTCGCCAGATGTGGTGGAACGGTTCCTCGCCAGGCACCGGCTCATCGGAGACCCCCAGCGCCAGCATCGCCATGTGTTCTGCATACTGCTCGTCGATCACCTCCTGCGGTACTGGTCGCCAGTGTATCCGCTTTACTTTCCCGTCGCGGTCGGTCTTCGTCGCTGCTGTCGTCGCGCTCATTCGTGCCCTCCAAAAACGGTTCGTGTTCCAGCCCGTCTCTATTATGGATTTGAGTGTGACCTGCCCCACGAAAATTCGCGCGAGTGACTCGGCGCACGAAGAACCCCACCAATCACGGCGGGGTTCTTGGTTGAAAATGCCTGGAAATGTAGAGAGAGGCGAGGTGCTGGGCTGCGTGGCAGCGCAAGCCGAAAACGATCCGGCAACCGCACTCCCTCCCAGCGTCAGTCAACAGCGGCAGGCGCCTGTGCCGCGAACTGGATCGGCACCGGCAAAACGTGCCGCCGTCGGTGATTTTCCTTGACCGAGCGGCGGGCCGGCGGGGTGAAGGCTAACGCCCGGCAGCCGCTTAACAAAAAAGGGCCGGCTCCTCCAAGGAGCCGGCCCCATGTGTTCGGCGTCGCCCAATCACCGAACACTTTCCAACGTAACCCGCTCGATTCACGCGAGCAAGGGCGGAAGGATTACATCCCCGCAAGGAATGCGGACGCCCGCTGTTCACCGAGGGGCAGAAGGTGGTACCATACCTTTTCCGGCGAACCACACCCCCAAGCCAGCAGTCACATCTACCCCGGTCCCTTTGCGAGAGGGATCGGGTCTTTCCTTTTCGTGCGGCCTGGGACCATCAAGCTCCGGTTCCGTCCCCGCCGCTTTAGGGATGGCGAGCGGGGGCGGCCAATGTGGTTATAGTGGACGTAAGTTACTCGCTGATGTGCTCAGTTTTCGACTCTTGAATTGGCAGGCATTCGACGTTCACTTGGTAGCGGCCATCGACCTCGACCGTGTTAAGCGCCGCGCCTGCCGACCGTGCCGGCCCCTTGATGCGGCCTTCTCACGAGTTACCGAGCATGGCGTCCACGACCCAACAACCCCGGAACCAATATACACTCGCAACTCAATTACGCCCCACCGTCGCACACTTCCGTAAATCGACCGGACAGACCGTCTATTCGTTCCCAACGCCACACAGGAGCACACAGACGCAGGAAATGGCAATCCCGACTGTCTGCCCCCGCCGCAGGGGAAAGTAGACGGGAAAAGCTTTCGCCCGAAGGAACTTTCCGCGCCTGTCGGTTTGACGTAACCCGTCAAATATGTGTATTCTACTCTTGAAGGGAAAGTTAAACCCAATCGCTAGTAGATAGGTGTAAGATGGCTTTGGATGAAACACTACGCGAAGCTATTCGCGCCAGCGGCATCCGCATTGGTACGCTGGCACGCGAGACGCGCCTGTCGTCGCCGAACCTTTATGCGTTCGCGCGCGGCCAGGCGGACTTGACATTACGGACGGCCAACGTGCTGGCCGAGTATTTTCACCTGCGGTTGATGCCAGTAGACGATTCGGTGCCAACACCTAAGAGGAGGGCTGGGACGATTGATGTTTCACCTCGGCGATAATCGTTGGTAGGCGGACCTTACCCGCCCCAGAACAACGCCAAAGGGAGACGACGACCTTGAAGAAGGCCAAGCAGAGAAAGAAACGCGTCGCGGTGGGCGACCTGGTTTTCATGTCGAACATCGGCATGTGCCGCATTGAGGAACTCTACCCCGACGCCAAGGACAACGAGTTCAATTCGATTGTGCGCGACGCCCTCGGCATCCTGTGGGCATCCAACGTGGAGCAGATTGTCCCGGAAGGACCGACCCTGGCGTGGATCTGCCAGCGACGCGCCCGGCAGCGCAGCCGAACGGCGCGAGGGAAGCATTGTTATCGTGACTGTCTTCGTAACTGATAACGGTAAAGGGACACCCGCTACGGTGCCCCTTTACCCCGATTCAAAGGAGAATCGAAATGTCCAAGCCTACTTCCCATTGTATGGGTACTGTCTGGGTCCGCAGAGAACAAAATGCGGACCCGGCGGATACCTGGGCCGAACGAGCGGAGGAATTGGCCGACTGGACCGAGCAACACCTCGTCAATCGTACCGACCGCTTCGGCAGCCACCGCTCCAAGGAACAGATACGAGCGGCGACGAAGAAGAACGGCCGTCGGCTCGGTTCGCGTTGGACTCCGAAGGATCTGACCCGCGCCAAGATCCTCCAACACTTCCGAGCAACCGCGACCAACCATATTATCGGCCTCCATGCGGCGGACGAGAACAACCTGACCCTGTTCGGTGCCATCGACATCGACGCTCACGGCGGCGAGGATGCCGCCGTCAACGAACAGGCCGTTCTCCATTGGCAGCGTCAGGCGGGCGAGGGAGACGTTTATGCCCTGCCCGTTGACTCGGACGGCAAGGGTGGGTTCCACCTGTGGTTTTTCTTCAGAGAGAAAGTTGACGCCGCTCATGTCTACCACTACCTTCGCGACCTTACGTCCGACTGGGAAGCGCTTGGACTCTCCACCCCGCCCGAAACCTTCCCGAAGACGGCCGATGTTCGCACTACGCCTGAGAGGCTCGGCAACTGGCTGCGCCTGCCTGGACGCCACCATACGGCCAACCATCGCTCCCGCGTCTACGCGGAGGGACGTTGGCTGTCTGGACGCGAGGCCATAGCCCATATCCTCTCCCTAACTGGCAATCCCCCCTTCGCATTGCCAGTCGTGTCGGCGGTCGGTGGGCGGTTGCCTGGGGGCGAAGCGAGCGAGACGACTAGAGAGGGCAGTGTGGGCAGGGAGGGCAGGGAGGACAGTGTTTACCACCCTACTGACTCCGTTATTATTGACAACACTGCTATCCCGAAGGAGTTACGGCAAAAAGTCCGCGAGGCGATAAACAAATGTCAACCAAAAACCATCCGGGTCCGTAACGGATTGGAATTTGCACTCGCCAGAGCTATCAAAGGAATCTTGGACAAGTGGACCCGTGGACAACTCAAGACCATCTTTGACCGCTGGTGGAAGAAAGCCCGTCATGTAGTCCAGACGCGGGACGAGGTGTATTGCTGGTCGGAGTTCCTCCGCGCCTACGATAACATCCACCATCCTGCCGGTCGTAGTTGGGACGATACTATCACCGCTGCCGCGAACGAGCCGGTGCCGCCTATCGCAACCTACCATCCTGAGAAGGTCCAACTACTCGTCCAGGTCTGTTCACTGCTGCAACGGCAAAACCCACGAAAGCCCATCAAGTATCTCGGTGTCCGCGAAGCTGCCTACATCTTGGGCTGCAAGTCGCCACGGACGGGAGGGAAGGTGCTGCAACTATTGGTCAAGGACGGTCTGCTGAAGGTGGATAGTATTGGTAGTTTGCAAACACGAAAGACGAACGAATACTGGTATCTGCCGCTGGCCGTTGTTGACGCCAGCGAAGTACGTTGACGAGAGGAGCGTAAATCATGTTCTCATGCAAACGATGTCATCCTCGACCCCGGCGTCAGAGGGTGTGCGGCTTCTCCGCGTAGCGCTCCGCCGGCTTTTCTCTGCGCCCTCGCAGCCGTGAAGTTATCGTGATTCTGCGAAGTTATGGTGATTCTGCTTGGAACCTTCTTGTGTCCTCCCTCCTGCCGGATACACTCGCCGTCAGCCGGCGGTGGCGGTTGCATCCTTCGATGAGGGTGAAATGGGCGGATAGAGCCACTCCGGCGGCTGTTACCCTCACACGTCAGCCGGCGGCGCGCACGGCTCCCCTTGGGTCTGCAAACCATCCCTGCCATCGCCGGCTTCTTCCTCGCTGCCATCCACAACGCCTCCGCGCGCGGGACGGGCAAAGTGGTTGTTTTCCGAGGAGGGTTTCCCGATGAACCAGCACCATGTTCCACCATCGCGGAGAGTCTCCCGCGTCGAGGGATTGGACGTTGTGGGACTGTTGCAGGAGATGATCGACCGTCTCGTGACGGACTTCGCGTTCGATCACGTCCAGTTGGCGGGCGAAGCCCCCATCAACCGGACCACCGAGCCAGTGGTCCGCTTTCTTCTCTGGCTGGAGCGGACCCCGGAGGCACAGGATGCCTTGCGGTCCGCCTTCCAACGACTGATGGTGGGGTAGGTGGCGCGGTGAGGTCAGGCGTCGGCCTCGATCTCGTCGGCCCCGAAGATAATGGCGGTACGGCCGGGACCGTCCTTGTCCATCCCCACGTGGATGCGCCGCCCCAAGGTGTGCCGGTCGCTCAGTTCCAGCGGTAGTTCGCTCAGCGCCAGCGCCACCCCCAAGAGCACGGGGTCTCCGCAGCTGGCCCGCCGGCTGGGGAGGAGTCTACGGGCCACGGAGAGAAGGTAATGCGGGTACGGCGGGGAAGGGAGGACAGAAGCGGAGGCACCTTGGGAGTCCGAATCCGCTGGCGTGTGGCCGGATCAGCTGGTCGCTTGGCTGAAAACACGCGGCCTGCTCGCCCGCGTCGCGTCGAAATGAAACCGTCTCGTCCAGGTCACGAATGATCTTTTCTTCAGATTTCTTGCTCGAATCTCTGGACAAGCTTAAAAAGTACGAGTAAAAAAACCACAAGCCCTCGTCGGGCGGATAACCACTTTTCAACGCCCAAACAGTCCCCCTATGCCAAGGCGGCATGGAAGTCTCTTTCATCGCCGACCACGGTCTGCCCGTCGTTCTGTCGCGTCCGGGCTTCTACCGAGGTCGAAAGGAGCGGTCATGATCTCCTTCACACGCATTGCGAAGGCGGGTTACATTCTGGCCTTGTCTCTTGTGCTCGCGTTTCTGTTGCGGCCCAGCCCCTCGCGGGCCCAACGTCTGCCCATCGCTCCGTTGGTGCAGCAGAGCCAGCAAATGATGCAGCCGTCGATCCAGCAGGCCCGCATGATGCTGATGATGGCCGGCACAACCAGCATGGGCGGCATGATGGGCATGGGTGGCGGCATGGGCGGAATGGGCATGGGCGGAATGGGAATGCGTGGCGGCATGATGGGCATGGGCGGTGGAATGATGGGTATGCAGGGCGGCATGATGGGCATGGGCGGCATGAGCATGATGGGCGGAACCATGATGGGCGGTATGATGGGCATGGGCGGTGGCGGCATGATGGGTATGGGCGGCGGCATGATGGGCATGGCTGGTGGAATGATGGGTATGCAGGGCGGCATGAACATGGGCGGCGGCATGATGGGCTTTGCCGGCAAGGGCATGGGAGGATTTAACGGTAAGAAGGCCCTGTAAAGTATCCTCCCTTCAAACACACGAGACCCACGGCCTGTGTCGGCCGCCAGCCTCGTGTGTTTTTCCCTACCGGGAAACCGGTTCGTCACGGCCCCAAAGCCCAGGCCACAGCGTCGTCGGCCGCTTGCCGTCATGGGAGGCGGGACTGCCTCCGAGCCATCGCTTGGAAGGTTCCACGCCAAGGATAGTGCGCCCTTCGGAGGTGGCATCATGCCGGAGGTTGTTTGTCCTACCTGTTGCAAGAAGCTCCGTCCTCCAGACCGCTTGGCCGGCCGTCGTGTGACCTGCCCACGCTGTGAGGCCATCCTAACGGTTCCCCTCTCGACAGATTCCGACGAGCAGATCCCGACTGACCTGCCCGCTGTGGATCTCGAACCAGAAGATCCGCCGCTCCCAAAGTCGGCGCGCTTTGGGATCATCGCCCTGTTCCTCGGCTGTATCTCGATCCTGATTATGTGTCTGCCCATTGTCGGCTACGCCTCGCTCATCCTGAGCAGCGTCGGTGTGTTGGTGGCCCTCTGGGGACTGCTTCGTGCTCACTACGAGGGCAATGAAATGATTTATCGCTCCACTCCGGGCGGGGCCGGGATCGTCGGCAGCTTCGGGAAACGGGCTCGCGATTACCCCTTGGCCGGGGTTGTGGTCTGCTTGCTGGCCCTCGTCCTGGCCATCGTGCCGATTCTCTCCGCTCCCGGCGGTGCCGCTCCCGGCGGCGCCAAGCCCGCACCCGGTGGTCCCCCTCCTGGCAGTGCCGCTCCCGGCGGTGCCGCACCCGGTGGTCCCCCTCCCGGCGGTCCCAAGGGCGTACCCAACAGTACCCCTCCCGGTGGTCCCCCTCCCGGTGGTGTCAAGCCCGCTCCCGGCGGTGCCGCTCCCGGCGGTGTCAAGCCTGCACCCGGCGGAGGCAGCAGCAAGTAAGCGAGACATGATTCGCTCCACATTCAGGTTGGGCGGCCGCGCCAGCAAGTAACCGAGGAACTTTTTCCAGGGCTTGCTGGCGTTGCCGGCGCCGATCACGCCAAAGCCGTCTAACAACAAAAAGACACGAAAACCCCTGGATTTACAGGGGTTTTTGCATTTTCACTGACACCAGTTACCTCTGGTTGTACCTCCGCGCGGGTGTCTAACGGGTGTCAGATGGGTGCAATTGCGGACAAGGGCTGTCCATGATTCTGCTCGGAATCTTCTTGCCTCCACCGCGTCCTCGGCTACACTCACCATTAGCCGGCAGCGTGTGTCCCCCCTCTGGGATAAATGGGCCAGCGAAACGCCTGCCGGCTCTTGCGAGTGTCTCACGCCGACCGCGTTTTCTTCCCCTTCGCTGAATCTTCTTGCCTCCTCCCTCGCACTGGGTACATTCATCCTGCCGGCGGGGCGTGAGTTCCTTCCGGCTGGGTGACGAATCTCCCCCAGACGCTCCGCCGGCTTTTCCATGTCTCAGGCTCATCAATTGCTACTAATTTGGTAGACTTCTCCGATTGACTTTGATATATTCCTCACGTCGCCCTCTCAATGCTGAGAAGGAAAATCACGTCATGAACAGGCAACCAAAGACTGGGGATCGTGTACGCTTAACCACGCGGGATTTTGAGCCGGATTATTGGCCGGGGGACAGGGGCACGGTGCTGAGCGGCCCTCATCCCATCCCTAGCGGCGGACATTTCTACGTTGTGACGTTGGACAAGGACGGCCCCACCGGGACCGGCATCACTATCAACGCCAACGAAATCGAGCTTGATGCAGCGGCGATGGCAAGCTGATAAACGCCGCGAACCGTCCCGTTTTCCCTTGATCCTCCTCTCCCGCCGACTACACTCGTTCGTGAGCCGGCGGGGTGTGTCTCCCGTGCGTTGGGGGTGACGACATGGAGAAGCGCCCCGCTGGCTTCAAGGTTCGTCCGCCCCACGACGAGGAGAGCGCCGGAAGACCACGCTTGTCGCTTCCTCCGCAGAAGCCGGTCGAGGTCGATGATGCCCATATCGACCGGCTTCTCTTCTGTTCCATGCACCAGTCGGCTTTTTCCTCTGCGTCCTCTCGTTATTCGCCGTACAGAAAAAGTCTTGTCACCTCCCTATGCGGACCAAGCGGAGGCAACCATCTTCCTCCTGGTCCAAGCGGAAGCCCGGTGGGCAGACACAGCGCGCGGCGAAACCGCTCGGCTCGGTCGTGACCATTAAGCCGGTGCAGCCGTGGTTCTCCAGCCACACCAACACCCCCTCGGCTTGTGCCTTCGTCAGTCCCGATAACACCGCCGCCTTCACCTCGTCTTGCCGCTTCATCTCTGGACCGACGATTTCCAGCAGCTTGTCTCCGTCCACCGGCTTGGTCAAGAACTCCTCGAAGCCAGCCCGCTGCGCTTGCTCTCGGACACGTCGGCTTGGTTGTCCCGCCAGGCAATGGATATGCGTCCCGAAGGTGCGCAGGTCGGCACGCAGCCCACGGGCCACGGAGAAACCGTCCAGGTCTCGCATGAGCAAATCCAGGAGCACGCACCGCGGCGGCTCGGCATGTGCCAGGGCCAGCGCCTGGCGGCCGTACCGCGCCTCGACACAGCGGTAGCCGCACCGCTCCAGCGGCAGGCGCAGGATATGTCGGGTGTGGGCGTTATCCCCGACGATCAGCACGTCCACGGAATCAGAGGGAATGGTCTGGATGCGCATGATGTTACTTCTGCCTCCTAATCAAGCCGGCAGGTTGGCTCTGCCGGGGGTTACGGGTTGCTCTCCCCGGTGCAACGCAACGGCCCGAAGCCTGGCCGACAGCGATGCCAGGCCGTGGGGAGGCTTCGAGAGATGAATCGCAATGTGGCGGGGAGACGAGAGGGGGACCAAGTGGTTTAGGGAAACGCCCCCTACCTATCCAATCGAAATTGGCGCGCGAAAGTGGACAAGAAAAATGCCCGCGAGGCACTTTTTTTCTCAAAGTTCCCCCTCCTTGCCGGTCGTCTTGTCCTACTGGCGAATTATGCCAGTTGTTACGAGTTGTGAGAGAAAGGTATGCTACTTGCTTGCAAAGGGAGCGGTGAAACTTTCAAGGTCACAGGTCATTAAGAGAGATCGTTCTTGTCCACGGAATTGAAACCGGGCGACCGCATGCGTGTGACGCTCCTGAACCGACGTATCGGATACGAGCCGGGTGAGAAGGGAACGGTGCTGTGGGGGCCGAGCACCTCCCACAACGGGGGAATCTTTTATCTTGTTTCGATGGACAAGGACGGCCCCGGCAATTGGGTCACCTTCATGGCGAGAGAGATCTAGGCCGACGTGTGACCACACCGTGGCGTCCGGTCCGTGGTAATGCCGTGGGATGGGGAGAGTGACAGTGTCGAGCAGAAGCATGTCAGCCACGGTTGACACTTTTCCAACAGGGGTTGACATGCACGGGATCAACTGGGCGTTGGCAGCGGTCACGCGCGCTGTCACCTGTTTTCAACTCGCGGCTCAAGCCCGACCTGCTGCCCCTCGGCACGACCACCAAGTCCCAGCATGCGCAAGAAGTCGTCTTTCAACTCCGGGGCTACTCCATCCGCCTCCTTCACCGTATCGGCGAAGCGATCCAGGATCGCGTGGGCCTCCGGGTCCGGGTGGGCGCGGAGCAGGGCGAAGTAGAAGCGAGTGGCCTCCACATCACCTGCCTTCATGCGTTTGAGGAGGCGGGAGGCGTCGGGGCCAGTGTCAACCCACCAGTCCAGCCAGACGCCTTTGCACCGCTGAAGGAGACCGAACCCCTCGAAGTGGTCGAGGTGCGCCACCCTCTCTGCCAGGCTTTCGCCCTCCCCGCCAGCGTGCCAGTGGCGCAGAGCGGCGGTGATGTGCAGCCCATCGTGGCAAGCCGGTCGGTCCGCCAGCAGTTCAGACGCCAGCAGCAGGTCGGCCACTTCGCCTACTGCCACCCTCTCCTGTCCCGACAGTTGCAACTCCGCCATCAGTCCCTCCTTTTAGCATCCCCTGCAAGCCCTTGCCCTGCGACCTTCTCGACAGTCCGGGTTCAAGCACCCCCTCCTGGCAGGGCGTCCTCACCTGTCCGGTTCGATCTCGTCCTCGGCGAAGATGACGACGCGCGGCGGGTTGTCCTTGTCCATTGCCACCAGGTAGGAAATCCGTCCTGCGCCGATTCTCTTCGCCCCCATGACAATCATGCCCTTGTCACCCGGTTGATAGCGTGGCATTCGGTTCATCCGCGTGACGCGCACCACATCTCCCTTGTGAAGTCCGGACGAAGCTGGCGCATTCTCCCCGCTGAGAGGTGCTTCCATCGAAATCCGCTCCTCATCATGGTTCGGCCGGGGCAGCGCGCTTTCCTGACGAGCAGGGGCATTGTCCGCCATTCATGGCGCCGACACCGGCTGACGGGTTACAGTGGATAACGAGAGGAGGTCCGGCGAGAACCGCCTTGCGCAGAGTGGGCTGCGCCGATGTGCCGGCGAGAATGTTCAATCTCGCCGCCAGGGCCATGCGTTAGCCCCGATCACCACCCTCACACAGAAGATGGATTAATTTCTTTGTAGCACCCTGCGCGTCATCTTCGCCTCGCTGAGCCTCTAGCTTTGGGACCGCAGCGTCCGGTCGTTGTCTTCGCCTTCCAGCGGTCCTCCTAGATCGTGGGTTGCGCCGCCGCCAACGCATCCATCGTTACGTCGAACGCCACCATGCCGAGCGCGTGGCCGATCGGCGAGTTTTCCAGGGGGTTCATGCCGATGGCGTTGGTCAGCGTGCCGATGTCCGTTTTCAGGCTGCTCACCAGGCTGGGCACAGCCATGATCCCTGGTTGCATGACGAGGAATGAATCGACCGCTAGGGCGATCTCGTCGTTGAGCAGGGTGTTCAAATTCGAGTTGCCCAGTTCCGCGGCGAGGAGGGAACTGAGAAGGGAGAGACCTCCAACCGCCGCCTGCTGAGGCGGTGCAAGAAAGGTCGAGCCGTTGAACGAGTTGGTCGCGTTGTTGAACGAGTTGGTAATGTGAATATTCTCGTGTATATTCACATGTCCCCCGCCGTTACCGTTACCGTTGCCGTTACCGTTGTCTCCCCCCATTCCGTGGACGGAGGACGGCGGCAAGCGATCCTCAAGCGCTTCCAGCTCAGGCCGAAAGAAGCACTCCGCTTTTGCAGGCTGGCGGAGCGTGCGAGTTCCAAACCATTTCGTGAACATCTCATTTCCTCCCGATCACAAGAAAAACAAGTTGTCAAACCTCCGAACCTCTTCGGCTCCTCCACGCAGAGGAGCCTCTCTGCTTTCAAGGCGAGTCTATCCGCCAAAGCGGGGTCGCCTTTTTCCGCGTTTTGCAAGGGTCTAGCCCAGGTATGCATGGCTCGACCCTCCCTTACTGCCCCGGCGACACGTTCGCCAGCGAGTTGGCTCCCGCACCGTGGAGGGGTGCTGCACAAAACCGTGCAAAACAAACTCCAGTCAGGGCCGCGCGCAGCGGCATTTGTGCCGGCTGATCTGCACGGGAATGGGTACATGGAAGGCGACCGCGGCGGGCGGTCCGAACAAGTGGTCCGTCTTGAACTATCCCCAGCCGCCCATCGTCAGGCGTGCAGGGGAATAAAAAAAGCCCCAGCTGACCGCGTGGTCATGCCAAGGCTTCGTTGCCTGCTTCCTCTCTCCTTGACAAAAGAGAGATTGCAAAGAATGAGTTTATATGGGTGAGAGGAAAATGCAAGAAGATTCTTCCGCCCGCTGACATCACCCAGACATCGCCACAACGATCGTAGGTGTTGTGGATAGGGATGGAATCGAAGGGTGAAGGCGGTGCGGGTTCGGTGGCGGCTTCCAAGCCACCCGCCGGCGCTTACGAGTGTCTCACGCCGACCGTCCTTGCTCCCCCCTCGCGGAATCTACTTGCCTCCCCCTTCCCACCGGGTACATTCATCCTGCCGGCGGAGCGTGAGTTCCTTCCGGCTGGGTGACGAACCTCCCCCAGACGCTCCGCCGTCTTCTGCATTTCCACCTGCGCCATCTTCTACGCAAGGTCTGCCTCCGCCAGAAGCACACGCAAGTGCCGGAGGGACAGGCCGGCGGGTAGACCGCGACTCCCGTGGCGAAGGGCCGCATCAAGGGTCAGCCAGTTCTCGCGTGGAGCGTCGAGCACCGTACCCGAAGTAGCGACGGGCCATCGGCCCGTGCGTCGCCGGTGGCACTCCATCCAGGTCAGGACTTGGCCAACCGTCAGCCGCGCCTTCTCGTGACTATGGCCACAATGCTCCTTGAGCAATTTGAACAGGGACGATCCTCCAGGCAACCCCCGGTGCCCCTTCATCAGTGCGCTGTTGACGCCCCGCCAGGTCTCTTGCGGCGCATCACGAATTGGCCCCGTCCCGGCGTGTGGCCAGCGTCCGGTGCGTATTCGGTGCGCTTTGGCCCAAGTTAGGATCTGCTTCACGGTCAGCGGCGGTGGATGGGGGCGTTTGGGCATGAGTCCTCCCTGGGGTCCGCAAAGCGTTCCTGGTGCGTTTGGTGCGTTCGGCGGGATGGCGGTTCAACTTTATCGCGGGGGAGAAAGGTGAGGCACCTCCCGCAACGCTCTCCGCCTCGGCAACGGCATTGTCACTGTCGCTCGCGCATCCACTGGCGACGCTTCTCTTCCCTGGCGGCCACCTGATGCAACAACCCAACCACTCCCATGCAGGCTTCCCCGCGCCAGTACAGCGCCATGTCGTCGCGGCCCTGTTCTTCAAGCCAGTCCGCATACACCAACCGCGCCGTCGGATCGTGGGGCGTCTCGACGATCGCATGGAGGAAGGCTCTGTCGAGACGCGTCATCGTCGTATCCTTTCACTCGCTGAGGACGGCGCCGATGGGGCCGCTCGCCGCAACCGGCGATTCCCTTGTTGGTACGCATCTGTTCGCCACTGTGCAGGTTCGGAGTAGGAGCGCCCGTTCGCAGCAATGGCGCGCGGTGTAGCCGTGTGCCGACGGTGGCAAAGAGCAGGGTTTCGCTCACGTTAGTTCTTCAGGCTTCGGCAGGTGGGAGCGGTCCATTACATCGACATGTCCACAATAGGAACAAAGAAAGGCGACCACCTCCAGTCCGGGAAAGGCAACTTCGCGCGCCTCAAGCGTATCACTATTCTGGGATGAACATCTACAGAAAGCAGGTAAGGTTGCTTGCCTCCACCTGCCGAGTTTAGTCGCGTACTCAGGATCGAGCGTCATCGGTACGGACTCCGAGCGGGTTCCGCCTGCCCTTCGCCTGCGGGGAGTGAGAACCGCAGGACGAAGGACAGGCCAGCTACGGCGTCGTTGCAGTGCTTGAGGTTAGGTGAGAAAGGTCGTGCTGCCCTTTAGGTATTTGGTAGCAAGCCGCGTGCCCTGTTCTCATAATCCGCCCAACTCCGGCAGCTGGTGACGGAGGGCGGGGCATCGTCGAGGAGAGGATCGCCACAGTGGCGGCAGTGCATGGCGTTCGTCCTTGTCGTGGATGAGGACCGCGGCGCCGATCCGTGTATCCGAACACGCCATGAACCGGACGCCGCGGTGCATCGCTATCATCTTCTTCCGCACAGGATTTGCCACCACTTATCGCTGCGGACTACGCCAGGCAGCGGCGGACTTCCCCCAGTAGCGCTTCGGGGTCGATGGGCTTCTTGACGAAGCCGCAACAGCCGTGATCCTCCGCCCACTGGCGACTCAGAACAGTCGAGGTCATGACCATGATCGGGATGGGTGGCGCATCCTCCTCGTGAATTTGCTGGAGGAAGTGCCAGCCGTCCAAGACGGGCATGAGCATGTCCAGCAGGATCAGGTCGGGGCGTGCACCGGAACGCAGGCAGGCGAGCGCCTCTTCCCCGTTGGCGGCCTGGATAATGTCGCAGCCTTCCCGGCACAAGACGAGTTCCAACCCTTCACGGGTGATGCGGTCGTCTTCCACGACCAGCAGCGTTTTACCTGCGGTCATCATTCACCCTTTTCTTGCCTCCCACGTCGGCCTCGATTTGCCCCGTTGTGAAGGTGATGCCGTTGCCGGGACCGTCCTTGTCCATCGACACGAGATAGAAGGGTTGCCCGGTGTAGGAAGGGCTGGGTTCCCACAGCACGGTTCCCTTGTCACCCGGCTCATACCCGACCCGCCGGCCCTGGACTGTCACGCGCACGCGGTCGCCGATCTGCAATTCCTGGCTCATGTGGCTGCTCCGCATTTGCACAGCCACCGCGTCGTTGCAGTGCTTGAGGTTAGGAGGAGGTCTTGGTGCAGTTTTGGTTATTTAGCAGCAAGGCGCGTGCCCTTTTCTCATAATCCGCCCAACTCCGGCGGATGGTGACTTCGGGCGGCGTGTCGTCGGGAGGGTATCGCCATAGTAGGCCCGCTGACGTAATACGACTCGACGCCCACTCCTGCCCTCGCGGACGCCACACAGGGGCACCCAGGCGTTCCTGTGCCTATCTTGGCGCTGTATCGTTCAAGCATTCGGGCTGAGGCGTGCGGGAATGCCCTGAGACCGCTGGTATAATAGTGGAACCGTGCCCCGTGGTCGTTAGAATGCGGGTGTTGATCGGGATGGTTTCGGTAACTACGACTCACACAAGCTCAGTAACCACGATGCGCTCAAGCGGGTCCATTTCTTCGCTCATCATGCGTCCTTCGCCTCCTGTACTCTTTCGGTGTCGCGCCGTCTTGATAGTCGCTTCTTCTGGTTCTTCTTCGCCCCCGGCGCGAACGGGTTCCTCGGCTGATGCACCAACCACATCTCCAGGATCGCCTCGTCTATCACGGACCGCTCGGTGATGCCGAGTTTCTTGGCGAGTTTCTTCACAACCTTCTCGATTTCCTTGCTGGGGCGCCAGCCGACGGCACTTCCGCAGAGTTGCTTGTAAACTTCCTTGACCGCTTCGCTCTCCCCTACCGCGACCTGCGAGCCGGTAATCGGCGGATCATCATCGTTCATGTTCACTTCTCCTACCTTTGCTTCCCCCTCTTCCGTGACCTCACGACGACGGGCCGCTCATCCCACCCCGGATTGCAGTTCGGGACGAGACGGCGGCCCGTGTGTATCAAACCGTGCGGCCTGTGCTGGAATCGCCAAGATGGTGAGAGGGCAAACCGTGTGCCGGGCGAGAGTGATTTTCTCACTTCTGGATCGGCGGCGCCGCCCCGCTGGCGGAGCGCGGCGGGAGCGGGAGACATCAGGGAACATCGGTTTGGAGGATTTCAAGATGACGCCCGTACCGGGAATCTTTTGGAAGTTATTTACAATAACCCTCTCACTTCGCGCAAACAACATCGGAACCGTTACTTCTTCGCAAGGATTACCCTCGCAGCCGTGAAGTTCTCGTGATTCTGCGAAGTTATCGTGATTCTGCTCGGAACCTTCTTGTGTCCGCCCTCTCAGCCGGTACACTCACCATTAGCCGGCGAGGTGCTCTAAATGCGAGGGCGGAAGGAGGATTCCGCCGAGCACCCCGCCGGCTTCTTCCTGCGCCCCTATCCCCACGCCGACGCTCGCCGACACCGTTTCCGCCATCTGCCACCGACCGCCTAGCGACCCGCCCCTCGTCTCGCCAACATCACGCTTCAGCGCGTAGCCCAGATCATCGGCGGGCGCACCAGGAGCAGCGACGACCGTTATCACAACTACGTCAGGACTCCCATCGCCGAGTGCGACCGACCAGCAACCACCGCGGCGCGACGACTGGCACGTATACGGGCGAAGATCGCATCACGGCAAGGGAAGTCGCCACCTCCGACGGACGCCGCCTGACTCTCCCGGTGTGCTTGGACGGGGTGGGGAAAGGAAAAGGGCCGGGCAGAGGACTCCTGCAAGGACCGCCCGGCCCAATCTGGCTTTGAACCAGATGTCGGAAGGGCAGTTTGTCCGAAAGCAGCCAGCGGGTCAACCCGAATTATCAGCAGTTTGTGCTACGGCTGCGCGGTAGAGTGTAGGTGGCGTTGACATAGACTCGGAGCTTGACATACTATCCGCCCGTGGTGGCTGATCCCCCGGTTGCCAACGGACTCAGAGGGCAAATCCCCAATAGCCTCGGAAAGGACTCCCGCATATGAAACTCCCGTCGGCGCGCTCCCTAGCGGCCTTGATCGTTGTCTTGGCTGTCGCCGGTCATGGCCGCGCCGATTACATGAACTGGACTTACACCTCCACGCCAAGCGTTCCCGGTGTCTCTGTTGGTGCCCAGTCGCCCGGCGGTGGGGCTGCCGTGACGCTGACCGACTTCAAGAACGGGACCGCAGGAACGTCGATTCCTGTCATCGCCTACGTGACGCAAACTGCCTCAACCTCGCCGATTACCTTTGACCCCAGTGCGGCGAAGTATTCGCTGGGGGTGACGATCACCGACAACGCCACGCACGATTCCGGCACGTTGACTTTCGCGGGCGCCGTCGGCGGCACGCTGTCGGCGACGACTTCAACGCTGACTAACTCGTTCGCTCCTTCGACTAACTCACTGACGCTGGACGGGCACGTCTACACTGTGACCATCCCAACGACGAACCTAGCCGCGCCCACCAGCCCGCAGCAGAACATAATGGCGACGGTGAGCGTCAGCAATGTTTCAGGCGGGGGGACGCCGCCGCCTCCATCGCCTCCTCCGCCTTCTCCGCCTCCGCCGCCTCCGACCACGACACCACCACCTTCCACCAACACGCCCGAACCCAGCAGCGTCGTACTTGCGTGTGCGGCGATCTCCCTTGTTGGATTGGCGAGCGGACGGCGCTTGCGCCTGCGCCTGACAATGGCCTAGTCAACGATAACCGGAGCGTTCTTTCCTTGGAGGAGGTCGGAGATTTCTCTCCGACCTCCTTTGTGTCATACTTCTTCGTTTCCGAGCCAGCTGGCTGAGACGCCCACCGAGCCAGATACGCCCACCGACCGCGTTTTCTTTCCCTTCGGGGAATCCTCTTGCATCTCCCCTCCCGCCGAGTACATTCATCCTGCCGGCGGAGCGTGAGTTCCTTCACTCGTGGGGAGATAGGCAGCCTTCCCATAATGCTCCGCCGGTTTTTTCATGCGCCCCTATCCCCACGCCGACGCTCGCCGACACGGTTTCCACCGTTTGCAACCGACCGTCGAGTGACCCGTCCCCCGTCTTCCCCTGTTCGGACTCCACAGGCGTCAAATGGTGCGTTCCCAGGGGCATCCCAGACGGTTTCCCACGCCCCGCTCCCTCCCTTCGGGAATGTCCCTCCCTATGCGTACTCTCTACCAGCCACCGTAGCCAAAATCTCTCCCGCACTGCCTACAGACTCGTTGCAACTCAGTCACTTTTGCCTATCCCTCTGGCACGAAACCACTTCTGGTCAGACCAGTTGATTCTCAGGACGCAATCATAGACCTGCACTATCACCGTGAGCTACCGAGCCTTTATGACTTTCCACACGAAAGCCTTACTCTCCACGTCCTCACCTGCAATCAGCGCCGTTTGAATCGGTGTCGTCCGTGACCCTAATCAATCGTCCAACTGACCACGTTCTGCCGTCCCTCACTGTCAGCCAGCTTCCTCTTCGCCTTGTCGTCACCCTTCATCGCTGCCACGACATCCGGCAGCAACTCACGAATGTAGCGGTCGTAACCTGCCCGCACCCGCTCGTCGCTGCGGTACTGCCCCAAGTCTCGTTGCTTGTCCACCCAGCCGGCAATGTCCTTGTACGACCATGCCAATGCGCAGCCCGCCCGTTTCTCGCCGCTGCCGTTTCTCGACGGGCTGCGATAGCACACGACCATGTGCCGTCTCAAATCGCTGCCGGCAAACGAAACCTGCACCAGCGCAACCCTCACCCTCCCCTCAGCGCCGATCAGTATGTCGATACGCTGCACAGTCCGCTGCAACTCCACCCGCAGCTGCAACCTCTTTTCCTCCGTCTCGGCAATGCCGTTATGCACAATGAACGCCCAGCTATCCGCCAGCGGGTGCGCCCTTTCCGCACGAGCGCTGTCCAGTTCCCCTTTCACCCGCTCCTGTTCCAGTTCCTTCTCGCGCAGCACCTGGGTCAATGTGCGGCTGTAGCCCCGTCGGACATCGTCGGCGAGACTGTCAACCTCCCCGGTGATTGCCTCGAACTTCTTGCGCAGTTCCTCCACCCTGTCGTCGCCCTGGACTGGGAACACATCGCTCGGTTTGACCTCGCGCATACAAGCCAGCACGCCCGCCTCGAACACCGGATACGGGAAGGTAACGCAAGTCGCTCGCCCATCCACTCCCTTCGTGTTGCACAGCACGAGCAGCGGGTTCTTCGCCGTCCGCTGGTTGATCACGCAGAACCCTTCGCCGTCCACCGCATGACTCAGAATGCCGTGGAAAAGGTTTATGTGCGTCCGCTGCCGCGCCCTCCAGTTCTTTCGCTTCCGTCCGTCACTGGCCTCCTTCGCCAGCTTGAACTCGTTGCCGCCGATCACGGCCGGGTAATAGCCTGGAATCGACCCGCCGTCGCCCAGTGGTAGCTCGCCCAGCACTCGCTTGTCGTTCAAGATCAACGAGATATAGGCCCGGCACCATTTGCCGCTGAACTGCGACCGTTTGCAGTTCTTATTGATCTTCACCTCGCCGAACGCGGGCACGCCCTCTTCGGTCAAGGTCTGCACAATGCGCTTGTGGCCGTAGCCCTTCCGCGCCAGTTCAAAGATCCTCTTGACCACCTTGACCCGTTCGGGAATGACTGCCCACTTGCCGTCCTTCTCCTCCAGCCACGCCGGCCCGCGACTGTTGAGGGTCATGGTCACTCGGCCGTCCTTCTTCCTGGGTGGCTGTAGCTCGCCCTTACGTGCCTTCTCCTTCCGCGTCTTCCACGCTTCTTTGAGTCGTCGGCTCTTTTGCTCAGACTCTTGATAGGCAATCTGAATGAACACTTGCAGGACGATCCACTTGTGGGTGCCGATGTCCGCCTCACGGAAGATGTCGTTGAGCTTGCAGACGCCGATGCCCACGCCGGTCCTCACCAACTCCATCACCAGGTCGGTCTGCAAGTCCGGGCGCATTCGACCGAGCCGATCCCACGCTTCGACCACGATGACAGTGCCCTTCGGGAACGTGCCGCGCTTGGCAAGGTCGATCAGCCGCCGCAGGTCACCTTTGCTCTTGACGTGCCGCCCGTGGTATCCTGACAGCCCACGGTCGATGAAGATGTTTTTCGAGGGCGTCAGCTTGTGTAGATGACAGAATGTGGCGAAGTCCCGCGCCTGCCTATCCTCCGAGTCACCGTCGCCCTGTGACGGGTCGCTGAACCGCGCATACGATAACGCTAAGTTGTCACTGTCGGCGTCGCCTCGTGACGGGTCGCTGAGCTTGGTGTGCTTCATGTGCTGGGTTCTCCTGGGTGAATGGGGCGTCCGCGAGCAGGCGGATGCCATACATAATTGTACGCTTATGTATGCGACTAGGCAACCCGCTTTTCTGGAGGTATTTGACGATGGACCCTCGAACGGCGCGTCGTTGTGGGCGAATGGTGCTTCTCGCGCTCGTCTTCCTGTGGGCCTCCGCGGGGCTGTCCGCCGCGGAACCGAAGGCGAAGGTGTACGTCCTGCTCTGGTTCGACACGGAAGACTATCTTCTGCCCGCCAGCGATGATGCCGCGCTCCGCCTGGCCGATTTTCTCAGCGGCGAAGACGTGCGCGCCACCTTCAAGGTTGTCGGCGAGAAAGCGCGCACGCTGGAACGCCGCAAGCGCGCCGACGTGATCGCGGCGCTGATAAAGCACGAGATCGGCTTTCATTCCAATTATCACAGCACCCAGCCCAGTCCGGCGATGTACCTGTCGCAGCTCGGTTGGGACGAGGGCGTGCGCGAGTTCGACCGCCGCGAAGGTCCAGGCCGCGCCGACGTCGAACGCATCTTCGGCCAGGCGCCGACGTGCTACGGCCAGCCGGGCAGTTCGTGGGGGCCACAAAGTTATGGGGCCATGAACCGATGGGGGATGAAGGTCTATCTCGACGCCGGCAGCCACGTCAATCTCGACGATCGGCCCTGTCACTACTGCGGCGTTCTGAACCTCTACAAGTTGAAGTACACGCTACGCGCGGACCTGAACAATCCGAAGGAACTGCCGCAGGCGCAGGAGCGCTTCGCTCAGGCGCGCAAGGAACTGCTGGACCAGGGCGGCGGCGTGGTCAGCATCTTCTATCACCCCTGCGAGTTCGTTCACAAGAAGTTTTGGGATGGCGTCAACTTTTCGCGCGGCGACAACCCGCCGCGCGAAAAGTGGAAGGAGCCGCCGGCCAAGACGGCGGAGGAGACGCGCAGCTCCTATCGCGTCTTCGAGGAGTACGTGCGTTTCATCAAACGCTTCCCGGAAGTGCGTTTCATCACCGCCTCGGAGGCGGCGAAATTGTACCGCGATCGGGCGCGCGGCCGGCGCTTCACGTCCGCCGAGTTGGGAGCCATCGCCAAAGCGGTCGGCGACGAGGTGAGTTTCCAGACCTTCAAGGATTACACCCTTTCGACCAGTGATGTGTTCGCGCTGCTCACCGATTATGTGACGTCTCAAGGCGGAGAGCGCCCTGCCGACGGCATCGAGCTGAAGGCGACACCGCTGGGTCCGACGGGGCGCGTGCCTTTGCTCAGCGAGCCGGTGGCGACGGACGCCAGCCAATTTCAGCGAACGTGTCGAGATGTTCGCGGCTACTTACACAAGCACGGACGCATTCCCGGCGTGGTGTGGCTGGGTAGCCGGCCGGTGCCGCCGGAGGCGTTCCTGGCAGCGCTAGCTCGCGTCGCCCGGACGATGCTCGACGGCAAGGCGATGCCGGAGACAATCGAGATCAAGCCGGCGAAGCTGGCCGCGGCGCGCTACGTGGCCGACGATGATCCGAAGAAGCTCTGGGGTTGGGTGATCTTCCCTCCGAACTTCCGAGCGCCGGCGCTGATGGAACTGGCCAAAAAACAAGCGTGGACGTTAAAACCAGCGCTCTTGCAACGTACTTCCGAGTAGGGTGAACCGGCGCGGGAGGTCCACCCTATCGGTCCGTCGAATGATGAAGAACATGAGAAATGCACCTGTCGAATCATTGGTCAACGGCGGACGAAGCCATAAACTGACAGCAATATCTGAGCATTCGTCCGTCCTTTCCGCGAGTGAGGAACAGACATGACTCCCGCAGCGATTCCCGGCCGATTGGCGTTGCTGGTCGGCGGCGGTCCGGCGCCGGGGATCAATGGCGTCATCAGCTCGGTGGCCATCGAGGCCGTCGAGCAGGGCATCGAAGTGGTCGGCTTTCGCGACGGCTTCAAATGGCTGGTCAAGGGCGACGCCGACCATCATCGCAAACTGGCCATCGAGGACGTCAAGGCCATCCATTTGCGCGGCGGTTCCATTCTCGGCACCTCGCGCACCAACCCCACCAAATCCGAGCAGGACATGCGCAATGTGCTGGACGTGTTCCGGCGCATGAATGTCACCATGCTCGTGACGATAGGCGGCGACGACACCGCCTATTCCGGCAGCCAGGTTTACGCCCGCGCCAATGGGGCCGTCCGCGTCGCGCACGTGCCCAAGACCATTGACAACGATCTACCCCTGCCCGGCTCGACGCCGACGTTCGGCTTCGAGACGGCCCGGCAAGTCGGTGTCGGCATCATCCGCAACCTCGCCGAGGATGCGCGGACGACATCGCGCTGGTATCTCATCGTCAGCATGGGGCGGGCGGCCGGTCATCTGGCGCTGGGCATCGGCAAGGCCGCCGCCGCGACGCTGACCATCATTCCCGAAGAGTTCGGCGACCGCCGCGTCACCCTCGACGAGGTCTGCGACATCCTTATCGGCAGCATCATCAAGCGGCGGAGCATGCACGCCGATTACGGTGTGGCCGTACTGGCCGAGGGGCTGCTCGAAGCCATCGGCGAAACCGGCCTGTTGGAGTGCATGAGTACCGCCCAGCTGGGACGCTACGGTCAGATCATCCGCGACCCGCACGGCCATCTACGTCTCGGCGAGATCGAGTTCGGCCGCATGATCAAGGACCGCCTGTCGTCGCGTCTCGACGAGATCGGTCTGCCGGTCACGCTGATCGACAAGGATCTGGGCTACGAGTTGCGCTGCGCCGACCCCATCCCGTTCGACGCCGAGTACACACGCGATCTCGGCTACGGCGCGGTGAAGTTCCTGCGTTCGGAAGAGGCGGGCAGGTTCGGAGCGATCATCAGCCTGGTCGGGGGCCACCTGGAGCCGCTGCCGTTCAGCCAGATGATCGACCCGCAGACGATGCGCATGCAGACGCGGCGCGTGAACGTCAGCGGCGAGGGATACGAGTGCGCTCGGCGTTACATGATCCGCCTGGAGCGCCGCGATTTCGAGAATGCCCAGCGGTTGACCCGCCTCTCCGCCGCCGCCGGCATGACGCCCGATCAGTTCCGCAAGCGCTTCGAGCATCTCGTCGCGCTGTGAGTCTTGCCCACCAGCCCGCAGCGCCAGCAAGGCGTTTCCCTTGCTGGCGCTGCGGGCTGGTTTTTACACTTCGATTACTCGATCCCAAAGAGAGCTCCCGCGTTCTTCGTCGTCTGCTCCGCCAGCGCGTCGACGCTGACTCCCAGCAGGTTCGCCAGACAAACGGCGGTGTGAACGACATGGGCCGGCTCGTTGCGTTTGCCGCGCAGCGGCACCGGCGACAGATAGGGGCTGTCCGTCTCCACCAGCACGCGGTTGAGCGGCTGTTTCGCCGCTGTCTCGCGCAGGACGGCGGCACTCTTATACGTCAACATTCCGGCGAACGACAGATACAAACCCATCGCCCGGCAGTCCTCGGCCATCGCCGCGTCGCCGACGAAGGAGTGCATCACGCCGCGGATGGGACCGTGGCGATCGAACTCCGCACGCAGCACGCGCAGCATGTCGGCCTCGGCCTCGCGGCAGTGGATCACCACCGCCCGCTTATGCTGCCGGCCCAGTTCCAGATGACGGACAAAATGCTCCTCCTGCACCGCGAACGGCGTATCGTCCCAGTGACGATCCAGCCCTGTCTCGCCGACGCCGACAACGCGCGGGTGCTCGACGAGGGTCAGCACCTCGTTCCAGGCGGTCGCACTCGCTTGCATGATGTTGTTGGGGTGAATGCCGACGGTGGCGAACACGTCGGCACGGCTCTCGGCCAGCGTCACGCAGACGGCGCTGGATGGGGCCGTCGTGGCAACGGCGATCGTGGCGCGGACGCCGGCAGCGCGGGCACGTTCGAGCACGGCCGGCAGATCGTCGGCGAACTGCTCGGCGTCCAGGTGCGCGTGCGTGTCGATGAGCAAGACCATGTCAGCTCACGCTTGCCGGAGTCTGCGTGGGAACCAGTGCTTCCAGTTGCGGCAAATGACGGCGCTTGAGGGCCAGCAGTTTCTCAACCTCGGCATGAGCGGCCGAATCCTTCAGCGCGGGCAGATCGCGCTCCAGCTCAGCGATCGCGCGGCGCTCGTAGTCGATCAGACGCGGCAGGACGTAGTCCAGCGCCAGGAAATTGATCGTCGTGAAGCTGGAGGGGAAGGTCGGCAGATACGGCAGCGGAATGTGCTGCCGCAGAAGGAACCGGCCGAGCGAGGTCAGCGCCTCGCGCTCCGCCGAGATGATCTGCCGCAGGTCCGTCAGCGCTTTCTCCTCGGCCGCGGTGGTCCAGGGATACGCCTCGGCCACGTACATCAGGACGGAGCGGCTCTCGCGGCGGAGAATGTCCTGGAGCAATCCCTGGCTGTGCGGATCGATCACGGTCGTTGTCCTTTCGCCCCTGGCATTCCTCCCGGCGGCCCACCGTCGTTGCCTCGGCCGGGAGCGGAACCGGCACTGTGCTGGGCGAAGCGCGCGGCGCCTTCGCGGCTGTAGCGGTCCAGCGGCGCCCACAGGATGCCGAGAACGAAGACCAGCAGGGCGACGACCCCCGCGAACACGACGGCCGGCAACGGCTCGCGCAACCGCACCGGCTCGCGTCCTTCCAGATCCTCGGCCCGCCCTTCCAGAATCATGACCTTCATCACCTTCACGTAGTACACCGCGCTCAGCACCGAGTTGACGCCGCCGACGACCAGCAAGCCGAACAGTAGCGCGCCCAGGCCCGCATCGCCTTTCAAATACCAGGCCTGACTCGCGTCCCACAGCGACGCGAAGATCTGAAACTTGGCGGTGAAGCCGACCAGCGGCGGGATGCCGAGCAGACTGAGCAGGAAGATCGACAGCGTGACCACCATCCACGGCGAACGCCGCACCAGGCCGCGATAATCGCTCAGCTCCTCGGAGCCGGTCTGATTGCGCAGGAAGGCGACCACGGCGAAGGCGCCGAGGTTCATCAGCAGATAGGCGATGAGATAGAAAAGCACCGCCTGCAAGCCGGGCAGCTCGAAGCCGCCGGTTGACCCGGCGAGCGGCTTGATCGCGGCGATGCCCATCATCATGTAGCCGGCGTGAGCGATGGTCGAGTACGCGAGCAGGCGTTTCAGGTTGGTCTGCAAGTAGGCGGCGAGATTGCCGAACGTCGCGGTCAGGGCGGCGAAGAACGCCAGGCCCGGCACGAGGTAACGGACGACCGTGTCCCAGTGCCCGTCGATGATCCGCTCCACCATCGGATCGATGCCGCACAGGATGAGGGTCAGGCGCGCGAGCAGCGCCAGGGCGGCGCCCTTGGAAGCGACCGACAGATACGCCGCCACCTCGGCGGAGGCGCCCTCGAACACGTCCGGGCACCAGAAATGGAACGGCACCGCCGCCAGCTTGAACGCCACACCGATCAGCACGAACAGGGTGCCGAGGATCAAGAGCGGATCGAACCCCGACGCGCCGGCGGAGAACGAGTACATCAGACCGGCGGCGACATCGGGCAGATACGCCGTACCGAAGCGGCCGGCCAGCAAGCTGATGCCGTAGAGCATGACCCCGGCCGCTCCGCCGCCGTAGACGACGTACTTCAAGGCGGCCTCGCTGGACTGGCGGCGTCCCTTCAAATAGCCGGCCAGGGCGTAGCTTGGCAGACTGGCCATCTCGATGCCGATGTAGACCATCAGCAGGTGCGTGGCCGACGCCATGATGACCATGCCGACCGTCGCCCCCAGCAACAGACAGTAGAAGTCGGCCGAGTCCTCGCGGTCGGGAATCCCGGTCGTCAGCGACAGCCAGATGATGAACAGCGTGAAGCCGTACAGGAAGCAGCGGAGGAAAATCGTCAGGTGATCGTAAACGAGCAGTCCGCCGAAGACCGGGTACAGCGTGAAGACGGTGCCGACCTCGCCGCTGCGCGGCGGCGACAGGTAGCTCCACTGGGCGATGCTGACGCCCAGCGCCAGGGCTGTTACCAGCAGGGCGATGCTGCCCATGTGGGAACGGTCGAACAGCCGCAGCAGCAAGAACAGCACGATACCGCCGCAGGCCAGCAGTTCCGGCAGGAAGTTCAAACAGTCTATCCCGATCTGGCCGGGGTCGATATTCGGCAACATGGGGTCGTCTCACAGTCGAAGTTCTGAGTTCTGAGTGCCAATACTCACAACTCAGAACTGGGAATAGCGGGCCAGCGTATCGACCAGGCCCGTGACACTGGGTTCCATCCAGTTCAGCAGCAGATAGCCGGGCAGCACGCCCAGCGCCACCGACAGCACCACCAGCGGCGTGATGCAAACGATCTCGCGCACCGTGATGTCCGGGTAATTCTTGTATTGGGGGTTCTCACCCATGAACACGCGCTGCAGCGTCCACAGGATGTACGCGGCCGTGATGACGACCGTCAGCGCCGCCAGCACGGCAAACACCTTGTTGTAGTTCCACGTCGCCAGCACCACCATGAATTCGCCGACGAAGCCGCACATGCCGGGCAACCCCATCGCCGCGAAGAAGATGATGGCGCTGAGACCGCCGTACAGCGGCATCGGCTCGTACAGGCCGCGGAAATTGTCCAGCCGTCGATGATGGGCGCGATCGTAAATCACACCGACGAGGAAGAACATGCCGGCTGACGTGATGCCGTGCGCGATCATCTGGAACATCGCTCCGTTGACGCCCCAGCTCCAAAACTGCGCGTGTTCCGGCGCCGACCATACGGCGATGCCGAGAATGACGTAGCCCATGTGGCTGACGGAGCTGTAAGCGACCAGTTTCTTGAAATCGCTCTGCGCCATGGCGGCGAAGGCGCCGTAGACGATGTTGATGATGCCGAACAGCGCGACGCCGTAGGCGAGTTGCTGGGCCGCCCACGGGCAGATCGGATAGGCGATGCGAAGGATGCCGTAGCCGCCGAGTTTCAGCAGCACCCCGGCCAGGATCATGCTGATCGGCGTCGGCGCCTCGACGTGGGCGTCGGGCAGCCAGGTGTGGAAGGGGAACACCGGCACCTTGATGGCGAAGCCAATGAATAACAACAGAAACATGGTGTACTGAAACCACGGCTGGAAGAACGGTTGATCCAGCCGATTCTTCAGCCCCTCATCGTTCAGCGCGGCCTTGACCTCGGCCTCGGCCTCACTGAGGTTCTCCGCGGTGGGCTTGGGTTTGGTCTTTGGATCTTTCAGATCCGCCAACTTCTTTTCGGCGTCGCGCACTCTCACGGACGTCGTCACCGGCTGGCCGTTGAGTTTTTGCAGCGCCGCCTTGCCGACGCGCTGCAAGACGACGAGATCGAACGTATGGATCTCGACCTGGTTGCGGGCCTGGTCTTCCGTCAAACTGGGGTTCTCCGCTCGCAGCACGGCGGCCGCCTCCGCGATCGTCTTCGGGCCGACGAAGTCGCGCACGTCGGTGAAGTAGAAGGCCAACAGCGCGATCAGGATGAAGACACTGCCGAGCAGGGTGTAGAGGAAGAACTTGATGGCGGCGTACTCGCGCCGTGGCCCACCCCACACGCCGATGAGGAAGTACATCGGCAGCAGCATGACCTCCCAGAAGATGTAAAACAGGAAGAAATCCAGCGCCAGGAACGTGCCGAGCATGCCCGTCTCCAGCAGCAAGAACAGCATGCAGTAGCCGCGCACGAAGCGGTCGATCTTCCAACTGGCGATCATCGCCAAAAAGCTCAACACCGTGGTCATCAGCACCAGCGACATACTGATGCCGTCGGCGCCCATGTAGTAGTTAATGTGGAAACGCTCGATCCACGGATAGCTGGCCAGCCAATCGCTGCTCTTGACGGAATCGCTGAGATTGCCGCTGTCGAGTTGCGTCAGGCGCGATTCGAGCGTGGTCCGTTCGCGCGCTTCCTGCTCGCCGCCGCGGACGTTGTTCTGATCGATGATGTTGGCGTAGAAGACGATGAACATGCCGATGCTGACGCCCAGTGTCAGGCCGGTGCCGCACAGCGACAGCCAGCGCATGACCTCTTCCTTGCCGCGCGGGATGAAGATCAGAAACAGTGCGAAGACGGCGGGGATGAAGACGACCGCCGACATCCAGATTAGATCCCGTTCAGGTTGCATGGCAAGTTCCCGTCTCGGAAAAAACTCGTTATCTCACCAGCCCGCAGCGCCAGCAAGGGTAGCCCTCGCGGACGCTTCGGGCTGGTCGATCAGCCCGCCATCGCCATCCGCACGAGGTAGGACAGCACAATGAAGATGCCGACTGCGGCCAGCACCAGAAACAACACGTAACTCCGCAGAAATCCCGTCTGCACGCGCCGCAGCCGCGCTCCGGCCCACCACGTCACGTCGGCCGTCAGATTGACCAACCCATCGACGACGCCGTTATCGAACAGACCATCCCACTTCGACACCCACACCGACAGGCGGGCGAGGAAGTGAATGATGCCGTCGATGACGTTGAGGTCGAATGCCTTGAACCAGTGACCGACCACCAGGGCCGGACGCACGGCGATGACGCTGTAAAGCCAGTCGAAGCGCCATTTATCCATCAAAAATGCATGCAGCCGGGGAAATTGCTCCTTCGCCTCGGCCGGGTCGAGGACGCGCTTCCAGTAGAGCAGGCCGGCGAAGACGATGCCGATGGCCACCAGCCCCAGAGCGAGATTGCCGGCGAGGTGGTGATTGTGATGGGCGTATACCCGTTCGTTGCGGGCCTCGTCCTTGGCGACGACCCAATATTCGCCGTGCTCCTTGAACTCGTCGAGGTCGAGATGGCCGAACTCGGCCAGAACGGCATGATGCTGGGCGTGATGGATGTTGCCTTGCAGCCAGCTCTCTTCGGCCTTCCAGATAGGCCAGCCCCAGGCGACGCACACGCTGCACACCGCCAACACGATGAGCGGCACCGTCATCACCCACGGCGATTCATGGGCATGTTCGTAGACGTGCTCGTCGCGCGGCTTGCCGGTGAAGGTCATCAGCCACATGCGCGACATGTAGAACGCCGTGATGCCGGCCGTCCCCAGCGGCAGCAGGAACAGCAGCAGATGCTCGTTGTGGACCCAGACGAAGCCGAGCGCCTGTGCGAGAATGGCGTCCTTGCTGTACCAGCCGGTGAAGAAAGGAATGCCGGCGATGGCCAGCACGCCCGCCAGCATCGTCAGGGCCGTGATCTTCATCTTGGCGTACAGGCCGCCCATCTTGGTCATTTCCTGCTCGTGATGGCAGCCGTAAATGACGCTGCCGGAGCCGAGGAACAGCAGAGCCTTGAAAAAGGCGTGCGTCACCAGATGGAACAGGCCGGCCACCCAACCACCGACGCCCAGGGCCAGCATCATGTAGCCGAGCTGGCTGACCGTCGAGTACGCCAGCACTTTTTTGATGTCGGTCATGACGACGGCGATGGTGGCGGCGACGAACAGCGTGATGCCGCCGGTGTAGGCGATGACGATGAGCGCCTCGTAGGTGAACAGCGGGAAAGTGCGGCCGACCAGATACACGCCGGCCGCGACCATCGTGGCGGCATGGATCAGGGCGCTGACGGGCGTCGGTCCTTCCATGGCGTCGGGCAGCCAGACGTGCAGCGGAAACTGCGCCGATTTGCCGACGCAGCCGAGGAAAATGCCCAAGCCGGCGGCCACCAGCATCCAGTACGGCATCGAACTATGTTGATCCGGCTTCGGAGCATCGGACACACGGCTGACGAGCGCGTGGTAATGATCGGGGGGCTGGCGCGGGAAGAGAAGAACCTGCGAGCCGTTCTCGTCGAGGCTGAAGCGTTGCCCCGCCTTCGTCGTGTTGGTCGGATCGACATTGCCGCGGACGAAATGCCCGGCCAGCTCAACGGAACCGTGCGTGTCCGCCAGCGGAGCGCGGACGCGCTGGAAAATCTCGTCGAAGTTGAAGGTGCCGAGGTTGGTCCAGAGGATGAGCAAGCCAAGGATGAAGCCGGCGTCGCCGATGCGGTTGACGATGAACGCCTTGTTCGCGGCGTTGGAGGCGCTTTGCCGCTCGAAATAGAAGCCGACCAGCAGGTACGAGCAGAGTCCGACCAGTTCCCAACTCAGGAACACCTGGAAGAGATTGTCCGCCAGGATCAGATTCAGCATCGAGAAGCAGAACAGCGACAGGTACATGAAGAACCGGCCGAAGCGCCCACGCCGATGCAGATGGCCGTGGGCCGTGTGGACTTGATGGTCCTCGACCTCCGTTTGCGATTCGTCGGCCATGTAGCCGATCGAAAAGACGTGAATCAGCGTGGCAATGAACGTCACCATGACGAACATGATGGCGCTGAGGCTGTCGATCTTGAAACCGAGTTGCAGGGCGGTACCGTCGCGTGGATCGTTGATGGTGGCCGGCTGGATGCGCAGCCAATCGAAATGGCCCTGCCACGAGACTTTGCGGGCATGCTCCCAGCGGCCCTCGTAGATGGCGAGGTCTTTTTCCTTCGCCTCCGCTTGCTCTTCCAGTTCGTGCTTTTCTTCACCCTCGGCGTTTTTCACCGCGTTGTTGATCTGGTAAAGCTCGCGCTGGCGTTTTTGAATTTCGGTTTCAAAGCCGTGCTGCTGGACCGTATAGCGGATGAAGCCGATCAGGCTGAACACGAACGCGAGGGCGATGGCGCCGGTGGCGACGAAGGCGGCGGTGCGGCCGCGCTGCTCGCCGCCGAACAGATCGAACAGAGTGCCGCCGAGGGGCGTGTCGCGGAACGGCCGAACGGCGCACCACGCCGCCGAGGCCAAGAGAATCAGCACGAAAGAAAGCAGCGGAACCAGCGTGGCGGCGACGAAGAAATAGCCGGGATGTTCGCCAAACAGCTCGAAGAGGCGGTTCATGATTAGCCCTTGAGTTCCTCCGCCGTATCGACGTCCACGGTCGTGTGGTTGTTGTAGAAGTTGAGGACGATGGCCAGCGCCACGGCGGCCTCCGCCGCCGCCAACACGATCACGAACAGGGCGAAGATCTGGCCCTCAACCTGAAACACCGGATTGAAATGGGCGAAGGCGACGAAGTTGATGGTGGCGGCGTTGAGCACCAATTCGACGCCCATGAGGATGCCGATGGCGTTGCGCTTGGTGGCCATGCACACGGCGCCGCAGACAAACAGCAACGCGCCCAGCATCAAAAAGTGATTCAGTCCGACGGCGGCGGTCATGCGCTCTCCTTGTGGTCACAACGAACGGCGGCGCTTGGCGCGGGCGAGGTAGGCGGCGCCGATCAGCACGACCAGCAGATGGACCGAGACGATTTCAAAGGGCAGCAGATATTGCATCGGCGTGCGGGTGCGTGAGGTGGTCACGCCGCTGACGGAGCCCGACGGCGAAGCGTCCTTGAAGCCCAGCAGCGACAACCCCAGCGTGGTGCTGTCGGGCATCTCCGCGCTCGCCGGCTGCGGCGGCGCACTGCTTGGCGACTTGTAGGCGAGGAGACTGACGGCCAGGACGCCGTACAGCACCAGGCCGACGGCCAGGGCGATGGCCCATTCGGCGGCGCCGATGCGCATTTTGATGAACGGACCCTGTGCGGTGAGCATGACGCCGAAGACGACCAGCACGAGCGTGCCGCCGACGTAGACGAGCAGTTGCGTGGCCCCGACGAAGTCCGCGCCGAGCAGGAAGAACAGACCGGAGACACCGGCCAGGGTGAACAGCAGCCAGGCCGCCGCCCGCACGATGTTCTGCGTCAGCACCACGGCCAGGGCGCAAACCCCCGTCACTGCGGCCAGGATGTAAAAGAGAACGTCGTTGAGCACTTCCATCAGTTGCGGACCTCTTGGGCGAGCGGGGGGCGTCAGCCCTCTGTTTGCACGAACAGGGGGCTGACGCCCCCCGCTCGCCATGATGTCACATCTTCTGCGCCAGTTCCGGCGGAATCGGTCCTCGGCTCCACAGATTGGTCGCTCCCGTCACCGACACCGGCAGCCGGCTCGGCGTCGTCACGACCTTGAACACCATCCACGCGAACAGGGCCAGGCACACGCCGCACAGGACGTAACTGAAATACGCGCCGACCACCGGATACACCGCCACCTGCCAGAGACTCACGCCCAAGAGCAGCACGCAGCTGATCGGCAGCAGGTATTTCAGACAGGTCATCATCACCTGATCGATGCGCAGCCGCGGCAGCGTCCAGCGCACCCACATCTGCACGAACACCAGCAGCCAACACTTGATGACGAACACCACCACGTTGATGACGTTCCCGATCACCCAGCCCCAATAGGCTCCCCACGAGGACGGATCGCCCCCGCCCAGCCACTTGGCGAAACTGCTGCTCAATTCCGGCAGAAAACCCGTGTGCCAGCCGCCCAGAAACAGCATCACGGCGATGCCGCTGACGGCGAACATGGCCCCGTACTCGGCCATAAAGAAAAACGACCAGCGCAGTCCGCTGTATTCGGTGTGGAAGCCGGCCACCAACTCGCTCTCGGCCTCAGCGAGATCGAACGGAGCGCGTTTGCACTGGGCGGTGGCGCAGGTGAAGTACGTCCAGAAGGCAAGGAAAGTGAACGGGTTGTGGAACAGATACCAGTTCCAGAGGCCGCCGGTTTGCTGCTGGCTGATGTAATTGAGGTCCATCGAGCCGGCGACGATGACGGGCACGATGACGCACAACGCCATCGGCACTTCGTAGCTGACCATCTGGGCGGCCTCGCGCATGCCGCCGAACAGCGCCCACTTGCTGCCGGAGCCGTAGCCGGCCAGGATGATGCCGAACACCTCCGTGGACATAACCGCCAACATGAAAAAGACGCCGACACTCAGCGACTTGGCGACCCATCCGTTGGCGAACGGGAGGGCGATGTAGGCGCCGAACGCGCCGCAAAAGGCGATGTAGGGGCCGAGACGAAACAGCATCTGATCGGCGTCGGCGGGAATGAGATCTTCCTTGACGAGCAATTTGACGCCGTCGGCGATGGTTTGCAGCCATCCGAAACGGCCGCCGACGCGAGTAGGGCCGAGCCGGTCCTGAATGCGTCCGGCGACCTTGCGTTCGAGCCAGATGAAGAAGACGGCGGAGCCGGCCACGAACGAGACCAGCAGTATCGTTTCCACGATGGCGAGCAGGCCATCCACTAGCTCTTGGTGCGACGACAGCCATTCCGTCACGGTTGGCGACCTCCACGCGGAGAGGGCGGGACATCCCAGGGCGTCGGCGGGAATACCGGAATGAGCGTTACTTTATGCGGCGTGCGCAGCGACGGCAAGCAGAGGGGGATAAAGAAGTGATTAGGGCGAAGCCGATGGCGGCTCCTTCAAGGCCTCCGCGGCCTCAAGGACCATCGCTTTGCGTTTTTGAAGCGGCACCGGCAGGTCGGCATCGCTCAGGCGGTCCACGTGAAATTTCGCTGCCGTCTTGTTCTTGTGCTTGACGTAATACTCGGCCTCTTGCAGGTGCCAGAACAGCGCCCGTTCGTCGGCCGCCCGGCGGCGGGCCTTCTGTTGCCGCAGGCGCGATTCTTTGCCCGTCTCGCGCGGGGCCGTCCAAACGCTGATCGACTCGTCCCAGTTCGTTCCGGCGAGGCGGCTGCCGTCGGGGTGAAAAACGACGCGGGCGTTGAACGGCGGTTCGCGATAGCGCTGCCCGGCGCCGCGCAGACTCAGCACCTCGACACCGGTTTCCGCGTCCCACATCTTGATCGTGTCCTGGCTGGCCCCCGCCAGGCGCTTGCCGTCCGGGCTGAACGCCAGGTCACAGAGCAGCCGCGGAGCGGGCGACGACCACAGCGGATTCGCCGATGCCGGCGTCTCGTCCCAGCCGGCGTAGTCCCACAGCTGGCCCTTGCCCTCGTTGACGCCCGCGCAGACCAGTCGCCGTCCATCCGGGCTGAAGGCCAGTGCGGTGACGTCGCTCTTGCTTTCGAGAAAACGGGCCTGCGTTCGGCCAGCGGACCAGTCCACGACGCGCACGCCCTCGCTGCCGCCCACGGCCAACCAGCGCCCGTCCGGGCTGAAGGCCGCAGTGAAGAGCCGGCCCTGTCCCTTCAACGAGGTGAGCAGCATCCCATTCGCCGCGTCCCAGATCTTGATTTCGTATGGTTTCGTCGATTGCTCGCGGTCGCAGGCGCAGGTGGCCAATCGTCGGCCGTCGGCGCTGAAGCGCAGACAATGCACGGGCAGCGTATGCCCTCGACAGGTGACGACGGCCCGGCCGCTGTCCACGTCCCAGATTTGCACGAGGGAATCCACCTCCCGCGCTCGCGCTGCCAGACGCCGGCCATCGGGAGAGAAAGCCGCCAACACGCCGGCCGGCTCGACCGTTTTGGCGCTGGTCGCCAGGCGATGCTCGGCGCGCAGCATTCCGGAGTCGGCATCCCAGATTTGCAGCTGTCCCGCCACCGTCACGGAAACGAGGTGCCGGCCATCCTCGTGGAAGGCGATGCTTTCCACGTCGGTCGCCGTACGCGCCAGCGTGGCGTACTCCGGATGTCGCGTCAGATCCCAGACCTTGACTTCCGCCTGCGTCGAGCTGCACGAAACCAGGCGCTGACCGTCGGGGCTGAACTGGACGCTCTCGACCATGCCCGTGTGGCCGCGAAAGGTGATAAGGCCCAGACCGGCTTCCACGTCCCAGATGCGCACGGTTTTGTCGGTGCCGCTGTAGGCAAAGTAGCGGCCGTCGGGGCTGAAGGCGAGGCTGAGGATGGCGCCGGTGCGGCCGGTCAGCGTCTGCTGGGCGCGGGGGATTTCCGGTACTTCCTTGCTCTTGTTCAGCTTCAACTCCTCATTGTGCGTGCAGATCTTCACGCACGTTTCCACGTCCCAAACCTTGAGGTTGCCGTTGCTGGCGGCGGAGACGAGAACCTTGCCGTCGGGACTGAAGGCGACGCAGTAGACGGCGGTCTTGTGGCCGGGCAGCTCTCCGACCTGTTTGCCGGTCGAGGTGTCCCACAAGCGCACCATGGCGTCCTCGCCGCCGGTGGCGAGGAGCGAACTTTTGGGATTGAAGGCGACGCTATGGAACCCCTGGCCGTCGTCGGTGCCGAGGGTGCGCACGACTGCACCGGTGTCGGCGTCCCACAGCTTGACCTCGCCGCGCTTGAGCGGCCACGGCTGGTCCGGGGCGGTGATGGCGGCCGAGGCCACGGTCCGACCATCGGCGCTGAACGCCAGTCCGGCGATGCGCGTGTCGTGGATGGCATAGCGGCGCAGCTCGCGCCCCGCCTCAACGTCCCAGATCGCCACCGAGCCGTCGGCGCCGCCGAGGACGAGCCGTTTGCCGTCCGGCCGAAACGCCAGCCGGTGAAAGGAGCCGAGCAAGCTCTGTTCGTGGATGGCCTCGCCGCGGACGGCGTCCCACAAACGCAGCTCGCTGCGCTCGCCCTTGTCGTCGGGCGGATAGCGGACGATCGAGGCGATGGCCCCTCCGCTGGGCTGAAACGCCACCGCCCCCTCCACGCCGTCGGGCGTGTGGGCCAGCGCCAGCAGTTCCGGGTTGTAGAGCGTATACAGGTAGTACCACTCCCAGCCGCGGCGGTCGTGCTGCTGGTCCTCCTTGGGGATGCAGGCGTTCAAGCTGTCCAGAGCGCCGCGCGAATCGTTGACGCGCCAGCGCAGTTGGCTCTGGGCGATGCGGCTGTAATACAGGGCATTGTTCGCTCGCAGGCGCTGCTCTTCTTTCTTTTCTCGCTCCCAAACCGCGACGCGCAATTGATGGGTCACGCTGGCGAAACCGAGCAGGGCGATGAGAACGATGCCCACCGTCAGGGCGGCGTAGACCGGCCGGCGATATGCCCACTTCCAGCCGCGTTCGAGAAGGCCGACCGGCCGCGCCTGGATGGGGTCGCCGTGGCGGAAGCGGCGCAGGTCGTCGGCGAGAGCAGCGGCGCTGGCGTAGCGGCGGGCCGGCGCTTTCTCCAAACACTTCAGACAGATCGTCTCCAGATCGCGCGGTAGTTTCGGTCGCAGCCGGCTGGGACGGATCGGCTCCTCGTGGAGCACTTGCAGCATCGTCTCCAGCGCCGTCACGGCGCGGAAGGGCGGCCGGCCGGTGAGCATTTCGTAGAGGATCGCCCCCAGCGCGTAAACGTCCGTGGCCGGCCCGATGCGCGGCGCCCGCGCGTCGGCCTGCTCCGGCGCCATGTAACTGGGCGTGCCGAGCAACTCGTCGGTGTGCGAGCGCGCGCCCTGTTCGTCGAGCCGCTTCGCCAGGCCGAAATCCGTGACCTTCGGTAAGTACGACGTACCAAGCACGAAGTACGCAAAAGTGGCCGTGTCTTCTTTGCTGCTGGGCACTTCGTCCCTGGTGCTTAAAAGGATGTTGGCGGGCTTGAGGTCGCGGTGAACGAGGTGGTGCTGGTGGGCGAAGTGGATGGCGCGGGCCAGCGTCTCGATCAGCCGCACGGTCGGCTCCAACGGCTGCGGCTCGCCTTGCAGGCGCTGGGCCAGGCTGCCCTGCTCGACATATTCGAGGACGAAATAGGGACGGCCGTCGGCGTCGCCGATGTCGTAAATCTGCACGATGTTGGGATGGTGCAGGCGAGCGACGGTTTCGGCCTCCTGGCGGAAGCGCTCCAGCTCCTTCGAGCCGGCGTGTGCGCCGGCGAGGATCATCTTCAGCGCCACGAGACGGTTGAGCGCCGTTTGCCGGGCCTTGTAGACAACCCCCATGCCACCGCGGCCCAACTCGCCGAGGATCTCGTAACCTTCGACCGCCGGAGGTTTGAGCGGCGCGGAACTCGGCGCGGCCGGCCAAGGAAGCGCTGGCCCGCCGGCCCGGCCTGCGGGCAGCGGCTGCTTCAACCGCGACAGGAAGGCCGGCGGCGTGTCCGAGGGGCTGCCGGGAGACGCGGAGAGCTTGGGCGCGGAGAGATCGGCGAGGACGGCGGTCTTCTCGGTCAGGCGTTCCAGCGCGGCCTGGCAATGGTCGCAATCGCCGACGTGACGCGCCAACTCTTCCTGCCGGGCGTCGCCCAACTCCTCGTCCAGCCATTGCTCCAGGTCTTCGACGCTCGGACAACGCATCAGGAGGGTTCCTCGTTTCGTCCTTCCAGTTTGGCGACTTCCGCCGACAGCATCTTCTGCACGCGGCGCTTGGCCACGAACACCTGGGCGACCTGCATGGGGATGCGCTCGGCGGCCTCGGCGCCGGACAACCCCTCCAAGGCGGTGAATTGGAACGCCGCCCAGGTCTGCGGGGCGACGCGCAGCCGGACGCGCGCCATCGCCTCTTCGAGTAGTTCGCGGTCGAACTCGACCTCAAGGTGCTGCAACAGATCCTGGCGGGCCTCGACGCTGTGCAGCATGTGGGCGACGCCGCTGTCCCCGCTGCCTTGGCCGGGACGCTGCCGGCTTTCGAGGTAATCGCTCCAGGCGTGGTGCGTCAGCGTCTTGAGCCAGGCGCGAAAACTGCGCGTCGGATCGTAAAGGAACGTCCGCATCTTGTCGGCCAGTTTGAGGAGGACGTTTTGCGTGACGTCCTGGGCGTCCGCTTCTTGCAGGCCCCACTTGCGGCACCAGGCGTAGATCTTGGTACCGTAGTGATCGACGAACTCGGCCCAGATAGCCTGGTTGGTCGGGTCGCGTCGCAGGCGGCCCAGCAGGGTGACGCGCGTCCCGGAATCGTGTAGCCGCCCCATCCTCAATACTCCTCGGCCTCGAAGAATCTGGCACCGCAAAGGGAGACAGACGGGAAGAGCGCTACGGCCCTTGCACCCATCAAAGCAGGAATCGCCGCCGGCGCGAAGTCGATCGTGCCGGCGGCGTCGCGTTGTTCTTCCTTCGCGGAGCGGCTGGGCGCGGAAATCGCCCGATGCGTATAATCGCAGGAGGTTTCATCGCATCGAGCGGAGATCGTGCCAATGGCCAGGGTATCTCGGGGCGGCGTCGCGGCGCTCGCCCTTGTGACGTCCGGCGTGCTGCTCGCGGTCGCCTTCTTCACGCCGCTTCGCCAATGGCTTCCCTTTCTCTCCTCGGGAACGCCGAACTCCCCAAAGCGCGAGAACGGCTTTCAGGAACGCGCTCTACAATCCGGCCTCACGTTTCGCATGAACTTCCTGCCCTCCGAGCAGGGCGAGAAGTTCAAGATCAACCTCTACGATCACGGCTGCGGCCTGGCCATCGCCGATTTCGACGGCGACGGCCACGATGACATTTACTTCGTCAACCAGCTCGGTCCCAACGCCCTGTATCGCAACAAGGGTGACGGCACTTTCGAGGACGTCACCGCTAAGGCCGGCGTCGCCGTGGGCGACCGCGTCTGCGTCGGCGCCGTCTTCGCCGACTACGACAACGACGGCCATCAGGATTTGTACGTCACCAGCACGCGCGGCGGCAACCTCCTCTTCCACAACAACGGCGACGGCACGTTCACCGACGTTACCAAGCAGGCCGGCGTGGAATACGCAGGCCATTCGCAGACGGCCGTTTTCTTCGACTACGACAACGACGGCAAGCTCGACCTGTTCGTCATCAACACCGCCAAATGGACGGAGGCCACCAAAGACACGGACTCGCGCTACTTTCCCGGCAAGACCTTCGCCGACACCGATTTCATCAAAAGCCCGATCGAGCACAACATCCTTTATCACAACGAGGGAAACGGCAAGTTCCGCGACGCGACCGAAAAATCGGGCCTGAAAGGCCGAGGCTGGAGCGGCGACGTCGCCCTGCTCGATTACAACGAGGACGGCTGGCTCGACGTGCTTGTCACGATGATGTTCGGCCCCTCGCAGCTGTACCGCAACAACGGCGACGGTACTTTCACCGACGTCACCAAGGAGACGCTCAAGACGACCTCCTACGGCGGCATCGGCGCTCGCGCCTTCGACATGAACAACGACGCGAAGCTGGATCTGTTCATCGCCGACATGCACTCGGACATGTGGATGGGCCTGGACAGCGAACATACCTCGCTGGACCTGGCGAAGGCGGGACAGAAGTTGAAGTACAAGCACCTGGCGGGTCCACCGGCGGACCGCAACCCGAAGCGGCAAGAGGATGAGTGGCGCACCGCGAAGCTGTTCGGCTACGACCTCAAGGAAGTGGTCTACGGCAATACGCTGTTCAAGAACCTGGGCGGCGGCAAGTTTCGCGAGATGTCCGACACGGCCGGCATGGAGACATTTTGGCCGTGGGGCGTCGCCGTCGGCGATTTCGACAACGACGGCTTCGAGGACGTCTTCCTGCCTTCCGGCATGGGCTATCCGTTTTATTACTGGCCCAATCAGTTGATGATGAACAAGGGCAACGAGCACTTCGCCGAGCGCGCCCGCGAACTAGGCATCGAGCCGCCCCAGCGCGGCATCTATTTGGAGGAGAAGATCGGCGTCAAGGATTCGCCGCGCAGCTCGCGCTGCGCCGCCGTGGCCGATCTCGACAGCGACGGCCGGCTGGAGATCGTCGTCAACAACTTCAACGACGCTCCCTATTATTTCCACAACCATCTGCCGTCGCGGAACTGGATCGCGTTTCGTCTGCGCGGAACGATAAGCAATCGCGACGCCATCGGCGCCGTGGTCAAGCTGCACATCGGCAAGGAAGTGATGCTGCGCCAACTGTGTCCGGCCGGCGGCTACCTGTCGCAGTCGTCCAAAACGCTCCACTTCGGACTTGGCAACCGCGCCAAGGTCGATCGCGTCGAAATCAAATGGCCGAAGGGCGGGGTCACGGAGATCGTCGAGCCGGAGATCAACAAGCGGCACAAGGACATCGTCGAGCCGGAAAAGTAGCCGCTCAATGAAATAACTGCTCGTTGCCCGTGAGGATGTCGCGCCATTCCTTGTCGTACAGATTGGCGTTTTGTCCGTTGACGGGAGACGCCGGCAGCCAGACGTTAGGGTTTACCTCACGTAGTCGGCGGAGCGAGGCGAGATACTCCGAAACGGCTCCCCGCTGCTGCGCCAGGTCCTTGACCAGAGATTTCGTGGATTCGTGACCGGGCTTGATTGGGATGGGGCCGGAGAGAAGGACCGACTTGACGCCCCACGGCAGCAGATAGGCGCAGGCCACCCCCCGACCGCGAAGCGTGATCGGCGTCACGGGGAACCATTTCTCGCCCGGCAGATCCTCCGGCGTCAGCAGACGAACGCCGGGCCGGCAAAGCTTCCTGAGCTTCTCCCATACCGCCGACGGAGCAACGATACGCGGATGCCATTTCTCGACCAGTTCGGGCACGCCCTCGGTTGCTTCGTCATCGCCGGAGGTAAGCAGCACGGCGGCCGGCGTCGTCATCGGCAGTTCGAGCTTGTGCAGCCCATCCTCGACGAAGGCGCTCAGGCCCGATCGGCCTGGCGCGTTGACCAGAAAAAACTTCGACGCGGCGAAGAAGCCGTAAACGGCCACGTTATGGAAATCGCCGAGGTAATAGAGATCCGCGTGAAGTTTTTTCGCCGTGCCGTCGAGGAAGTCGGCGCCGTCGCGCGCGTACCGCGCCTGCAACTGCTCCATCGCGCGGATGCCGGGATCGAGCAGTTCCGCCCAGCGCTGCTCGGTCATGACGGGACTTTGCGGTGTGGAATCGTTGCGGGGATGGCCGGGCAGGACGAGCGCGGGAGCCGGCATTGCGCGCAGCCGGCGCAGGGTGGTCAGAAACGCGGCCGCGTCGCCGCGGTAGCGCGGCGGCAGGTAAGCCGCGTAAATGCCCAGCGGATACTTCTCGTCGGAGAGCGACCAGATGATATCTCCCGAAAACAGCACGCGCTGTCCGCCGCGTTCGAGCAGATAGCAGACGCTGCCCGGCGTGTGTCCGGGCGTGGCCAGCGCCGTGAAACGCGCATCGCCGATGGGGATGACCTGCTCGCCCTCCAATTCGACATCCACCGTCGTGGGACGAAGCGTCTCCACCGGCATGTAGAAGGTGCTGAAGTACGCCTCGCGGGGCCGGCCGGCGCGGAGGACGGCGGCATCGCCGCGACCGGCGTAAATCTTCGCTCCCGTCGCCGCCCGCAACTCCTGCGCCCCGCCGCTGTGATCGCCGTGAACGTGCGTGAGGAAGATCGCCCGCACGCGTCGCCAATCGAGCTTCAGGGCGAGCATCTCGCGCTTCACCAGATCGGCCCGCAGTCCGGCGTCGATCAGCACCAGCCCGTCCGAGGTTTCGACGACGTAGGCCGCCGCCGGTTCCAGTCCGCCGAGCAGATGAATTCCCGGCAAGATGGTGACGGCCGAATCGCTGAGGACGTGCGGCTCCCCAGCGGGGGGCGAATCGTCCTTCCGGTTTCGCCAGTGGTAGCCGGCAACGACCACTCCAGCCAGGATGCCGAGCGTCAGCCCGGCGACAAGCCAGCGCCGTCGTTTTGGTTTGGCCGGCGGCGCCGCGCCGGCCGGTTTTGGTTCAGGCATCGCGGGGGAGGGCGACTGCGCGGGTTCATTCATGGTACGACTTTCTGGGTGGATCGCTTGCTTGCCGTCTGACGCGGGGGAGCGGGGCGGTTCCTTGGATTATCGACGCGCTTTGGAACTGAGGCAAGGCGATCAGGAGAGGAGGCCGACCGGGGAAGTATCGCTTCGTTGCCTCGAATGCTGGAGGGATTTCGCTTGACGAGGGATATCCGTTGGACTGAAGTGGGGGAGTGTTAGGGCACACTCTCAGCACCTGCTTCGGGCGCGCGCTTGAAGAGGAAGTTCGGCGAAGAGGAGTTCATCGTGGATGGTTGACGAAGTGGTATTGCACATCGCTGAGATTAGGAACGACGTAGGACGAGTTATCGCCCGTTACAGCTGCTACTTGGTGCCGGATGGATCGCGCTGGGTGCGGCACGGACTGTACGTCGCCTACCATCCCGACGGCCAAGTGGCCAGCGAAGTAACCTACGAGCATGGCCTGGAAGAGGGACTGGGGCGCGATTACTATCCGAATGGCCAGCTTGCCGCAGAGGGCTACTACCGCGCCGGTAAAGAAGAAGGTGTCTGGCAGTTCTGGACGGAAGATGGAACGGAACAGGAATCCGTGCTGTATGTCTCAGGTGAGGAAGTGTAATGCCGAACAAGTCGGGCAGCTGATTGGCCACTCGACTTACGGTTCTGCACGGCGTTCCCACCTGCTGCCGAAACTCATTCCCCGAACGCTGGTTCAAACTGCTCGGTCGGCTCCGGCTCCAGATGGTGATGCAGAGCGAACCGAACGCAGGTGTTCCAGCGCAAGAGCGCGTCGTCGTTGCCGTGCGGCCGAACCGCCTCAGCCTGCTCGTAAAACGTCATGGCCTTGCACAACCACGGATAGGCGACGCGGCCGCCGCCCGGCACTGTTTCATTGAGACGTGCAACGGCGCGGCGCTCCCAAATCAATCCAGCATAGTACAGCCGCTCGTACTCGCCGTGCAAGCGCGGCAGCACGTCCTGGGCATGATGAAAACTCTCGCTGTCGCCGAGGCGGAACTGGTCCGTCAGGGCCAACAACAAACCGACCAGGGCCGGCTGATTGTCGGGTTCGATGGCCAGCACGTCCTCGCAAATGCTCTCGGCCGCCTCCGGCTGGTTGAGCAGCCGATAACGCTCGGCTTTGTCCAGAGCGGCTGGAATCGCTTCCGGTCCAATACGTTTCAGCTCGAACATGGCTGCAACCCTCATGAAGGAACTTGCCACAACAAAATGGCCGCCAAAACCGATCCGACGATCGCCCCGCCGTAACACAGGACGTTAATCACCTCGTTGAGATGTTTGATCTGCAAGCCGTCGTAAAGGGTGTAGCGAAAGCGATGGGCGCCGTGGAACAGGGCCAGCGTGCAGAGCAGAAAGAGATACACGCGGGTTAGGGGGTGTTGCAGCAGCGCCAGCAGTCGCTCGCTTCCGGGTTCCGGAAGCCAGCCCAGGGGGAGGGCAACCCCGAACAGAAACAGGTGGACGGGGACCAGCAGCGCCGCCAGCACGCCGCCGGCGCTGAACAGCGTCCAAAGCAAAGGCTCGTTCGTCTTCTTGGCCATTGCGCTCCCCTTAGTTTTTCAGAACCATCCAGGCCACCAGCGCGGAGGCCAACGCCCAAGCGATGAAATTGGGAGCGGCGATCCAGAGGCTGGGAACACGCTTGCCCCGCAGACGCACCACCATCGCCTTCGGCGCGAGATTGAACCAGGTGATCGAGTGGAAGACGACGAAGAACAGACTGACGATGTTCACGACGAGCACGGTCGGGGTTCTCGACCAGCCCTGGAATTGCCGATAGGCCTCCGCACCTTGGCTCAGGGCGCGAACCTGCAAGAGAGTGAAGACGACAAACCAGACGATGAATAGGCTGCTCAGCTCGCGCAGGATGAAGGCGAGGTACGACCAGCGCTGCGACCACCAGTAAGTCGAGACCCGCCTTCGATACCAGCGCGGGTGATATTCGGTGTAGGTTGGGATCTCGCTCATGGGGCGCCCCGCGGTAGAAGGAAAGCTTTGAACCACTCCAGCGCCGCCTTTAGCTTGTAGCGCTGGATGGCGCCGGCCGGATCGACGCTCTTGGGGCAGGCCTTGGTGCATTCGCCGACGAAAGTGCAGCCCCAGATGCCGGCATGATCGGAGAGCAGTTGCAGCCGTTCGCGGGCGCCCTGGTCGCGCGAATCCAGGTTGTAGCGCTGGGCCAGGGCGAGGGCGGCCGGTCCGATGAAGTGGGCGTCCAGGCCGTAAACCGGACAGGCGGCGTAGCACAACATGCAATTGATGCACATGCTGAACTGCTTGTACTCGTCCAGCTCCTCCGGGGTCTGGCGGTATTCGCCCTCGGACAGCGGCTTGTCCTCGGCGCGGATGAGCCACGGTTTCACCTGGATCAATTTGCGCATGAAGTCGCTGACCTCGACGACGAGGTCGCGGACGATGGGGAAGTTCCGCAGCGGCTCGACGCGAACCGGACCCGGCGCGTAGTCGGACAGGAAGGTGGCGCAGGTCAGCTTCGGCTCGCCGTTGACGGTCATGCCGCAGCTGCCGCAGATGCCCATGCGGCAGGACCAGCGGAACGACAGCGTGCCGTCCTGCTTGTCCTTGATGTAATTGAGGGCGTCGAGGACCACCCACTCCTTGCGGCAGGGCGTCTGATATTCCTGGAAGGTAGGCTCCGTCTCGGTTTCGGGACGATAGCGCGCCAGTTGCAAGGTGATGGTGTCGGCCATAGGTGCTTACTTTCCCTCGATCTGACGGGCTGTCTCCGTGGAGGTTGGCCCGCGAATTTTTCGTCGTTGTCGCGACAAGACTCATGGAGCAGGCCGCGATCCGTAAACTCGTTCGCCGGGGGGCCAACGGGTGATCGTCACGGGCAGATATTCCATGCGGCACGAGCCGTCCGGATTACGCATCGCCAACGAATGAGCAAGCCACGATTGGTCGTCGCGAGCGGTGAAGTCGGTGCGCTGATGCGCGCCGCGCGACTCCTCGCGGCGGAGAGCGGACTGCACGATCGTCTCGGCCACGTCCAGCATGTAGGACAGTTCCAGGGCGGCGGTCAGTTCGGTGTTAAAGGTGCGGCTGTGGTCCTGGAGGGCGACAGCGCGAAAGCGTTCTTGCAGCCGGCGCAGCTTGTCGGCCGCCTCGGTCAGCGTCGAGCCGCAGCGATAAATGCCGACGCTTTGCTCCATAATCTGCTGCATCTCCTCGCGGAGCACGGCGATGGATTCGCGGCCATCGGTCTTGTGCAGCAGTTCCCGTTCCAGCCGCCGCTGCTCGTCGAGCGCCTGGGCCAGGATGCTTGCGGGCGCTTCGGGCTGATTGGCGGCGAAGGCGGCGGCGGCCCGGCCCGCGCGAGCGCCGAACACCAAACACTCCGTCAGGGAATTGGACCCCAGCCGGTTGGCACCGTTGATGCTCACGCAGGCCGCCTCGCCCGCCGCATACAGGCCCGCCAGCGGCGTGGCGCCGTTGATGTCGGTGTGGACCCCACCCATCATGTAATGCACCACCGGCCGCACGGGAATCAGTTCCTTGACCGGATCGATATTCTGGTACTTCCGGCACAACTCGCGGACGAACGGCAGCTTGGTGCCGATGACTTTCGCGCCGAGGTGGCGCAGGTCAAGATGGACGACCGGCCCGTACGGTCCTTCGATGGTTCGGCCCTTCTCAAACTCCTTGACGAAGGCCTGCGACAGACGGTCGCGCGGCCCCAGTTCCATGCTGCGCAGGACCGGCCGAGGCTCCGGCTTGCCGAGGTTGTAATCTTGCAGGTAGCGGTAGCCGTCCTTGTTGAGCAGGTAGCCGCCTTCGGCCCGCGCCGCCTCGGTGATAAGGATGCCGGTGAACGGCAGGCCGGTGGGATGATATTGGACAAATTCCATGTCCTTGAGCGGAGCGCCGGCGCGGTAGGCCAGGGCCATGCCGTCGCCGTTCTTGATGTTGGCGTTGGTGGTGAAGGGGAAGATCCGGCCGCACCCCCCGGTACACAGGATGACGGCCTTGGCGGTGATGGCCTGGACCCGGCCCGACATCAACTCGACGGCGACGACGCCCTGGACACGGCCGTCCTCGACCAGCAGCTTGGTGACGAAGCACTCGTCATAGCGGACGACGCGCGTGTACTTCAGCGACGTTTGAAAGAGCGTATGCAGCAGATGGAAGCCGGTCTTGTCGGCGGCGAACCAGGTGCGCTGCTTTTTCATGCCGCCGAACGGCCGCACGGCGATCCGCCCGTCCGGTTCGCGGCTCCACGGACAACCCCAGTGTTCCAGGCGCAGCAATTCCTCGGGAGCTTCCTTGACGAAGGCTTCGACGCTGTCCTGATCGCACAGCCAATCGCCGCCGGAGATGGTGTCGTAGGCGTGCTCGTCAATGCTGTCGTCGGGTCGGATGGCCGCCGCCGCTCCTCCCTCGGCGGACACGGTATGGCTGCGCATCGGATAGACCTTGGAAACCACGGCGATGCTCAGCCGCGGCGCGGTCTCGGCGATGGCGATGGCCGCGCGCAACCCCGCCCCGCCGCCGCCGACCAGAACAACATCGTGAGCCGATGTAATCACGAAACACCCAACTATCGGGTCAGGATGGGGGAACCGAAAAACGTTGGGTCGTGGAGTGGCTAGCGGAATGAGCTAACCGCCCCAGCCCCGAACATAATCGCGTCGCTGGCGCTTTGCAAGAGGCCGGTCCAGGAAATCTCGTGACACGCTGACAGGTTGAAGGAAATGCGATTCTTGAAGGACGCCCGATTCCTGGGAGATCGGGTCGAGGGGGATGAGGACAACTCTTGCAACGAGCGCCGGCCGTGGACCTCCGTAAACGGCCGGCGCGGGCCATTGCTCAGGCCGACCGCTCGCCAACCGCCAGGGACGCCGCGCGGTGCTCGGTCAAGACGGAATCGACGATGCGGACGGCGGTTTCGACCTGCTCCGCCGTGATGCACAGCGGCGGGCAGAAGCGGACGGCGCTCTCGCCGCAACCCAACAGCAGCAGTCCGTGACGGAAGGCCGACTGCACCACCTCATCGCGCAATGCCGAAGTGGGTTTGCCGTCTCGCCCGTCAACCAGATCCATGGCGACCATCAAGCCGAGACCGCGCACCTCGCGAATCTCCGAATGCCGTCGCTGAAGGCCAAGCAATCCCGCCTTGAGTTGTTCGCCGCGCTGGGCGGCGTTGGCGATGTAACCGCCCTCAAGCAGATCGAGGGTGGCCAGGGCGGCCCGGCAGCTGACGGGGTTGCCGCCGAAGGTGCTGGCGTGGCTGCCCGGCGGCCAATCCATGACCTCCTCACGCGAAACGATAGCCCCCAAGGGCATGCCGCTGGCGATGCCCTTGGCCAGACAGATGATGTCCGGCTCGACGTCCCAGTGTTCGACTCCATAGAGCCGGCCGGTGCGGCCCATGCCCGTCTGCACCTCGTCGGCCACCAACAGGAAACCGTGACGATCGCATAGCGCGCGCAGCGCCGGCAAGAAGCCGGCCGGCGGGACGTAATAACCGCCTTCGCCCTGAATCGGTTCGACGAAAATGGCGGCCACTTCGTCCGGCGGCGCGATGCGCCGCAGCACCGTCTCCTCGATCTGTCGCACGCACTCGCAGCCGGCCTGCCCCGTGTCGCAGCCGTGGCAGCCGCGCGGATAGGGAACGTGGTGGATGTCCGGCACCAGCGGCGCGAAGCCGCGGCGATGGACCAGCTTCGAGCCGGACAGCGACATCGCTCCGTAGGTCCGGCCGTGGAAAGCGCCGAAGAAGGCGATGGCACGCGAGCGGCCGGTGTGCCAGCGGGCCAGCTTCAAGGCCGCCTCCAGCGCCTCGGCGCCGCTGTTAGTGAAGAAGACGCGCTTGGGAGACGTGCCGGGTCCGCTCTCGGCCAGGCGCTGCGCCAGGTCGATTTGCGGTTGATAGTAAAAATCGGTGCCCGACATGTGGAGCAGCTTGTGCGCCTGATCGGTGATCGCCGCGGTGACGTGGGGATGACAGTGGCCGGTGGAACAGACGGCGATGCCGGCGGTGAAATCGAGGAACAGATTGCCGTCCACGTCCTGAATGACCGCCCCGGAGCCGCGCTCGACCACCAACGGATAGATGCGCGTGTACGACGGCGAGACGTAGCGGGCATCGCGCTCCAGCAGCGCTTGCGCCTTCGGACCCGGAAGCGCGGTCTGAATCCGGGGTACGACTTCATTCTCGAAAAGCCACATCAGGTGATCCTCCTCCGGGGAACTCGTTCTTCGTCCGCTCGATTTACGTGATTGCCAACGCCAAGCGCAAACGGGCCTGGACTTCCTGCCAATCTTTCGCTGACAAGTGGCCGATGGGCGGAGACAGAAGACCGGCGGGTGCGGTGACGATGAAAGCCCGAAACGCCGATTGTTTGTGCAATCCGGCCGCAGCCCAGTCTTGAAGAACATAATCGGTCGGCCCCGTGGCGCTGGCGAGGTCCGTCGTCAGGAGCGCGAGTATCAAATCGGGCCGAGACGAGTGATAGAGGGCGCTGGAAACGACGACTGCGGGCCGCCGCTTCGTTCGGACTACTCCGGGGAAATTGTAAATCGCCATATCGCCGGGATTGGCCATGTCCACCTCCTGTCGGAGCCCGCGCCTACTCGTTCGCGGGACCAAGGTCGATTGCGTGGCGTCGGAGCATAGACGATCCTGAACGCAGAGGCGGTTTTGAATCCTTGGACTGGTTCTCTTGGTCTTCTTCGTACGGCATCGCTTCGTCAGCGTAACGAAGACATGCCGCTGTCGCGTCGCGCATGTCTTCCTCAGTCCAAGAGTCCGACTCATCCACTTCTAGCGGAGACTTGTATCGTACTTTTAAGAAGAGCGTGAAGTCTCTCACTTGACGGACTTGCTCCGGATCCATGTTCTGGAGCAGTTTCAGAATTTCTTGTTGTTCGGTCGTTGACATCGGTTTACCTCCAAGGAACCCGTAGGGATTCTTGACTTTTCTCTCCTAATCTTATCTTGCCGGCCCGCCCTCGATATCGGTGGTTAGTCCTTGCGCCATTTTGACCTCGGTGCCGTGGTTGACCGTCCAGGCCGTCTTGTGCGTCACCGTCTCGATCAGGCCCGCGGCGGAAGGATGGCCGTTGCCGCTCTTCTTGACGCCGCCAAAGGGCAGATGCACCTCGGCGCCGATGCACGGCAGATTGACGTACCCCATGCCGTACTCGCACTCGTCGCGAAACATCCGCATGGCCCGATAGTCCTCCGTCACCACCGCCATCGACAGTCCATACGGCGTGTCGTTGTAGATGCGCACCGCGTCCTCGTTGCTCTTGAACGGCACCAGCGCCAGATGCGGTCCGAACACCTCCTCGCGCAGCACGCGCACGCCGGGGCGATGCTCCATGCGGTAGACGAACGGCGACAGATAGCATCCAGCGGCGTGCTCGCCGCCGCTCATGCGTCCGCCGTCGAGCAGCACCGCGGCGCCTTCCGCGCGGGCCAGCGCGTTGTAGCGCTCGATCTTCTCGACCGCGCCGCGATGGATCACCGGGCCGGTGAAGTTGGCCGCGTTCAACGGATCGCCGATGCGCAGGCGCTTCGCTGCCGATACGAGCTTCTCGGCGAAACGGTCGAAGATGGATTCGGCGATCAGGATGCGCCCGGCCGACACGCAGCGCTGGCCGCTGGTCTTGAATCCACTGACGAGGGCGCAGTTCACGGCCAGGTCCAGCCGGGCGTCGGCGCAGACGATCACCGCGCTCTTGCTGCCCATTTCGCAGGCCACGATGCGGTCGTAATGCTCGGCCGATAGCTGCTGAATGCGATGGCCCACGTCGTAACTGCCGGTGAACAGCACGACGTTGACCCCTGGATCGCGGACGAGCGCTTCGCCGGTCTCGGCCTCGCCGTGAACGAGATTGATCGTGCCGGCGGGGAAGCCGGCCTCCTCGAACAGTTCGGTCAACCGCTGGCCAATGGCTGGCGTGTCCTCGGAGGGCTTGAAAACGACGGTATTGCCTTCGAGGAGGCTCGGCCCAAGCATCCACAACGGCACCGCGAAGGGGAAGTTCCACGGTGTGATGACGGCGACGACGCCCCACGGCTTGCGGCGCATAAAGGCGTCCTTCTCCGCGATCTCCGAGGCCAGCACCTCGCCAATCGGCATGCGTCCCGTACCGAAGACGTACTGGATCATGTGCAGGCCTTCGATGACCTCGGCCCGACACTCGCTGACGACCTTGCCGCATTCGCGGGCCATCAGCCGCGCTAAGTTGTCGGCCTCGCGCTTGACGAGCTGGGCGAGGTTGTCGAACAGTTCGGCCCGGTGGATGCGGCTGGCGCGCCGCCAGGCGGGGAAGGCGTTGCGGGCGGAGGCGACAGCCGACCGCGCTTCCTCGGCGCTGCTGGTCGGAAAGGCGCCCAGCACCTCGCTTTCGCGCGCGGGGCTGCGGCTCTCGAAACGCGCTCCGTTGGCGGATTGCCAGCGTCCGGCGATGAAATTGCGTCCGGTGATGGTGGCGGACATGGTGTGGATCCTCCAGAAGAAATTAGACACCCGGCGGGACGCCGGACGATCGTGCCGAAGGGGTGATGGACTGGAGATGAAATTCGCTGGCTCGATCGCTCGGATAGTATTATATCGGAAAGGGCGATCCCACCGCAATTCGACCACGCCCAAAAGTGAGGAGACAAGTCATGTGGACAGCACTGATGGTGAGCCTGGTTCTCGCCGCTCCACCGGGGTCGAAGGACGAAAAGGACCGCGACCTGAAAATCCTGGCTCGCGGCGCCTGGCCGGTGCGGCATGAGAAGCCAACACAACTCGTCCTCCGCAACGCCGAGGAGTTGGCGCTGGCGCACGGCGTCGCACCCAAGGACGCCAAGGAGAAGCGCTTTCAGGCGGACGTCACCGCGGACGTGGTTTCGCTTCTGAAAGTGAAGGCCATCGACTGGGACAAGCAAATGCTCGTCGTGGTGACGGCCGGAATGAAACGCACCGGCGGTTATCGCGTCGAGATCCTCTCCCTGCCGGTGAAGGACGGAACGCTGACGGTGCGCTGGAAGCTCCACAGTCCCGCGCCGGGAGACATCGTCACTCAGGCGATCACCTATCCGGCGGAGATGGTCCTGGTGGAGCGCGTTGCCGCCGTGAAATTTGATCCGCCCGCCAAGGCAGAGGGCAAGGACAAGTAACGCTTTGTTTCAGAACCGCACTTCTTCGGCGAAGCGCTCGGCCGAGGGCAGCGACTCCCACACTTTTTCGAGGTCCATGTGCGGCTGAAGCACCGGCTTGCCGCGCCACAGGAAATGTTCGCGGGCGCGGTGCTCGAGGCTGGTCAGGACGGCCTTGAAGCACGTCTGCACGATCTGCCCCACCATCTGTCCCGACGGCAGCAGCCACTTGCGGCCGCGCTGCTCCTCGACGACGCCCGACATCACGTCCGGCTCGTTGTAGTAGACTTGCACATAGACATGGTCGCCGAGCGGCTCCACCGCGAACGAGTAACCGGGGAACTTCAGTTCCTCGACGATCCGGCGGACACGGCCCAATTCATCCGAGTTGTTCATGGTTGACAGCCTCCGAATGAGAGATCGATCGTCCCTCCAATAGGTTATTCGTCGGCAAGGATGCAAGTTTTCTCGCTTCAGGAGCGTTTGCCGTGGGGAAGAACCAAACGGGTCTGGTCGTTGTGCTGCGAATCCTCGGGAGTGTGGATTTGCTCGCTCTGCTGGCCGTGTTTTTGCCGCTGGACTGGATGGCGCGGGCGCATGCCTGGCTCGGCCTGGGCGAGTTGCCGCGCGAGCCGATCGTCGGCTACCTGACACGCTCGGCCTCCGCGCTGTACGCTCTGCACGGGGCCATGATTTTGTTCATCTCTTTCGACACGCGCCGTTATGCCCGGCTTATCACCTTCCTGGCCGTCGTTGCCCTGGTTCACGGCGTCGTCATGCTCGGCATCGATCTGGGGGTGGGGATGCCCGTTTGGTGGACGCTGCTCGAAGGGCCCGCCTTCGCCGGCACGGGAGCGCTCGTGCTGCTCATCCAGTGGAAGGAAGGACGTGGCTGAGGAAGCAAGCGACGTCACGTTGTCGGTTGCTGGGGGGAAACAGGGATCGGTTCGAGACGGACGATATGCACCAAGGACACGACCTCGTAGCGATCGAAGTAGGGATCGGTTTCCGGAACGCGCAGCCCAATGAGGACGACTCGCTTGCCGATCCAAAGAAGAGGTCGGTCCTTGTCCGTGATGTCGTACGTTTTGCCGGTCGTGGTCACGATGCGAAACGGTTGGAATGGTTCCTTTTTCAATTCGGATTCCAAATCCTGGGGAGCCATCATGATTGCTGCTCCTCTGGGGCAAATCAGGCCAGAATCTCGTGGACCACTTCGCCATGCACGTCCGTCAGACGGAAATCGCGGCCGCTGTAGCGGAACGTCAGCCGTTCGTGATCGATGCCGAGCAGGTGCAGGATCGTCGCGTGCAGATCGTGGACGTGGACTTTTTTCTCCACCGCCGTGCCGCCGAATTCGTCGGTGGCGCCGTGGACATGGCCGCCCTTGACGCCACCGCCGGCCAGCCACATCGAGAAGCCCTTACTGTTGTGATCGCGGCCTTTGCTGCCCTGCGACGCCGGCGTGCGGCCGAACTCGCCGCCCCAAATCACCAGCGTCTCATCGAGCAGGCCGCTCGACTTCAGATCCTTTAACAGCGCGGCGATCGGCTGGTCGGATTGGCGGGCGTGGTTGCGGTGATTGAGGATGTCGCCGTGATCGTCCCACGGTTGGCCATTGCCGTAGTAAATCTGCGTCATGCGCACGCCGCGCTCGGCGAGGCGGCGCGCGACGAGGCAGGCGCTGGCGAAAGCGCCGTCGCCGTAGCGTTTCCGCGTCTGGGTCGTCTCACGCGTCAGGTCGAACGCCTCCTGCGCCTCGGTCTGCATTCGGAAGGCCATCTCCAGCGAGGCGATGCGGGCCTCAAGCTGATCGTCGCCACCCCTCTGCTGCAAGTGGGCGGCGTTCATCTGCTGGAGAAGGTCGAGCTGGCGGCGCTGGCTGTCACGCGGCAGGTGGCGGTTGGCGACGTGCTCGATGACGCTCTTGGGATCGACGCGCGAGTTGTTGATGTGCGTGCCTTGATAGATGCCGGGCAGGAAACTGTTGCTCCACAGCTGGGGGCCGACCACCGGCTTGCCCGGACAGAGGACGACGTAGCCGGGCAGGTTCTGGTTCTCCGAGCCGAGTCCGTAGCTGAGCCACGAACCCATGCTCGGCCGGGTCGGCTGCGTCTCGCCGGAGTTCATCATCAACAGCGAGGGTTCATGATTGGGCGTGTTGGTGTGCATCGAGCGGATGACGCAGATGTCGTCGATGCAGCCGGCGACGTGCGGATATAACTCGCTGACCTCGATGCCGCTCTGACCGTACTTCTGGAACTTGAACGGCGACGGCAGCAGTTTCCCCGCCGCCTTTTGGCGCGTCGTGCCCTCCTTCGACTGGCCCGCGTATTTCGCCAGCGCCGGCTTGGGATCGAAGGTATCGACCTGCGAGGGTCCGCCGTTCATGAACAGAAAGATGACGCGCTTCGCTCGCGCCGGGAAATGCGGCGCTTTCGGGGCCAACGGATTGCTCGATCCCGCCGCCCGCGCCGTCGAAGCGAGCAATCCTTCTCCGGCAAGCACGCTGGCGAGTCCCAGCGCGCCGAAGCCGTTACCCAGACTGCACAGCATTTGCCGGCGGTTTATGAAAGAGTGCATGATTGACATTCCCTGCTGAGTTGGTAGGTGCCGCGAGCCGAGCGGCACTTCGGGTCCGGCTCGGCTCGCCGGACCTACAACTAATCGACAAAAGTAAACTCGTTGGCGCTCAGCAACACCTGGGCGTATTGCTCCCAGCGGCTGAGCGTGGCTTTCGGCTCGCCGGGCCGGGCGCTGTCTTCGGGTGCGCGGAGGAACGCCAATCCCATCCGCACGTCGTTTTCCGTGGCGGGCCGGCCATAAACCCGCGTGAATGCCTTGCGAATGCGAACGGTATCGTCCTTCTCCATCGCCAGTTTCTCCGCCAGACTGCGCGAGCGCGCGATCATGAACTCGCTATTCAGCACGAACAGCTGCTGCAAGGGAACGATCGTCACCGGCCGCGAGCCGCTCGTGATGTTCGGATCGGGGAAGTCGAACAGGCGCAGCAAACCATCGAGTTGATGCCGGCTGATCTTGCCGTACAGCGTGCGCCGCTTGTTGCCGGCGTTGCCGATGTCGGCCGGCGGTCCACCGACCTGTGCATCCAGTTCCCCGGAGGCGAGAAGCAGAGCATCGCGCCACGCTTCCACGTCGAGCCGCTGGCGGTTCATGCGCCACAGCAGTTGATTGGCCGGATCAGCGGTGGCGTTGCGCTCATCCCGGTCGCAACTCAACCGATAGGTGGCCGACAGCAGGATCTCGCGGTGCAGCGCCTTCATCGACCAGCCGGAGGCGATGAATCGCGTCGCCAGATGGTCGAGCAGTTCGGGGTGCGTCGGCCGCTCACCGAGCTTGCCGAAATTGCTGGGTGTGGCGACGATGCCCTTGCCGAAGTGATACGCCCAAACACGGTTGACCAGCACTCGCGCCGTCAACGGGTTCTTTGGGCTGGCGATGGCCTGGCCCAGTTCCAACCGGCCGCTGCCCTGCGTGAAGGGCGGAGGTGAGTCGCCGGCCACGATGCGGAGAAAACGGCGCGGGGCCACGTCCCCCTCGCGATCGGGATTGCCGCGCAGATAGACCCGCATATTGCCCGGCTGCCCCTCGGTCAGCGTGTGGACCATCGGCGGCGCGGGCGGCACGGCCTTCTTGAGTTTGTCCAACTCGCGGCGCATCTCCGCCAGCTTCTTTTTCCCCCCCTCGTCGAGCTTCTTCTCGCCACCGCCCTTGCCCTCCGCCTTCACAAACTGTTTGATCTTCGCGTCCTGTTCGCGGACCTTCGCCTGACTGCTGTTGTAGCGAGCGATAACATCGGCCGGACCGATCGGGACTTCCTGATATTTCGTGCTCTGGAAGACGCCGGCCAGCGAATAATAATCGGCCTGCGAAATCGGATCGAACTTGTGATCGTGGCAGCGAGCGCAAGAGACAGTCAGGCCGAGGAAGCCGCGCGTCAGCGTGTCGATGCGGTCGTCCAGTTCCGTGGCCTGCACGAGTTTCTTCGCGGCCCCATCCTCGTAGTAGTGCGGACCCAGGGCGAAGAAACCCAGCGCCGGCAAGTGCGATTTGGGGTCGCCCTCCTTCAGCAAATCACCGGCGATCTGCTCGACGATGAAGCGATCGTAGGGCATATCGTCGTTGAGCGCCTTGACCACCCAGTCGCGGTAGCGGTAACCGTTGGGAAAGAGGCGGGCCTGAAACGTGTGGGCCTGGTCCTCGCCGTAGCGGGCCACGTCGAGCCAGTGCCGGCCCCAGCGCTCGCCGTAGTGCGGCGACGCCAACAAGCGATCGACCACCTTCGCGAAAGCGTCGGATGTTTCGTCGCGAACAAAGGCCTCAACCTCTTCGGGCGTCGGCGGTAGACCAATCAGATCGAACGTCACGCGGCGCAGCAGGGCGGGCTTGTCGGCGGATCGCACCGGATGCAGGCCGCGGGATTCAAGCTTCGCCAGGACGAAGCGATCGAGTGGCTTGCTCGGCCAGGTCCGGTCCTTGACGGCCGGCAGCGGCGGATCGGCGATGGGCCGAAACGACCAGAAGGCGCGGTCGGCGGCGCTGATTGTGTCGCCTCCCGAACGAATGGCCGCGCCGCCGGACGATGCGGTCGGCCAGGGGGCGCCGCGCCGCACCCAGGCGATCAACTCGGCGATGTCACGCTCGGCCAGTTTTTGCTTCGGGGGCATTCGCGTCTCCCCCTCGTAGCGGATGGCCTGGACGAGCGGACTCTTCGCCGGATCGCCCGGCACGATGACCGGGCCGGAATCGCCGCCCTTGAGCATTCCGTCTCGCGATGCCAGGCTCAATCCGCCCTTGGTCTTGCCCTCGCCGTGACACTTGAAGCAGTTCGCGACCAGCACCGGCCGTACCTTCTTCTCGAAGAATTCCATGTCGGCGGAGCTGGGTTCGGCCGCGCGCACGAGAGCGGGAGTAAGTCCGAAGAGGACGGCCACGGCAAACAGAGTACTGACTTTCGCGGAAGGCATGGCATCTCGTGACAAAGTCGTTTCAGTCGGGCAGGCCAATACGATCCGCGGACGAGGCGGATTTGGGTAGGTAAGTAAAATCTAGCCGCATCCAGGGGAGCTTGCAAGGAGAATCCCCGCGGGGTTCGATTTCGGGATACAATCTTCGCTGCCGCGTGGAAGGGGTTGGGACAATTCGATTCTTCCGAGGGTAACGATGAGCGCGTTTCCGAACGGCGATTTCGCATCGTATGGCACAATCCTCGCCGACCCTCCGTGGCGCTTCACCAACCGGACCGGAAAAGTGGCGCCCGAACACCGACGCCTGCGGCGCTATCGGACGATGCGCCTGGAGGAAATCCTCGCGCTCCCCATCGCGCCGTTGGCGAAACCGAAAAGCCATCTCTACTTGTGGGTGCCCAATGCCCTACTGGCCGAAGGCCTGGCCGTAATGGAGGCGTGGGGTTTCACCTACAAAACGAACCTTATTTGGTACAAAATCCGCAAGGACGGTGGCCCGGATGGCCGCGGCGTCGGCTTTTACTTCCGCAACGTCACGGAAATACTGTTGTTCGGCGTCCGAGGTCGATTACGCACGCTCGCTCCGGGCCGAAGGCAGGTCAACCTCGTCTCGGCGAAAAAACAACGGCATTCCCGCAAGCCCGATGGATTCTACGACATTATTGAGGCGTGCAGTCCCGGTCCCTACCTGGAGTTGTTCGCGCGTTTCCCCCGGCCGAACTGGTCGCAGTGGGGCGACGAGCTTTGCAAAGAACCTCGAAAGGACTCCCTTTTGGCAGACTAGCCCGGCGCGCCAGCGACGGGCCACCCGTCGCTGGCGCGCCAGGCTAGTCGCTCATTTCGTTTGAGTTGCTCATTTGGGAGGCGTGACCGGCTTTTTGCGAACGTACTCACGGGGCGGGAGGTCCGCGCTTTGCCGCGCCTGGAGGCGATATTCCTCGGCCTTGTCCGCGTCGCCGCGCTGCTGATAATAGTCGGCCAGCGCGGTCAGCGCCGGGACGTAGTGCTCATCGAGACGCAGGGCGATGTAGAACCAGATCTCGGCGCGTTTGGGCTCGTCCAACTCCAGCAGGATCTTTCCCAGTTCGCAGGGCAGAGAAGGGTCGTCGGGGTTCTCCGAAATGAGGCGTCCCGTAATCTCCGATTGTCGATCCAGCCGCGCGCGGATTTTCTCGGCGTACTCCCGCTGCGACTCAGCCTCCTCCCTCTTCTCCTGCTTCTGCAAGCATTCGGCCAGGAGCCAATTCGCCCTGTAGTCCTTGGGCCGGACGCGCAACGCCTCCCGCAGCCACTTCTCCGATTCCGACAAGTTGCCGTCGGAAAGAGCCATCTGGGCGCGGGTCAACAGGGCGAGCGCGTGATCGGGCTGGCGGGCCAGCACCGCGTCGAGAAGGGGGCGGGCCTCACGCGACTTGCCCATGCGGTGATTGCAGACGGCCAAACGAACCAGCACCTCGTCGTCGTCGGGACGGAGACGCCGAAGGATACGCAGATGACCGTCCGCTTCCTGGTAGCGGCCGATGGTCACGAGGGCGATGGCGAGGTTCCAGCGCGCGTCGTCGCGCTCCGGGTCGAGTTCGACCACGCGGCGATAATCCTCGCTCGCCTTCTGGGGGGAGTCGGTCTGGTGGAAGAGCTTGCCGCGGAGGTACAGGGCTTGCGTGTTCTCGGGCTGTTTGCGCAGCCATACCTCCAAACAACGAAGGGCATCGACGGTGCGCGACGTGCGGATATAACCCTCTGCCAGGGCCTCCAGGATGAGCGGGGCCAGGTCGGGGGACTGGCGGGCGCGGGTGTAAAGTTGCTCCTCCACCGACTGCAAGTCTCCGCCGGCCGCGTGCAGCATGGCCCATTCAAGAACCGTCTCGGGGGAAGTGTCGTCCAACTTGTACTGACATTCGCGAAGGCGCTGGACGGCGCTTTCGATATCGCCGTCACGGCGCGCGGCTCGCGCGGCCAGAAGATGCGTGTGACTGTTTCGAGACCACGGCCAGATGAGGAGGCACTTGTCGAAATGGGCTCGTGCCTTGGCGCTGTGATAGTGCTCCAGCGCGGACTCTCCGGCGTAGCGGTGATAGGCTGCCCACAAAAAGGGGGCGGACATGATGAGCAGCGCCGCGCCGATCGCGGCACCGATCCGCCACGACCGCGGCCAACGATGCACCCGGATGATCCGTGCCGCCAGCCGCCGTATCCGTCCGGGAGCGCGGCGGTCGGACGAAGAAGCGGGATCAACTTGGGGCGAAATTGGCTTGCCGGTCGAGGGAGAAAGTGACTCCGCTTCGTGCATGGCTCTGTTTCCGTCCAATTCGGAGCGTCCCTCCGCGAGTCGGGAGGGACGCTCCGCCCAGCAGGGGCATGACGAAGTCAGTCGAGCTTGATGTCGTGCGCCTGATTCCCGCCGGTGACGTCCAGTTTGAGGTTCGAGGTGTCCGGACTGCCGTAGTTGGGGGGAATCTTTATCCCTTTCTTGATCTCGAACGGGTTGCCGCCGCCTTCTCCGCTCTCCTTCCCCTGCTTCCCCTTCTTCATCTCCTCCGCCGCGGTTTTCATTCCCTGGGCTCCCTTTCCCCGGGCCATCGGGGGCATGTTCGCCAGTGGGTTCCCGGTGTTGACGATGACCGTAATCTTCACCGGGCCGGGCGGAACCTTGGAGATGCTGTACGAACCGTCTTCCTTGATCGGGGAGGAGAAGTCTCCGCCCTTGCCTTCCGGAAAGAACTGGACGAACCCAGCCGGCAACGGTTGGTCCTTGTAATAGACCTTGCCCGAAACCGTGCCCCCCTTGCTGCCGCAACCGGCCGCAAGCACGAGTAGAGAAGACAGCAGCAACAGGTTCAGACCGCGTTGGAAAAGACGAGGAAGAGAGAGCATGGAAGTTGATCCTTTTGAAGTACGAAACAAAGTAGGGGGCTGCCGCCGATGGCCGGCAAGCCCCCCAACCTTCGACAAGAGATGTCGGCTCAAACGGATTGGCGGCAATCCCAGGTCGGGGACGGGCGGCGTTCGTGTCCAACCCGAACTCCCCAACCGGGAACTTGCCTGGAGGCGATCCAACTCACCAGTCGGAGCCGAGAACGTCGCCAAAGTTGGGCGTCATGGCAGCGCCCCACGTAAAGGCGCTGACGCCTTGGGCGACGAAACGCACACTGCCGTCGCCCATGGCGGCATTGAGGCCGGCCGTGTGCCCCGAGTTGGCCCGATTGCCGTCCCCGCAGCCCCCGACCCCCTGTCCGGTGTTCGAGCAACCAAACTTCGGCTGGACCATGGGCAGCGTCGCCGCGCCGACAAGGTTTTGCGGATTCCCATTTTGATCGACGGTGTTAATCGCGGGACCCCAATCGGCCCAACAGTTCAGACCGCTGTCCGGCGACCAGCCGCTCTGACCGCCGTAGGAGCGCACTTCCTTCTCGGTGAAGAAGATGGTTTGGGAAGTGCCGTCCGAGATGTAGGCCGGAAACCGGTGCTGGCTGCCCCAGCCCCAGTCATAGCCGAGGCCGAAAATCATCCCATTGTAGGCATAGCTCGACTCGGGATTTGTCCAGCCTCCCGGATAGGTCGGGTCGGAAGGACAGGTGTAGGACTTGACGTTGGGCTTGCTCTGGGTGTTCCAGCCCGAGTACGTGGCGAAATTGTTGTTGCGGCCGTCGGTGCCCAGGCAGGCGTTGTAGAGGTTCCCTCCTTCGATGTAGGGCAGGATGAAGAAGAGGCAGTCGCCTTGCCCGTTGTTGGGCGCCACGTGGGGGTTGGGGTAGATGCCGATACCGGGAGGCAGCAGTCCCTGGTTCGTGTCGGCGCAGTTGACGGAAGCGAGGGCGATCTGTTTGAGGTTGTTGCTGCACTGCATGCGTGCGGCGGCCTCGCGGACCTTCTGGACGGCGGGCAGCAGCAGTCCGATGAGGATGGCGATGATGGCAATCACCACCAAAAGCTCGATCAGCGTGAACCCACGCCAGCGACGGAAGAGACTTACGAGCGGCATAACGCCTCCAGGAAATGATTGAGATGCCGAAGAAGGATAGACAATTTCTCCTCGATAAGGAGGAAACCGACCCAGCTGAATCCTGCCGAGGAGGGCGGAAAAACGGCAGGAGAACCCTGTTTTTCTCGTATTTTTGATCGGGCGTTACAACAGTTCCGTGGTGTCTATTGGTCCCGAATCTTTCCTGCGATCTGGCGAACTTGGGTTGCGAGTCCCAAGGTGGGCGAACATGAGAATGACCTAATTTTTCGTTATATAGGGGAGGTGAGATCGAGTCAAGAAAAAACGAGAAAAAAGGGCGAAAAAAATACTTGGCGCGCGGGCGAGCGAATTCCACGGGATGAGAAAGCCGGAAGCCTTTGGGACGATGAGACCAGGCCACGATGGTCGGGTGGCGGCAGCCCCATTTGGCGAAAACCCTTGCAACCGTTCCTCGCCGGTGCTAGCCTCAACCAGTGGCGTCGCCGCCAAGCCACCAGGGCGCGTTCATCTGGAACCGATCGGACAAGATCCGCCGATCAGCAAGTCGAACGGTGGTCTCGGACGCTATTCCGTGCCTCGTCCCGCGACGGAGCAGAAGTATGTTTTTCCGCCGCTCCCTCACCCCGGTAAGAGACGGCACGGCAACGAAAGAGAACGCGTCGGTCTCTTCGGCGCCGCGCCCTTCCGCGCGCCGAAGCCTTCTTCTTCCATGTCTGTTCTTCTTTGGCCTGGCCTCCCTTAGTTATCTGCTCGGCGCCGCCGTGATTTTTTTTGATCTTCCTTCCTCGGAGTTTTTGCGACGGGCTTTCGGCGGCGGCGTCACCTGGTACGAGCACAAACAACCTTCTCTGCCTCCCAGCGAGCAAGTCGCGCTCACCGTGGGCCGGATCGACAAACCCGACAAGACGTGCGACGGCTTCACGCTGCTGATGTACGGCGGAAATTCGCGGGCGGTACTCGTCAACATGCACGGCGAGGTGGTTCATCAGTGGCACGTCCCGTTCAGCAATGTTTGGGCCGCCCCGCCCCATCTTCGCGGCCCGATCAACGAGGCCTCCGTCTACTTCAACGACGGCCACCTGTATCCCAACGGAGACTTGCTGGTCGTGGTCGAGGGACCGATCAACTTGCGCAATCCCTCGAACGGATACGGCCTGGTCAAACTGGACAAGGATTCGCGCGTCCAGTGGAAATATGCCGCGTACTGTCACCACGATGTCGCCGTGGCGGAGGACGGGACCATCTACGCCATCGTGAATGAGGTCGCCGACAAGGCGCCGCCCGGCCTGGAGTACATCCCCACCCCCTACGTCGTTGATGTCGTGGAGGTGATTTCTCCGGAAGGGAAGAGATTGAAGAGGCTTCCGCTCCTCGAAGCGCTCAAGGACTCGCCCTACGCTCCTTTGTTCGGCGTGCTGGAAGGCCCGAAGGTCGCCGATGGTTCGATGCCTCCCGGCGCGAGGAACTCCAACTTCCGTGAGGACGCGTCTCGCCGCGATGTCCTCCACACCAACGCCGTCAAGGTCTTGAGCCACGCGCAAGCGTCGAGGTTTCCCCTCTTTAAAGCGGGCCAGCTGCTGATCTCGGTGCGGCACCTGAACGCACTCGTCGTGCTCGACCCGGCCTCCGGCAAGGTAGTGTGGGCCACGCAGGGTCCGTGGCGCGCTCAGCACGATCCCTCGTTCCTCGACAACGGCCATCTGCTGCTGTTCGACAACCTCGGCACGGCCCGCGGCTCGCGCGTGCTGGAATTCGATCCGTCCACCCAGGCGTTTCCCTGGTCGTATCCGGGCGCGAACGGCAAACCCTTCCTCAGCCGTATCCGGGGCATGTGCCAGCGCTTGCCCAACGACAACACTCTGATCGTCAATTCCGACGGTGGGGAGGTCTTTGAGGTGACGCGGGATCAGGAGGTGGTTTGGTCCTGTTCCTGCGGTCGCGTGGAACTGAACCGCGCCCGACGCTATGTCCCTGAGCAGTTGTCCTTCCTGAAGGGAGATCAACGTGCGCGGCACTGAGTTCTGTCTTTTGTTGAGCTTCCCGGTATCCTTGCTGTTCTCGTTGCCGGAATCATCCCACTTACTGGCCTACGGCCCCGCGCCGGGAGTGGAGTTGATCCCCTATTTTCTGGGTTTGGTGGCCTGGATGGGAGTGGCCTTCGCCACGGTCCTCCTGTGGCCCCTGTCCGCGCTGCTGCGCCGCTTCCGCCGGGCCAGGCGCGCAGAGGAGACTGGGCCGAGCCGCGAGCCGCTTGCCACTTCGGCCCCGGAGTCGTCAGGCCAGGGCAGCCACGACACGGTATGAGGAGCATCCCTTCCGTGTTCCGACGCCGCGACCCGCCACGGAGATGAAGTATGGTGTTCCAGCGCGTCCACTCCTCGGTCGGATACGGCACCGCGAAGAAGGAGGACACTACTGCGACCCCGATTGAGGCGCCCCCTTCCGCGCGCCGCCGCGTTCTTCGCTCCTGCCTTTTCCTCTTCGGCTTGGCGTCGCTCAGCTATCTGGCCGGCGCCGCGGTGATTTTCTTTGACCTGCCTTCCTCTTCTTTTTTGCGCCGGGCTTTCGTGGGCGGCGTGGCCTGGTACGAGCAAAACCAGTCCCCGGACCCTTCCCCGGAGCAACAGCCCCCGATCACGGTCGGCCAGATCGACAAACCGGACAAGACGTGGGATGGGTTCACGCTGTCCCTGTGCAGCGGCGGCACGCGGGCCGTCCTCATTAACATGCGCGGCGAGGTGGTTCACGAATGGCTCGCCCCGGTAAAGACGGTCTGGCCCGACCCGCCCCGCCTTCGCGTTCCCATAAAGGAAACCGAGGTTTACTTCAACGACGCCCACCTGTATCCCAACGGGGACTTGCTGGCTCTGGCCGAAGGCCCCGTCAACGCGCGAAGTGAGTCGAACGGCTACGGACTCGTCAAACTGGACAAGGATTCGCAGGTCCTGTGGAAGTACACCGCGGGCTGTCATCACGCCCTGGACGTGGGGGAAGACGGAACCATCTATGCGCTCTCGTACAAGTTCATCAAGGATCTCCCGCCAGGGCTAGGATACCTTCCCAGCCCATGTATCGTTGATTGTGTGGACGTGATTTCACCGGACGGGAACCTGGTGAAGCGGCTTCCGCTTCTGGAAGCGCTCAAGGCTTCGCCCTACGCCCCCTTGTTCAGCACGCTTGAGAAACCGCAGCTGTTTAGCGATTTGACCCCTCCCGATTCGCCGATGCCGGCCGCCCAGGACGAGATGCGCCGCCGTGACGTTTTGCACACCAACGCCGTCAAGGTGCTGAGCCGGGATCTGGCCCCGAAATTCCCCTTGTTCAAGCCGGGCCACCTCCTCATCTCCCCGCGCCACCTGGACGCCGTCCTCGTGCTCGATCCGGACTCCGGCAAGGTCGTCTGGGCCGCGCGCGGCCCTTGGCACGCCCAGCACGACCCCTCGTTCCTCGACAACGGCCATCTGCTGATCTTCGATAACCTCGGTTCGGCCCGCGGCTCGCGCGTGCTCGAGTACGACCCACAGACCCAATCGTTCCCCTGGTCGTATCCGAACGAGAACGGTACTCCTTTCTTCAGTCGCCTTCGGGGCATGGCGCAGCGCTTGCCCAACGGGAACACCTTGATCGTCAATTCGGACGGCGGTGAAATGTTTGAAGTGACATCGGGCTGCGAGGTGGTGTGGTCGTGTTCCTTCGGCCGCGTCTCGCTGAACTGCGCCCGCCGATTCCCTGCGGCACAACTGTCTTTCCTGAAAGGAGAGCCGCGTGCCCGGCCCTGAACTTTTTCTCTGCCTGGCAATCCCCGTCGCCGGCGCGTTGTTGACGGTGCTGGACGGCGTGCTGGCCTACGGACCAGGGCCGCCGGTGGACCTCATTCCCTACTTTTTCGGCCTGGTGAGCTGGGTGGGGTTGGCCTTTGTCGCCGTCCTGCTGTCGCCCCTCACGGCGCTGCTCCGCCGCCTCCGCCGCGCCCGCATCGCTCCCCCGGAAGAGCCGAAGAGCGCGCCGACGACCGCATCGGTGCCGGAATCGCCCGCGGAAAGCAGCCGCGACAGGACGTGAGGCTGTTTTCGGTCAACTCAGAATCGCCTTGACCACGTTGCCATGCACGTCCGTCAGCCGATAATCGCGGCCGGCGTAGCGATAGGTCAGCCGCTCGTGATTGAGTCCCATCAGGTGCAACAGCGTGGCGTGCAGGTCGTGGACGTGGACCTTGTTCTCAACGGCGTGCCAACCGAACTCGTCGGTGGCTCCGTAGGCGAGACCGCCCTTGATGCCGGCGCCGGCCAGCCACATCGTGAATCCGAACGGATGATGCTCGCGGCCATCGGTGCCCTCGGCGGTCGGCGTGCGACCAAACTCGCCGCCCCACAACACGATGGTATCGTCGAGTAGGCCGCGAGCTTTCAGGTCGTGCAGCAGACCGGAGATGGGTAGATCGGTGGCGGCGCAGTTGGCCGGCAGTTCCGTCCGCAGTCCGCCGTGCTGGTCCCACAACTGGCAACTCGACCGGCGCGAGGTCTGCGTGTGATAGACCTGCACGCAGCGCACGCCGCGCTCGATGAGCCGCCGTGCCAGCAGACATTGCTTGCCGAAAATCTCCGTCGTCTTCTCGTGCAAACCATACAGGCGCTTCGTGGCCGGCGATTCGGATTCGACGTCGAACGCCTCGGGGGCGCGCATCTGCATGCGGAAGGCCAGCTCGAACGAGGCGATGCGCGCGTTGAGTTGGCTGTCCTCTTGCCGCTGTTTGCGGTGCAGGTCGTTGAGGCGCTGAAGCGTGTCGAGTTGGTCTTTTTGGCGCGGCAGGGTGAAGCGCGCGTTTTTGAGGTTGGCGATGGGGTTGTTGAGATCGGCGACAAGCGTGCCCTGGTAGGCGGCGGGCAGGAAGCTGGAACTCCACAAGGGCGCGCCCTGGGCCAGCTGAGACGGGCTGATGACGACGAAACCGGGCAGGCTCTGGTTCTCGCTGCCCAGTCCGTACAGGAGCCACGAACCGAGGCTCGGCCGCGAGAACGCCTGCTCGCCGGTGTTCATTTGCAGGCAAGCGCCATTGTGGTTGATGTTGTCGGCCACCATCGAACGGATGACGCAAAGGTCGTCGATGCGGCGGGCGACGTTGGGAAACAGTTCGCTCACCTCGATGCCGCTTTGGCCGTGCTTGGCAAACTGGAACGGCGATTTCAGCACGTTGGTGGTGCGCGTGCGGACAAGTTTCGGCTGCTCGAAGGGCAGCGGTTTGCCGTTGTCGCGCTCAAGGCGCGGTTTCGGATCGAAGGTATCGACGTGCGAAGGGCCGCCGGACATGAACAGGAAGATCAGCCGTTTCGCTTTCGCCGGATAATGGGGCGCTTTCACGTCCAGCGGGTCGTCCACCGCGGCATCGGCGCGGGCCTCGTCGGCGAATAAACCCGCTAGACCGAGCACGCCGAAGCCGCTGGCGAAGCGGGTAAGCATTTGCCGGCGAGAGAGCATCGAATTAATCGGTACGGCATTCATCAAAATCGATCCTTGGATACAGGCGTCTCACTAGCCCGGAGCGCCAGCGACGGGCCGAAGAAACCCGTCGCTGGCGCTCCGGGCTTGTCAGTGTCGCCTTGCATCAATCCACATACATGAACTCGTTGGCGCACAGCAGGATTTCGCCGTACTCCTGCCACGCCTGTTCGCCGCCGCCGGCGCGCTTCAGGAAGTCGCGCCCGATGACAAGCTCCTCCCCCGATGGCGGCCGGCCGTACAGCAAACTATACACCCGCTTGATCCGCGCTCCCTCCTCTTTCTCCGCAGCGAGGATGCGCCTCGCCAGCGCCTGCGTCTGCGCCAGCATGAACGGATTGTTCAGCAGAAACAGCGCCTGCGGCGCGACCGTCGAAATCGTCCGCTTGTCGATCGGGGCAGTCGGATCGGCGCTGTCGAACAGGGGGCCGAAGCCGGAACGGTCGGAGCGAATCGTCATCAGATAAAGTGTGCGGCGCGGAACGGCGAAATCGCGGACAGCGGGACCGCCCATCCCGCGGTCGAGCCGGCCGGACACGGCCAGAACGCTGTCGCGCAGCGCCTCCGCCTCCAGGCGGCGACGGTTCGCGCGGCCGAAAAGAAGATTATCCGGATCGCTTTTGAGTGTATCGGGAGCGTCGCTGCTCTCCTGATACACGGCCGACAGCATGAGGAGACGGTGCATGTGTTTGATCGACCAGCCGGAGCGCGCGAACTCGCGGGCCAGGAAGTCGAGCAGTTCGGGGTGAGTCGGCGGACGGCCGAGCTTGCCGAAATTGCTCGGCGTGCGGACGATGCCCTCGCCGAAATGCTGTTGCCAGATGCGGTTGACCATCACCCGCGCCGTCAGCGGATGATCGGGACGCGTCAACCAGCGGGCCAGTTCCAGCCGGCCGCTGCCGCTCGCGATCGGCTTCTGCTCGCGTCCGGCCAGGATCTCCGGGAAGCGCCGCGGCACCAGCGGGCCGAGGCGGTCGTAACGGCCGCGCATGTGGATGCGGACATCGTGCGTGCCGGCGTGCGGACTGCCGGGAACGCCGCCCTCCTGTCCGCCGTTGGCGTACTCGATCGGCGGCAACGGTGTCTTCTTCAGCGTCTCCAGCTCCGTCGCCTGCTTGGCGAGATCCTGCCGTGCCTCGGCGGTGAGATACTGTTCGTCGGCGGAATTGGTAATCCAGAACGGGCTGCGGGCATCGGTGAGCGTGAACGTCTTTGCGAAGTCACGGGCGGCGTCGTCAAGGGCGCGGCGATCGCGCTTGTCGGCTCGCACGTCGGCGACGGCCTGGTCCCATGCTTTCAGTTCCGGCCCGGTGTTCGGCCGGCCGTTGCGAGCGTGGTTGGCCATGTCGTGAAACGACCAGACGGCGGCGCGGCCGTGGCGGTCGCCGTGCGGATTGCCCTGGTGCGGATCGGCGACCACGTCGCGGGCAAGATCCCACACCGACGCGCCGTCGGTCGTGGCGATCTCCCACTCGACCACCGTCGTATCGAACCCATGATTCGCCTTCGGCAGCACCAGCAATTCGAGACGGTCGCCGGCGGCCACGGGGATGTTCGCCAGGGGCTCGGCGCCCTTGCCCTGCTCGAAACGCTGCGCGCCGCCGTTGCCGAGATCGCCGGAGGCCAGTTCGCTCCGCGCGGCGCCCGCGCGGCGGTCGATGGCCCAGGCGACACCGTCGCCGCCGACCGGATCGGCGTCGAGCAGCCGGCCCTTGATGCGCACCGTGCCGGCGACCGGACTGCGCCAGGCGACGACGACGCCATTCGTCGGACCCGGATGAACGCTTACCGCTCGCGGCGGCAATTTGAACGTGAGCAGCGATACCTCGCGGTCCGTGGTGTTGACCAGCAGCGAGGGACAGTCCGGTTCGCCCTTCCAGCCGTGGACGCCCGCGCGGCCGAGCACGTCGCGCACCGGCTTGTTCATCAGCGGATAATCGCCCAGGCCGAGGTAGTCGATCCAGCGCCGCAGCGCGTTGGCGTGCAGCCCCTTGCCGCGCGCGAACGCGGTCAAATCGCCGGACGGAGACTGTTCGCGCTCCCAGGCCGCGACGAGATACTTCGCCGTCTGATCGAGCTGCGTGCGTGCGAACTCACGATAATAGCGCTCTTTCGACTCCTTGATGCGCTTCTCGCGTTCGGCGATGTTCTTCTTGCTCTGTTCGCGGCGGGCCAACTCCTCCGGCGACAACAGCGGGATGCGCAGCATCGGCGGGCCGTTCGTCTTCGGTCCGACGTTGGGCAGGATGTGCGTACTGAAAAAGATGCCGGCCAGCCCGTAGTAATCCGCCGTCGAGAGGGGATCGAATTTGTGATCGTGGCAGCGGGCGCAGGCCATTGTCAGGCCCATGAAGGTACGGCTGACCACGTCCACCTGATCGTCGGCGATGTCGGTGAGCAGTTTTTCCTTGTCGGCGTCGCCGCCGCCCCAATTGCCGAGAGCAAGCAAGCCCGTGGCGATGATGCCGTCTCGGTTGAAGCCGCCGCGCGCCGGCACCAGATCGCCGGCGATCTGATCCGTCAGGAAGCGATCGTACGGCAAATCGTTGTTGAAGGCGCGCACCACCCAATCGCGGTAGCGCCAGGCGTCGGCGCAATCCATCTCGCCGCCGATGCCGCGCGCGTCGAAGGAGTCGGTGTAGCGCACGAGATCGAGCCAGTGCCGGCCCCAGCGCTCGCCGTAGGCAGGCGAGGCCAGCAGGCGATCGACGGCCCGCGCGAAGGCGTCGGATCGGTCGTCGCGCAGGAACGTCTCCATCTCCTCCGGCGTCGGCGGCAGGCCGGTCAGATCGAAGGCGGCGCGGCGCAGCAATGTTCGCTTGTCCGCCCTTTTCGCCGGATGCAGTCCCTTCGCTTCCAGCGCCGCCAGGATGAAGCGATCGACGTCCGATTTCGCCCACGCCGCATCGCGCACCGCCGGCGGCGCGACGTTCTTCATGGGCTGAAACGACCAGAAACGCCGCTGTTCCTCGCGGATCTGAAAGTCGCCGGCCTCGGCCGCGATAGTACCACCCGCCTTCGGCCAGGGCAGGCCGAGCTGCACCCAGCGCGTCAGCGTGGCGATTTGCCGCTCCGTCAATTTCTTCTTGGGCGGCATCTGCGGCTTTTCGTTGTAGCGGACAGCCTGGATGAGCAGGCTTTCGTCGGGCTTGCCCTCGACGGCGGCCGCCCCCGTGTCGCCGCCCTTGAGAATGGCGGCGCGCGACGTCAGGCTCAGTCCACCCTTCGGTTTCTTGTCGCCGTGGCATTTCAGGCAGTTCTCGACGAGCAGCGGACGAACTTCCTTCTCGAAGAACTCCTGCGCGACTGGGGCATCGGCGCGCGCACCCGTTCCAATCGGCAGAGCAGCGACGACGATGCAGAATGCCAAGCCGATCGGTCGTTGATTCCGCATTGAGTTTGCCTTGTGCTTCCGGGTGGGGGAAGAAGGAGGGCATCGCCTTACTCTATCACTTATCGTATGGGTCGGGGAACGGTTCGAGCAACGAAAAACCGCTGTGTCGCTTCCAGCGAGTACGTGAGCAGAGTCCTGGCTTTGCGACGGCTGAAAAAAAAGGACTGACGACCTAAAATGCACAAGGTTCGGAAGGGCCGGGCCAACGAACAAGCCCGATTACCATCCGACGGAGGGCGTTGATCTTGATCTCGCACTTCTTCATCGACCGACCGATCTTCGCCTCCGTCCTGTCGATCCTCATTACGCTGGCGGGGATAGTGGCAGTTGTGGGCCTGCCGGTGGCGCAATATCCGGAGGTGACGCCGCCGACGGTGCTGGTGACGGCCATCTATCCTGGGGCCAATTCGCGGACCGTCCGCGATACCGTGGCGGCGCCGATCGAAGCGCAAGTCAGCGGTGTCGAGAACATGCTGTACATGTCGTCGCAATGCACCAACGACGGCACCTACACGCTGACGGTGACGTTCAAAATGGGCATGGACTCCGACATGGCCCAGGTGCTGGTGCAAAACCGTGTCAGCCTCGCCATGCCGGTCATCCCGTCGCTGGTCCAGCGCGAGGGCATCAACGTCCGCAAGATGTCGCCCAACACCATGATGATCGTCAACCTCGTCTCGCGCGAGGAGCGCTATCCCGATCTTTTCCTGAGCAATTACGCCACCATCGAGATCAAGGACGAGCTGGGTCGTCTGCCGGGCGTTGCCGGCATCACCTATCTCGGCCAGCGCGATTACAGCATGCGCGCCTGGCTCGATCCCGAAAAGATGGCGTCGCTGAACATCTCGACCTCGGACGTGGTGAACGCCATCAGCTCGCAGAACTTGCAGGTGGCCGCGGGACAAATCGGACAACAGCCCGTTCCCAAGGGGCAGCAGTTCCAGCTGACCATCAATGCTCTCGGCCGGTTGGTTGACGTCGAGCAGTTCGGCGCCATCATCCTCAAGGTCAGCCAAACGAGCATTAGCAACGCCTCCGATCAGGGTGCGAACGGAGGCAACACGTCCTCCTCGTCCGGTTCGTCCGGAAAGGGCGGCGCGTCGAGCGCCACGGGTGAGGGAGGGCAGTCGGCAGCGTCGCCGGCGACCAGTGTGGTGCGTCTGCGCGATGTTGCGAAAGTCGAACTGGCGTCGCAACAGTACGAGCAGTCGGCCACGCTCGACGGCAAGCCGTCCGTGGCGCTGTCGATCTATCAGCTACCCGGATCGAACGCCCTGCAAACCGCGCGCGGCGTCTATGCCAAGATGGACGAACTGAAACGCCGTTTCCCCGATGGACTCGATTACGAGATCGTTTACGACACCACGCCCTTCATCAAGGAGTCGATCAACGAGGTCTTCAAGACGCTGCGCGACGCGATCATCCTGGTAGCCATCGTGGTGCTGGCGTTTCTGCAAAATTGGCGGGCTTCGATCATCCCGCTGGTCGCGGTGCCCGTCGCCATCGTCGGCACCTTCGCCGTCATGGCCGCGCTGGGCTTCTCGCTGAATAACCTATCGTTGTTCGGGTTGGTACTAGCGATCGGTATTGTCGTCGATGACGCCATCGTCGTGGTGGAGAACGTCGAGCGCTGGCTGGAGCACGGCTTGCCGCCGCGCGAGGCGGCCCGGCGGGCGATGGACGAGGTGACGCGTCCGGTCATCGCCGTGGCCCTGGTGTTGTGCGCCGTGTTCGTGCCGTGCGCCTTCATCAGCGGCATCACTGGCCAGTTCTTCCGCCAGTTCGCTGTCACCATCGCCGTCTCCACGGTCATCTCCGCGTTCAATTCGCTGACGCTCAGTCCGGCGCTGGCGGCCATCCTGCTCAAGCCGCGCGGAGCGGCTCGCGATCCACTGACCTGGCTGCTCGACGTGACGCTGGGTTGGTTCTTCTGGCTGTTCAACCTGAGCTTCAACTTCGGCACCACCGTCTACACGCGCATGGTCGGCGGGCTGCTGCGCGTCAGCGTCGTGGCGCTGCTCCTGTACGGCGGTCTGCTCGTACTGACGTACTGGGAGTTCAATCGCGCGCCGGCCGGCTTCATTCCGCAGCAGGACAAGGGCTATTTGATGCTCAACGTGCAGCTGCCGGACAGCGCCTCGGTGGAGCGGACGCGGCGGCTGATGGCCCGCATCGAGAAGTTGGCCGGCGACACGCCGGGCGTGGCGCACACCGTCGGCATCTCCGGTCAATCGCTGATCCTCAGCGCCAACGCGCCCAACCTCGGCTCGATGTACGTCATGCTCGAACCGTTCGAGCATCGGCACGACCGCGACCGGAGCGCCGACGCCATCGCGTCGAAGATTCGGCAACGCTGCCGCCGCGAGGTGCGCGGGGCGACCGTATCGGTCTTCGGTGCGCCGCCCATCGAAGGACTGGGCACGACCGGTGGATTCAAACTCGTCATCGAGGACCGCGGCAATCTCGGACTCGGCGAATTGCAGCGCGTGACCGATCGCATCGTGGAGCGCGGCAACGCCGCTCCGGGACTGCAAGGTTTGTTCAACAGCTCGCGCGCCCATACGCCGTGGCTGTATCTCGACATCGACCGGACGAAGTGCCTGGCTCTGGGCGTGCCGCTCGACGAGGTCTTCAACGCGCTACAGGTGTACCTGGGTTCGTACTACGTCAATAACTTCAACGAGTTCGGCCGGACCTGGCAGGTCAACGTCCAGGCCGACGAGCGTTTCCGCGCCAAGGTGCAGCAGATCCGCCAACTGCAAGTGCGCAACAATCAGGGACAAATGGTCCTGCTGGGCACGCTGATGTCGGTGCGCGACACCAGCGGCCCGGTGAGCGTGATGAACTACAACATGTATTCGGCCGCGTCGATCACGGGCAACAGTCTGCCCGGCACGAGTTCGGGCGAGGCCACCGCTCGGATGCAGGAAATCGCCGCGAAGGAGTTGCCGCACGCGATGGGCTACGAATGGACGGAGCTGAGCTACATGCAGCGCCAGGCCGGCAGCACGGCGATGTACGTTTTCGCGCTGGCGGTGGTGTTCGTGTTTTTGGTGCTGGCGGCGCAGTACGAAAGCTGGAAGCTGCCGCTGGCGGTTATCCTGGTCGTGCCGATGTGTCTACTCTGCTCCGTGGTCGGCGTGATGCTGGCGCGGATGGAAGTGACCATTTTCACGCAGATTGGTTTCGTGGTGCTGGTGGGCCTGGCGAGCAAGAATGCCATCCTCATCGTCGAGTTCGCCAAGCAGCGGTGCGAGGCGGGCGTGCCGCTGCGCGAGGCGACGCTGGAGGCATCGCGGCTGCGTCTGCGGCCGATCCTGATGACCTCGTTCGCGTTCATTCTTGGCGTGGTGCCGCTCGTGATCGCCTCGGGCGCCGGTGCGGAGATGCGTCGCTCGCTGGGCACGGCGGTGTTCGCCGGCATGTTGGGCGTGACCCTGTTCGGTATCTTTCTGACGCCGGTCTTCTTCTACGTCATCGAGTGGTTTGGGCGCCAACCGCCTGCCGCCGTTCAGCCGGCGATGCCGGAGAGTGCTCCCTTCCTGGCGGCGGGCCAGGAGACAGCAATCCAGGTGCGGCCGGATGCTCCGCACTGAACTATCCACGTTAAATCGTGGTTGCCGATTGCGCGCTCCCAAGCCAACCCCACCGTCCTAGTTCGTTTCGGTTCATGAATCACCCCATTTCGTTGAACGGGTTTCGTTCACCCCTTATCGCATTGCCTATGCCATAGCGATTCTTTTCTCCGTTTAGTCGGAATGAAGAAGCCATCTTGCAAAATCCTCAGAGAAAACGGCCTTTTCTGCTCGACTGCATCCATGAACGACGCTCCGGGAAACAGGGTGAAAGGGATTGTCACTGTGCGAAGCAGCACAGCCCGCGAACTTCCGCACACGGCTTCAGGGATAGGAGCAGACGAAATCACGCGACCCGTGGCGTTTTCCGACGTGGCATTGGAATTGCAAACAGGAGGGTCCACAGGAGCGTGCGGAAGACAGGATCGTGAGGAAGGGACATCGTGCGTGAAGAGAGCAAGCCGGGTGATGGGTCGGTGTTATCGGCGGGCCGGCTGGCTGCCGTCCGCGGGGCGGTCGTCGAAGTAGCATTCCGCGATGGATTGCCTGCAATCAACGAGGCGTTGCGAGTTGCGGCCGGGCCGCGGATCGTGGTCCTCGAAGTGGCCCATCATCTCGATGCTCATACGGTTCGGGCTATCGCGCTGGCACACACAGAAGGGTTAGCCCGCGGGATGATTGCCGAGCGAACGGGCAAGCCAATCACCGTGCCGGTGGGTCCACCGACTCTCGGCAGGCTATTCAACGCTCTGGGGCAACCTCTCGATGGTGGGGAACCGCCAACGGTCGCGGACTGGTGGCCGATCCACCGGCCGACGCCTCCACTGACGACCCAGCAGCGCTCGCTGGAGTTTCTGGAGACGGGCATCAAGGTCATCGACCTGCTGGCGCCGCTGGCGCGCGGCGGCAAGGCCGGACTGATCGGCGGCGCCGGCGTCGGCAAAACCATTCTACTGCAAGAGTTAATCCGCACCATGAACCACAACCACGCGGGCGTGGCCGTCTTTGCCGGCGTCGGCGAGCGCACCCGCGAGGGCAACGACCTGTGGATGGAAATGAAATCGACCGGCGTGCTGGCCAATTCCATCCTCGTCTTCGGGCAGATGAATGATGCGCCGGGCAGCCGCTTCCGCGTGGCCTTGACGGCCCTGACGATGGCAGAATACTTCCGCGATGTCCAACACAGCGAGGTGATGTTCCTCGTCGATAATGTCTTCCGCTACGTGCAAGCCGGCAGCGAAGTATCGGGGTTGCTGGGCCGGCTCCCTTCCGAAGTCGGCTATCAGCCCACATTGGCGGACGACTTGGCCTCCGTCGAGGAACGCATCACGTCAGCCAACGGCGCGGCCATTACCTCTGTGCAGGCCGTTTACGTTCCGGCGGATGACCTGACCGACCCCGCCGTCGCCCAGACCTTTGCCCACCTCGATTCGAGCCTCGTCCTCTCCCGCAGCCTGGCCGCCCAGGGGCTTTACCCGGCCATCGACCCGCTGGCCTCGACCTCCCGGTTGCTCGACCCCGGTCGGCTGGGCGAGCGACATTACAACCTGGCTCTTCGCGTGAAGGAAACCATCGAGCGCTACCGTGAGTTACAGGACATCATCGCCATGCTCGGCCTGGAGGAACTGTCGGCCGAGGACCAGCGCATCGTTCGGCGGGCTCGCCGGCTGGAACGCTTTCTGACGCAGCCGCTGTTCGTCACCGAGGCATTTACCGGCCACTCCGGCCGCCATGTGCCGTTGGAGAAAACACTGGCTGGTTGCGAGGCGATCCTGGCCGGTTCTTTCGACGACCACGAAGAAAGTTCGCTGTACATGATTGGCTCGGCCGAGGAGGTGGTGAAATGACGCTCAACCTGGAGATCCTCGTCCCGGACGGCGTCGTACTCAGCACGACCGTTCGCGGCGTGCGTGCCGCGGACCGTAGCGGTTTGTTCGGCCTGTGGCCGAATCACGAGGATTTTGCGACCTTGCTGGTTCCCTGCGTGCTCAGCTACCGCGATGAGGACAACCACGAGCATTATGCGGCGGTCGATGGCGGGGTGCTGGTGCTGCAAAAAGGACAAGTGTGCATCGGCACGCGCGAGGCGGTGCTGGCCGATCTCATCGAGGAGGTGGCCGACGCGGCAACGGCGATGCTGGCGGCACGGCGCGAAGAGGAACACGCGGCGCGGGCGGAGTTCGCGGAACTGCAAACCGCGCTGCTGCGCGAATTGCCCAAGGCGGAGCGACGCACATGAGCGAAAACGAGGAAGAGCCGTTTGTGCGTGAGATCCGCCGGCAGGCCGAGCGCGTTCGCGCGGCGCGCCATCTCGGTTTCTGGCAAGGTCTCGGCCTGGTCGGCACCGTGGGCTGGATGGTCAGCGTGCCCGCCGTGCTGGGCGCACTGGCCGGCCGATGGCTCGACGCCCGCTTCGCCACCGGCATTCAGTGGACGCTGGGACTGCTGGTCGCGGGGCTGTTCCTGGGTTGTCTCAGCGCCTGGCGGCACGTACGGCGGGAGTTGATGTCATGAACGTCGCGGCCGGCGTCTCCACGGGTGTTGGGCTGGGGTTGGTTTTCTTCGGCGGCTTATGGTGGACCGTCCGGCGAGGAGCATGGACACAAGCCCGGAGCGCCAGCGACGGGATCCACGTCGCTGGCGCTCCGGGCTTGTGGGGTCGGCTCGCCCGACTGCTCCTGGCGGGCGCGACGTTTTACGCCTTGGGGCGGGAGGGAGTGGACATTCTGCTGGCGGCGCTAGTCGGTTTCTGGCTCGTCCGCGAAGGTTTCATCCTCCGATTGGGAGAGAGTCATGGGAGAGAGAGGACTGTTTCCGCCGGTGCTGTTCCGGCTGGGTCCGGTCGACGTGGCCGGCACGGTGGCGTATTCCTTGATCGTCTCGGCTGTGCTAATCGGCTTTGCCCTGCTGGTGCGCTACGGCCTGCAACGGCGGATGTCCGGCTGGCAGGTGGCGGCGGAGTTTTTGATCGACCACCTGGAAGGGGTGATGCGCGACATGTTCGCCTCCGATCCCCGGCCGTACACGCCGCTGGTGGTGACGCTGGCGCTGTTCATTGGCACGGCAAACCTGCTCGGCCTGGCGCCGGGAATGCGGGCGCCGACAGCAGACTTCTCGACGGCGGCGGCGCTGGCGGCCGTCGTCTTCCTGGCGGTGCCATTCTATGGCATCCGGGCCAGAGGACTGCGTGGCTACTTCCGCCACTACCTGGAGCCAACGCCCCTGCTGTTGCCGCTCGAAGTCATCACCGAGTTCTCGCGGACGCTGGCGCTGGCCATCCGCCTGTTCGGCAACGTCATGAGTGAGGAACTGGTCATCGCCGTGCTGCTGTCGATCGCCGGCCTGCTGGTGCCGGTGCCGCTGATGATGCTGGCGGTGATTACCGGACTGGTGCAAGCCTACATCTTCGCCGTCCTGACCGTGGTTTACCTGAGTGCGGCCGTGCGGGCGCACCAACATTGAGGGGAGAGAGCCGTGGATACGCAGACGATTTTCGCCCTGGTGGTGATGGGCACCGCCGCCCTGGTGGTCGCCGCCGGCACCATCGTGCCGGGTATCAGTCAGGGCAAGGCCGTCAACTCGGCGCTGGACGCCATCGCCCGCCAGCCCGACGCCTCCGACCGTATCAGCCGAACCCTGTTCGTCGGCTTGGCCATGATCGAGTCGCTGGCCATCTACTGCCTGGTCATCGCCCTGATCCTTCTGTTCGCCAATCCATTCAGCCGATTAATCGAGCGTTGAGCCATGAACTTCAATCCGTGGACGTTCCTGTTCGAAGTGCTCAACTTCGTGGTGCTGGCGGCGGTGTTGTATCGGCTGCTGTATCGCCCGCTGCACGAGGCCATCGAACGCCGCCGCGCCGCCGCCGAACGGGCGCAGACCGAGGCGGACAAGGCGCACGAGCAGGCCGTGACGCTGCAGCAGCACCTCCAGGGTCAGCTGGCCGACGCGCAACAGCAATGTGAGATGGCTCTTCGAGAAAGCCGGGAGCGGGCGGAGTCCGAGCGCAAGAAAGTGCTTGCCGAAGCCGAGGCCGAAGTGCAACAGCGGCGTGAGCAAGGACGACAGGCCCTCGAACGGGAGTGCGAGGAAGCATGGCGCGGCCTGCGCGGGGAGATGACGAACGTGGCTGTGGACGTGGTTCAACGTTTGCTCCGGGAATCTTGCGACCGCACGCTGACCGACCAACTCGCCCTGCACCTCATCGAGGAACTGCGGAGGCTCCCCTCCGAGAAGCGCCAGGCGGTGCGAGATCAATGGCAGCCGCAAGATGGCGCGGTGCTGGAGACGACGGGCGATCTGGATGAGGCGACCGAGCGGCGGATCACGGAGACGGCCGGCGAACTGGTGGGACAGTCGATTACCCTGGCGACAACGACCGTGCCCGCCTTGCTGGGCGGTGTTCGACTGCGGCTAGGCGGGCACATCTGGGATGCGTCCCTGGCCGGACAGCTGGAAACGCCCGCGCCGGCCATTGCAGAGGAGAACGTCTCGTGCGCGACCGCGTCGAGCAACTGAGTCGCTTCGTGCGCCAGCCTTTGGCCGATATTCACTGGCGCGTGCGCCATCGCGAGGTCGGCTGGATCACGCGTGTCGGCGATGGCGTTGCCGCGGTGCGCGGCGTGCCCTCCGTCCGCTACGGCGAACTGCTGGAGCGCGCCGATGGCCTGACAGCCCTGGCGTTTGACGTGCGCCGGCATGACGTGGGAGTTATCTTCCTCGATGCACCAGAGCACGTTTCGGCGGGGGAGGAGTTACGGGCGACGGGCCGAGTGGCCAGTGTGCCGGTCGGCGCGGAATTGCTGGGTCGTGTCGTGGACGTTCTCGGCCGGCCGCTCGACGGCGAGCCGCCGCCGCGCACCACGATAACGTGGCCGGTGGAGCGCGAGGCGCCTGGTGTCGTCGAACGGTTGCCTGTGCAGGAACCGCTGCACACGGGCACCAAGGTGATCGACGCCTTGCTGCCGCTGGGCCGCGGTCAGCGCGAATTGATCCTCGGCGACCGCGCCACCGGCAAAACCTCCCTCGCGCTGGACGCCATCCTGGCCCAGCGCGGCACCGGCGTTTGCTGCATCTACGTCGCCATCGGTCAGCGCAACGCCAGTGTCGCGGAAGTCCTGCAAGTGCTGCGCGAGCACCAGGCGCTCGCCTCTACAACGGTGGTGGTCGCCGGGGCCGAGTCGCCGCCCGGCCAGCAGTATCTTGCCCCGTACGCCGCCTGTACCATCGGCGAATACCTGATGCACCAGGGCCGCGACGTGCTGATCGTCTACGACGACCTGACCAGCCATGCCGACGCCTACCGCCGCCTGTCGCTGCTGCTGGGCCGGCCGCCCGGCCGCGAGGCGTACCCCGCCGATGTCTTCTACCTGCACGCCCGCTTATTGGAGCGCGCCACCCGCCTGCGCAGCGGCGGCAGCCTGACCGCACTGCCCATCGCGTCAACGCAGGCCGGCAACATCTCCTCATACATCCCGACCAACCTGATCTCCATCACCGACGGACAGATCTACCTCGATACGCATCTGTTCAACGAAGGACTACGGCCGGCCGTGGATGTCGGCTTGAGCATCTCGCGCGTCGGCGGCAAGGCGCAGCCGAGGGCACTGCGCTCCCTCGTCGGCGATTTACGGCTCCTGTACGCCCAGCTGCACGAACTGGAGACGTTCGCACGCTTCGGAGCGGAACTCGAACCGGAGACGCGGCGGCGCCTCCAGCGCGGGCGGCGCTTGCGCGAGGCGATCAAACAGCCGCGCCTGCGCCCCTGGTCGCTGGCCGGCGAGAGTGCCGCGTTGTTCGCCATCCGCGACGGGCTACTCGATCCGGTCCCCGTCGAGCAGGTGGGGAAGCTCCTCGAATCGCTGGCGCAGCGTCTGGAGGAAGTCGATCCCAGTTTGGTGGACACTCTGGAAAAGGGCGAGGCGCTGACTCCGTCCGTGCAGGAGCAACTGCGGCGGCACATTGAAACGGTTCGGGGGCTTCTCCCAGAAACGGAGGCTTCATGACCCTGGAGCAGACCCGACGGCGACGGCAGGCCGTGAACACGATCCATGACATCGTCAGCGCCATGCGGGCTATTGCCGCCGGGCGAATCCAAGGCGCGCAGCGCGCGCTGACCGGAGCTGGCCACTATCAGGAAGTGATACTGCGCGCCCTTTCCAACTTGGCCACCGACCCCGCCATGCTGCCTGCTCCCGTGAACGGCCGGCAAACCTTGTTGTTGGTACTGACCTCCGAACAACCCTTGTGTGGCGCGTTTAACCAAAACGTGCTCGCCCTCGCCGGACGCCGCTGGCACGAGCTGCGCGCTGACGGCGGCGTGCATCTGCTGATGGTGGGAGAGAGAGGCAGGCGGCAATTGCTGACGCGCGGGATCACGCCCGATCGTGTGGAACCCGCCGCCACGTCGTTGCAAGGTGTTCGCGATCTGGTCAAGCGCCTGGCGCCGAAGGTTGATCGGCACTATGCGTCCCTCGGCCTCGGTCCCGTTCATGTCATTTATAGCCGCTACCAGTCCATCAGCCAGCAGGTGCCGGCCGAAGAAGAGCTGCTGCCCCCCGATCTGTCGGCCCTAGCGCGCCTGCCTCCTTCGGCGGGGAGACCGAGCTTCCATTATCTTCCGTTGCGCGAACTGCTCGCCGGCTTCCTTGGCCAGTATGCCTTCATCAGCCTCTACCGCATGGCGGCGGAATCCTATGCCAGCGAGCAGGCCAGCCGACTCATCGCCATGGACGGGGCCACGCACAACACCGAGCGCATCGGCAAGGCGCTGCTAGATCTCGAACGCCGAGAGCGTCAGGGAGAGATCACGCGGCAGGTGTTGGAACTGATCAGCGCGCGATTCGCCGCCGATTGAGGAAACGTCGTTGCATGTCCCCACACCTACCCTCGATGCGTCATCATTGTCAACGGTGTCCGTTGATTCTTCCCATTTCTCCCGGCAATTCGCGGCACGCCCCTTGCGCGCGCTCCGCGAGCAGTTCCAGTCGTACCACGGAAATGGAAGGCGGCGCCGTGATACCGAGACGGACTCTCTGGCCGTCAACCGCCGTGACGGTCACGCGGATGTTGTCGGCGATGACGATTTCTTCGCCAATACGTCGAGTGAGGACCAACATGCCCCGTTCCCTCCGTATAGAATGGTTTGGGCTTTACGTTTCTCCGTGCTTCAGTTGGGGGGCGGTACGGTCTGCGCGACCAGGGCAAACAACTTTGCCATGTCAACCGGCTTCGGAAGAACCTGGCGCGCTCCCGCCGCAAGGGCTTCTTCGTCCAGCCCCTCGTGGGTGTAACCCGTGACAATCAAGGTAACCATGCTCGGTCGCAACTGCTTGAGGCGCCGACAAAGCGTCAAGCCGTCCATGCCGGGCATCCGCAGGTCCAGCAGGCCCATGTCGTACCGTTGCTGCCGCGCTTTCTCCAGGGCGATGTCCCCACTTTCGGCGGCATCGACGTGGTAACCACAATCGCCGAAGAGGTCCGCCATGTTGCGGCAAGTGTCCGTATCGTCGTCTACCACAAGAATCGCGGGCATCGCCGCCTCCTTTCCTTTGGTGCGGATTTTGGATCGGCGGGCATATCATGCGCCACAAGCCGGAGGATGTCGGCCGACTTGTCAACATTTAGCTCAGCTGGACCACCTCAAGGTCGTTGTGGATTTGATGGATTCCTGGGACAGCCAGGGCCGTTGTCTGCGCGATCTGTTTCAAGTAGTAGTTGGGCACTCGACCCCCGAGACGGACGATCCGTGCATGGACACTGACTGTAATGCCTCGCAGCGGCCCGTAGCCGGTCGCGCGCAGGGCTTGCCCAACACGTTCGGCCAGGTGGAGGTCCTCTCGGCTTTGTGTCAGGAGCGGGGTAGTCGCCTCGACAGCGTCCATCTCCTCGCCGGTGGGTAGGATCTGGGGAGCCGTGGACTGGGTCATGACCCGTTTCTCCTTCTCATCCGATGAAAAGCTCCGAACAGCCAGCTGCACGATTCAGGTTAAACGGCTCCTCCCGTCCCTTTTTGGCGACGGCGGTACGCACACTCCACAGCAGGGTCGTCAGCGTGAAAGGTTTGGGCAGAAACTCGACGACAGGCGGCCTGATGTCCTTGGTGGCATCCGGAGAGCAGCCGGCCGCGGCCGTCAGCACCACTGGAAGCCCGGCCGTGACCCTGTGCTCGCGCAGCCAGGCGAGCACGCCGTCGCCTCCACCCCAGGGAAGCTCCAGATCGAGCACAAGCACCGCAGGCATCCGCTGGCGCAGCTTCGCCAGGCAGTCCAGGCCGTCCGAGGCGGTTTCCACCTCGTAGTCGCGCTCGCCGAGAAACTTCCGATAGACGTCACGCAAGTCGGCATCGCTCTCGGCAATCAGCAGGGTCGGTTTCAAGAGGGGCTCCTCTGCCGCAGCGGAGCAATCGGAAAAACAGCCCGGCGCGTGGGCGATCGCGCCAGGCCGATGAGATTGGGTTATGGTGATAGGCTAACCGCACTGTCTGGGAATTGACAGTCGGGGAGAGAGAGACAGCAATTGTAGGGGAAACCCCGACAAGTTGCGCCAGCCATCGTCCGGCTAAATCTTCGTGCAACTCTGGGTACAATGAGCGGTTGAAGGCGGAGGGGTGAAGGAGGACCGGCGATGGCAGCAAAGACACCAAGCAAGAAGTCAGCGACGGGTTCGAAGGAAACTCAACCGGCTCAACAGCCGCTCAGAGCTGGCGAACAAGCCGAGGAAGTGCCGACGCAGCCAACCGAAGCCGCCCCGACGGAAACCAAGCCGGAGCAGCCGGGACCGCCCGTGGCCGGCATCGGCGCCTCGGCCGGCGGGCTGGACGCTTTCAAGAAATTCTTCGCTGCCATGCCGCCGGACAGCGGGATCGCCTTTGTGTTGGTTCCCCACCTCGATCCCGCCCACGAGAGCCTCATGGTCGAACTGCTGGCCCGGCACACCACCATGCCGGTCGTCGAGGCCAAGAACGACATGCCGGTCGAGTCCAACCATGTGTACATTATCCCGCCCAACAAGTACATGACCATCCACGGCGGCATCCTGCGCCTGACCGGCCCCGTGGAACGGCACGCCTCGCAAACGTCCATCGATCTTTTCCTGCGTTCCCTGGCCGACGATCAGCAAGAACGGGCCATTTGCATCATTCTTTCCGGGACGGGAGCGCACGGGACGCTGGGATTGAAAGCGGTCAAGGCCGCGGGCGGCATGGCCATGGTCCAGGACCCGGCCACGGCCGAGTACGACCGGATGCCGCAGAGCGCCGTCGCTACCGGCCTGGCCGACTACGTCCTTCCCGTCGAGCAGATGCCTGAGGCACTCGTCAAATACATCCAGCATGCCTATGTCAATGGCGGCACGCGCAGGGCGACGGCCCCGGAAGAGGGGGATTCCCTGACTCAGGTGCTCGCCTTGCTCCGGGCACGCGCCGGGTTCGATTTCCGCTCCTACCGCAAGAGGATGCTGACGCGGCGCGTCGAGCGGCGCATGGGGCTCAGTCACCTGGACAGCATCCCCCAATACTTGGCGTTCCTACGCGACCATCCGGAGGAGGTGAAGCAGCTGGTCAAGGACCTGTTCATCAGCGTGACCAGCTTCTTCCGCGATCCCGAAGCTTTCGAGGAACTCGCCAGCCAAGTCATCGCCCCGCTGGTGCAGGGCAAGGAAGCGGATGGCGTCATCCGCGTGTGGGTGCCCGGCTGCGCCACCGGCGAGGAAGTCTATTCCCTGGTCATCCTCCTGCTCGAACAGCTGGCGGCGGCCAAGAGCACCTGTGCCCTGCAAGTCTTCGCCACCGACGTCGATCAGGACGCGCTCAACGTTGCCCGCCAGGGCATCTATCCCGAGAGCATCGCGGGCGACGTGACGCCCGAACGGCTGGCTCGCTACTTCACACGGGTGGATGAATCCTCTTACCAGGTCAACAAGCAGGTCCGGGAGCCGGTCACGTTTGCGGCGCAGAACCTGATCGCCGACGCCCCCTTTTCCAAGATGGACCTGATCAGCTGTCGCAACCTGCTGATCTACCTCGAGCCGGACGTGCAGCAGAAGGTCCTCACGCTCTTGCACTTCGCCCTGAATGAGGGTGGCCACCTGTTCCTGGGCCCGTCGGAGACCATCGGCCGGCAGATCGACCTGTTCGAGCCGGTCTCCAAGAAATGGCGGTTTTTCCGGCGCATCGGCGTGAGCCGCCCGGAGCGGGTCGAGTTCCCCATTACCGCGCGCGAGGAGCGACCGGGCCGGGTCCGCCAACCCGGGGAACCCGGCGGGGAACGTCCGGTCAACGTCGCCGAGCTGACGCAGCGCCTGGTCCTGGCAGAACTTGGCCCTGCCGCCGTCCTTGTCAACCGCAAGTACGAGATCCTGTACTATCTCGGTCCCACCGGTCGTTACCTCGACCAGCCAACCGGGGAACCCACCAAGAACCTGCTCATGTTGGCCCGCGAAGGCCTACGGACCAAGCTCCGTGCCGCCGTCCACAAGGCCCTGCGCGACAATGAGCCGGCAGTCCTCACCGATATCCAGGTCAAGCGCAACGGCGGTGATTACCACCCAGTCACCGTGCGGATCAAGCCGGTGCCTGCCCCGCGGTCGGCCGAAGGCTTGCTCCTGATCACCTTCCACGACCAGCCCGACACCGGGCCCGCGCCGCCGCTCCTGCCGCCCACCACCGAGGAGTCCATCGCCCGGCAGCTCGAGAATGAGCTGCGCATCACCAAGGAGGACCTGCAAACGACCATCGAGGAGGTGGAAAGCGCCAACGAGGAACTCAAGGCCTCCAACGAAGAAGTCATGTCGATGAACGAGGAGATGCAGTCGGCCAACGAGGAGTTGGAGACCAGCAAGGAAGAGCTGCAATCGCTCAACGAAGAGCTGAACACGGTCAACAACCAACTACAGGAAAAGGTCCAAGAGCTGGAGACGACCAACAACGACATGACCAACCTGCTCAACAGCACCGACGTCGCCACGGTCTTCCTGGATTCGGAATTCCGAATCAAGCGGTTCACGCCCGCTTCCACCCAACTCTTCAATTTCGTGGCGTCGGACCTCGGCCGGCCTGTCGGCAACATCAAGGCCCGCTTCAACGACCCGGACTTGCTCAGCAACGCCGGGCAGGTCCTGCAGCGGTTGACGGCGCAGGAAAAAGAGGTCTTCACGGAGGAGGGCGGGTGCTGGTCGCGCCGGATCGTGCCCTACCGCACCAGTGACCATCGCGTCGAAGGCGTTGTCATTACCTTCGTGGACATCACCGAGCGCCAGCGCGCGGCGGAACAGGCACTGCGGGATCGCCAGGAACGCCTCCAAGTCGTTCTGGACACCGCCGTGGACGCCATCATCACGATCGACCCGCACGGCATCATCCAATCGGTCAATGCTGCCACCGAGCGGATGTTCGGCTACAAGGCCGGCGAGCTGATCGGACACAACGTAAAGATACTGATGCCCCCGCCCTACAAGGACGAGCATGATGACTACCTGGCGCGCTATCGCCAGACGGGACAGAAACACATCATCGGGATCGGCCGCGAAGTACAGGGCCGCCGCAAGGACGGCTCGCTCTTCCCGGTGGACCTGGCCGTCAGTGAGATTACAGACCACGGCCAGCGCAGTTTTACCGGAATGTTGCGTGACCTGAGCGCCCGCAAGGTCCTGGAGCAGGAGGTGCTGGAGGTGGCGACGATGGAACAGCAGCGCATCGGCCAGGAGCTGCACGACACCTCCGCCCAGGAGCTTACGGCCCTGGGATTGCTGGCCGACAGCGTGTTGCCGGACCTCCAGGAGAAAGCGCCGGCCGAGGCCCGAGTGGTCGCCAAAATGGCGGAAGGTCTCAAGCGGGTGCTCGGTCAGGTGCGGGCGATTTCGCGCGGGCTGATCCGCGTGGAAGTAGACGTGGAAGGACTCATGGCGGCGCTAACGGAGCTTGCCGCTCAGATAACAGAACAGCACGGCGTGACGTGTACCTTCGACTGCCAGGAGCCAGTGCATCTGACGGATAACCAGGTGGCCGCGCAGCTCTACTCGATCGCCCGCGAGGGGGTTACGAATGCCCTGAAGCATGCCAATGCACGGAATATCCGCATTAGTCTGGAAGGTGACGACCAATCGGTAGCGCTGCGCGTGCAGGACGACGGCGTTGGGGTGCCGGAGATGCCCATCGATGCGAAGGGGATGGGCTTGAAAATCATGCGTTACCGTGCGGAGCTGATCAAGGGCCACCTGTCGGTCAGTCGGGTGGAGTCTGGCGGAACCGTGGTGACTTGTGTGTGCCGTAAGGGTATTCCTCATGTCCAAGAGCAAGATCAAGGCTAGTAAGCCGGCCGCCAGAATCCTCATTGTCGATGACCACCCGGCGGTGCGCGAGGCGCTGACGATTCGGATCGGACGGCAACCCGACCTGGAAGTCTGCGGCGAGGCCGCGGACCTAAGCGAGGCCCTCCACCTGATCGAGGAGACCTCGCCCGATGTGGCCGTTGTCGATATCTCGCTCAAGAGCGGCAACGGCATCGACCTGATCAAGCGGATCAAGGACCGCAACAACCATGTCCGCATGCTGGTCTGGTCGATGCACAGCGAGTCACTGTATGCGGAGCGTGCGCTCCGCGCCGGGGCGCTGGGCTACATCACCAAGGATCAGGCGACGGACCGGATTGTGGAGGCCATCCGTCGAGTGCTGGAGGGCAAGGTCTGGCTGAGCGAGGCGATGGGCGAGCGGCTGCTGCAACGGACCGTCGGCGCGGGGCGGCAAGAGATGACGCACTCGCCGGTAGACACGCTGGCCGATCGCGAGCTGGAGGTGTTCCTTCTCATCGGCCAAGGCGTGAAGACCACGGACATCGCCGAACGGCTGCACCTGAGCGTCAAGACGGTGGAAACCTACCGCGACCGCATCCGCCAGAAACTGGACTTGTGCGACGGCACAGCGCTTGCCCACTACGCCACGCAGTGGGTGCTGGAGAATGGCTGACTGGTCTGGACGGAAAGGCGGTGTGCGATGACAACCAAGACGAGGATCGTGGACGAACTGGGCGAAAAAGGCCTGATGCTGCCCGGTCTGGTGAATGCCGCTTTGATGGCCAACGATCGCGCCAAGTACCTCATGACCCTGTTGCAGACCGCCCGCGAACACGCCGATCATCCCGACCAGCCCGCTGCCGATTTGAAAGAGGAACGCCTCGCCTGCGACCTGGCTGGCAGCCAGTTCGATAGCGTCGTCGCACGCAGCTCCAGGAGCGAGGCAAACATCTATCACATCCCTTTCGCCTCGGTCCTCCACCGCCAACTCATTGACAACATCCGGGCTATGATGGTTCCGCTGGAGGTCCGCCCGCAGGTCGCGGAGGAGCGGGAACGCTCCCCCGACACGTACCACAAACGGCTCGAAAGCTTGCTAACCCAGACACCTCCACGCGAAGACGATCGGCTGCCGGGCGCGTACATCGATCGTGTCACCTCGGCACAGCGCGATCGGCAGGACAGCCTGCACCTGCTGGTCATGGATCTGCACAAGGAGTTGAATCGTCTCCAGCAGCAGGTCGCCAGCGAAACCATCGACGGCGCCTCGGTGTACGGCACTCAAGCGGACGATCGCCCGCTGATCGCCGCCTTCATGGCCGGTCTCAACCGCACGCGCGAATTGAAATTCGATCACCCCGGACTCGGCACCACGGCCACGCGCAGTGGCGATCGGCTCGTCCTTCAGAACGACATCGGCCTCACGGAGGCCCACGTGCTGGTCATTCACGTCGAACCGCCGCAGGTGAGCCTGACGTATACCGACGTGCATCCGCAGCGGCTGTTCTTCTTACAGGGCTTATTCCAACGCTTCGCTGTGCAGTGGAGCGACACGCTCTCGCGGCAAGCTCCGCGCCTGGAGGAGAAATTGTACTATCTGAGCCGCGGCACTTACGTCGCGCGCGATCGGGCAGGCCTGGAAGACTTCCTACGCTTTCTGGGCTCGCGTCTGGTGTTCCTCATCGACTGGAACCGTGCCCGCAAGCGGCTGCGGCGCTTCGCGCCCAAGCGCGTGTGTCTGGAAGTACTGCGCTGGGCCGCCGACAACGACCACGGCCACCGCGGTTTCCTCCAGCTGGGCGGCGAACAACTCATTGTCCACGCCCTGGAATCATCCACGCGGACGCCGTTGCCCTGGGGCGTGCAATTCTCCGACCTTGTCGGTCCACAAAAGGCGGCCGAATTCCTCAAGTTTACCCTCAAGACAGCCTCTGAGGGATTGCTGGCCCGGCGCTCCGAGTTCCTCATCCGCGACGAGATCGCCGCCGAGTTTCGCCATTATGTCGAAACGGCGCACCAGGAATTTCTCGACATCGCCGCCGAGCATGCCGCCCTGATTGTCGAATTGGCCATGGCCGTCCGCGACACGCTGCTGTTCGCGCAGCCTTCGGGCGGCGAGGCGTCCATGCAGCGCGTCGTCCAGCGCGCGCGAAAGTGGGAACACAGCGCCGACGAGTTGGTCACGAAAGCGCGCACCGCCCGCACACGCCTGGACAACCACAAGACTGTGCCCGAGTTGCTGGCCGTCGCCGATGATGTCGCCGACCAGCTGGAAGACGCGGTCTTCCTGCGCAGCCTGCTCTCCGCCAGCGGCGTCACGGCCGACTCCCTGGTTTGTCTGCAAGACCTGGCGGCCTTGCTGGTGCAGGGCGCCCAGGAATATCTGAAGGCGGTCGCCAGTGCCCGCGTGCTCCAGCGCGGCAGTCCACGAGAGGAGGTCCAGGATTTCCTCGAAGCCATCGACCGCACCATCCATGTCGAGCATCAGACCGACGACGCCCACCGGCGGGCGCGGTCGAGCATCTTGACTTTCTCCGGCGATTTTCGGCAATGGCAGCTGATTACCGACTTGGCCGACAACCTGGAGGAAGCGGCCGACGCCCTCATGCGCTCCGCCCTGATCCTGCGCAATTACATCCTGGGAGAAATCCTGACGCGCTGAGCGCGGGAGATGAACCATGTCATCCGAGAACGCATGGGACGACATATATGTGCTAGGGTGCGGCGAGGGTGGGGCAGGTTTCCAACCTTCCGGCAAATTGGAAACCTGCCCCATGGCCGGCGCCGACGTCGTGGGCAGCAAGGCCGCCAATCTGATCCGCATGGCCGAGGCTGGTCTTCCGGTGCCGCCGGCCTTCGTGCTGCCAATCGCCCAGTGCCGCGCCTATTTGCAACGGAGCAAGGGCTTGCCCACCGATTTCGCCGGCCGTGTCGCACCCGCCGTCAAACAGATCGAGAAGGCGACGGGCCTGACCTTCAGCGGCGGACGCCGGCCCTTGCTCGTCTCGGTGCGTTCCGGAGCCGCCGTGTCGATGCCGGGCATGATGGCCACCATCCTCAATGTCGGCCTGGGCGAACGCACGCTGCCGGCGCTGATTCGCCTGACCGGCAATCCGCGCCATGCCTGGGATTCCTATCGCCGTCTCGTCCAGACATACGCCGAGGTAGTCCACGACCTGCCGGCTGATCCGTTCGAGCGCCGGCTGGCAGAGCAGTCGCAGCGGGAAGGGGTCCCGGCGGCGGACGAGCTGGACGCCGCAGCCTTGAAGGAACTCACCTGCGAATACCTGGCGTTGTTCGAGTCTCAAACCGGCCGCCCCTTCCCGCAAGAACCGCTGGCCCAGCTCACGGGCGCCATTGAGGCCGTGTTCCGCTCCTGGCAGAGTCCGCGCGCCATCGAGTATCGTCGCATGCATTCCCTGAACGATCTCGCCGGCACCGCCGTCACGGTGCAGGCGATGGTGTACGGCAACATGGGCCGAACGTCCGGCTCCGGCGTCGCCTTCAGCCGTAACCCGACGACCGGGGAAAACCTCCTCTATCTCGACTACCTCGCCAACGCCCAGGGCGAGGACGTTGTCTCGGGCCGCTATCCCTTGCAGGACTCCAGCAGCTTGCAGCAGACCATGCCGGAGTTGTATCGGCAGCTCCGCAAGATCGGCCGACAGCTCGAAAAGCTCTTCCGCGACGCTCAGGACTTTGAGTTCACGGTGCAGGAAGGGCATCTGCACCTGCTCCAGTCGCGACGAGCCAAGCGCACACCGTGGGCCGCCCTTCGTATCGCCTGCGAGTTGGTGCAGGAAGGACTGATCGACGAGGCAACGGCCCTGAAACATCTCGCCGACCGTGACCTCGATGCGATCGAAAATGTGCGGCTGGCCTCGCCGTCGGAGCCGCCGCTATGCACCGGCGTTCCCGCCAGCGCCGGCGTGGCCGTCGGCACGATTGCCTTCGATTCGGAAACGGCGGTACGTTCGGCCGCGGCGGGCCAGCCAGCGCTGCTGCTCCGCACGGAGATCGCCACGACCGACATCGCCGGCCTGGCCGCTGCCGCCGGCGTGCTCACGTCCCGCGGCGGCCGTACCTCTCACGCCGCCGTCGTCGCTCGCCAGCTCAACAAGGTGTGCATCGTCGGTTGTCGCGAACTGGACATCGACACGGAGCGGCGCTCCTGCCGCCTCGGAAGCCGCTGGTTTCACGAGGGAGATATGCTTACGCTCGACGGCCAGTCCGGAGCAGTCTATGCCGGCCGGCTCGACGTCGTCACCGAAAAGCCGTTGATCTACTTGCGAGAAATCAACCGATGGAAGGCGCTCCTTGCCGAGAAGCCCGCTCCAGCGCGCGTATCGTGACACGGCGAACGGCGGACCTTAGCCCGTTGACAGCCGTCGTTCGCAATCAACCCGCCGAGCCTATCCCACTGGCACGCTGGTTTCGGCGCTCTTCTGCACTTGCGCCTCCATGCGGTGCAGCGCGTCAATAATGATCTCGGCGCACGCCTCGATCGAGAACCGAGACGTGTTCAGCACCAGATCGTGAAGATACGGGTCGTCCGCCTGCTTATGGAAGTGGTCCTTGATGAAGGCGGCACGCGCGTGGTCGGTCTTTTCGACCCACCGCTGCGCTTCTTCAAACGACAGGCTCCGTCGCTTCTGGACGGTCAGGATGCGCTCGCGGAGGGGCGCGACCAGGCGGACGCGAAATGTCGTCGCCGGCGGCGCGACCACGTTGGCTCCCCGGCCGACGAGGATGCACTCGCCGTGCAGCGCCAGCGTCAACAACGTCTGGACGAGATGGCGGACGTAGGCGCTCTCCGTGACGGAGCGCCCCGAAGAAAAGGACGCAACGCATTCTTGCAGCCAGCTCATCCGCGTCTCGTCCACGCTCTCCAGGAGGGTGCTCCGCAAACCCATGTCGTCGGCGATGCGCTCGACCAACTCATAATCGTACACCGGCCAGCCGAGCCGCTCGCCGAGCAAACGACCGACCGCCGAGCCATTCGCCCCCGCTTCGCGACTGATCGCGATGGTGAACGCGCGCGGGGCCGGAGGCGCGAGTGCATCGTCCGGCTCGGGCATTCGTTGCTGGGTCTGCCAGCGGCGGCGTGCTCGCGCCACCACTTCGGCCATGCGCTCCGACGATGTTTTATACGCGCTCATGGATCACTCGCTTTGGGGCCATTGCACCCGAGGGAGGATTCGACCGGCCGGTGCGACCACGCGGAAAGCGACCTTCGGATTCCGGATGGTCCCGCAAAATGCCGTGGCCTGCTCCTCTCGATGTCAAGATGCTGTTTCTACCGCATGAGATGGCAACATTCATGCCGCCGAGTGCCTCGCCGGTTCAGTCCTGTCTGAGCCTTGCCTTTTTTCGAGGCAATCCTCTCTTGAGCACCGTTTCTGGCGTGATTGGCGTGTCGGCAGTGAGCGGATTCGGCGCAGTTCTGTGCGGTTGAGGGCCGGCAAGGAGCCGCGGGGCAGCTCAGGAAGCGTCGCAACAGGAAACGCTTGCGCAGTTCCACCAGCAGCAGGTAGCTGCCTATCGCGGCGGCAAGACAGAGGCGGCGAGGTAACGGTGCACCGATTGCCACTCATCCTAACATTTGGCCCAGAACGGCCGATGTTGAGATCTTTCTTCCGCGGAGGTAGCCTCGCTGCCCTGGCTGCTTGCCGTGCACCGTTCGCGCGGCTGTGGGCAGTGAGTCCTGGACAGCACAAAACACGTGACGGGGCTTGAGAACACGTGCCTTTCAAGAGTGGGTTTTGTTCCTTTCTCTGGTTTCCCCTCCGCGTGATTTGCGAATCGCCGAGGCGGTCATCGTTGCGAAACAGGGACAAATGCTTGTTCGAGCCTAGTTGCGCTGTCACGGAGTTCTCTTCATGAGGTATCCGATCATGCGAGGCGTGGGAATGTTCCTTGCTGTTGCTCTTGTGCCGGCGGTCATGGCGGGTGAGTCCTCACCGCAGCTCAAATTCCTCGGTACGCTGGAAGGAGCGCGCCCCAGCGTTTACTCGACCATCGCCTTCAGCCCGGACGGCAAACTGCTGGCTGTGGGTGATTACGAGGTTGCCCTCATTGATGAAGACGGTAAAGATCATCCGGGACATTCCCTGGTTCAGTTGTGGGATGTGGACAAGCGCAAGGTGATCGCCACCCTGCGGGGACATAGCGATGCCGATCTTTCCCTGGTCTTCAGCCGCGACGGCAAGACGCTGGTCTCCGTGACGGAGGATGGTTATCGTGAGCGAGAGATCAAACTGTGGGACGTGGCCACAGGCAAAGAAAAGACCGCACTCAAGCCCGAACCCAAGTGTTACTTTCTGGCGCTCAGCCGCGACGGCAAGACGGTCGCCTTGGTGAACGACGAGAGCCATCGCGTGATCCTGTGGGACACCGCTACGCAGAAAGAGAAGGTCGTCGCGTCCCTCAAGGGCTTTTCGGGCCTGATCGGACCTGCTGGACGCGGCGAAAGAGAAGGTGTCCCTCAAGGGCTTACCGAAGCGAATATTGCTAAAGGTCGCCGCCTTGAATGGAATGGAGTTTCAGACCGAGGAAGACATTGACGAGCAGCTTACCAAGGCTCTCGAGAAGATCCTTGACAAGGACCAACGGGAGAAATATTTGAAGGTCTTGCTGGGGCAACTCGGGACGACCTATCACGAGGGCCCCGAAGTGGTCTGGTCGGTGGCCTTCAGCCCGGACGGCAAGACCCTGGCTTCCGCGAGCGTGCTTGGCACGGTTCTGCTCTGGGATGTGAAAAGCGGGAAGCGAAAAGCAACACTCCAGAGATTTAATCCATACGGTAGAGAACAAGACATCAATCCAGCCTACTCCGTGGCCTTCAGCCCCGACGGGAAAACCCTGGCCGCCGGGACGCTGCATGGCATCAAGCTCTGGGACGTGGAAAGCGGCGAGAACCTGGTGAGACTGAGTGACCCCCTGGGGGCCGTCTGGTCGGTGGCCTTCAGCCCGGACGGCAAAAGGGTGGCCACGGCAGGGAGCAAGAGACTAATGGTCCCGAAGAATGATACCGTGAGTGATCCGACTGTCCGACTGTGGGAGTTGATCCCCGCCAAGAAGGTGGATAAGTGACAGGGGTTATTCTGGAGGCTGGCGATCAGCTCAGAAAGCGCCGCAGCAGAAAGCGCTTGGCCATCTCGACCAAGAGCAGATAGCTCCCCGTCGCGGCAGCCAGGAAGAGCAAATAGAGAGCGGGCAGCGGCGTGAAGCCGAGGACGCCGGCCAGGGGGCTGTACGGCAGCAGGACGCCGATGAACACCACCAGCAGAACGGAGCAAAGCAGCGGCAGGCTGGGCCGGCTGCGGAACGGGTTGCCCGCTGTGCGGATGACGAACAACACCAGCGTCTGCGTCACCAGCGATTCCACGAACCAGCCGGTGTGGAAGAGCGGCTCCGAGGCGTGGAACAACCTCAGCAGGATGAAGAAGGTCAGGAAATCGTAGAGCGAGCTGATCGGCCCGATGAACACCATGAAATTGCGGATCAGGGAGATGTCCCAGCGCCGCGGCTTGACGATGAAGGAATCATCCACGTGGTCGGTCGGGATGGTAATTTGCGACAGATCGTAGAGGAAATTGTTGAGGAGAATCTGCGCCGGCAGCATGGGCAGGAAGGGCAGAAAGAAGGCGGCGGCGGCCATGCTGAACATGTTGCCGAAGTTCGAGCTGGTGCCCATGAGCAGATATTTCATTACGTTGCCGAAGGCCTTGCGGCCTTCAAGGATGCCCGTGTGCAGCACGGCGAGACTGTGTTCGAGCAAAATAACTTCGGCGGCGTCGCGAGCAATGTCCACGGCGGAGGCGACGGAGATGCCGACGTCGGCGGCGTGCAGGGATGGCGCGTCGTTAATGCCGTCGCCAAGGAAGCCAACGACGTGGCCGCGCTGCTTGAGGGCGAGGAGGACGCGATTTTTCTGGGCCGGCGACATGCGCGCGAACACGTTGGTCTGCTCGGCGACGTGAATCAGCGCCGAATCGCTCATCTGGTCCACGTCCTCGCCCCGCACCACGCGCCCGCCGTCCAGACCGACTCGCTCGCAAACGTGGCGGGCGACCAGTTCACTGTCGCCGGTGAGGATCTTGACGGCGACGCCGTCGCGCCGCAGCGCCGCCAGCATCGCGGCCGCATCGGGCAGCGGCGGATCGGAGAAACTGATGAAACCGGCCAGCACCAACTCTTTTTCGTCCGCCAGTCCATAAGTGTCTTGTTGCGGTACCGCACGGAAGGCGACCGCCAGCACCCGGCAGCCCGTCGCGCTCAGTTCCCGGTGGACGGTTTCACAGCGCGTTCGCGTTTCTTCGTTCATCGGCACTTGCGTTTCATTGCTCGCGCACGTCGAGCACATGGCCAGGATCGCCTCGGCCGCGCCCTTGGTGATGAGCCACCGCTCACTGGCGGATTCAATCACCACGGACAGCCGCCGACGCTCGAAATCGAAAGGAACTTCATCCAGCTTGCGATAGTTCTCGGCGTCGTGCCGGCCGTCGCGCAACAATGCGGCATCAAGAGGACTCTTGATGCCGGTCTCGAAATAACTATTCAGACGCGCCAGCCGCAGGACGTACGGCGAATCCTGGCCGAATGGCCCGACGGCGCGAGCGACGGTCATTTCGCCGCTGGTCAGGGTGCCGGTCTTGTCGCTGCACAACACATCCATGCTGCCGAAGTTCTGCATGGCGGCCAGGTGCTTGACAATGACCTTGCGCCGCGCCATGCGCACGGCTCCCTGGGCCAACGTGACGCCAACGATCATCGGCAGAAACTCCGGTGTCAGCCCGACCGCCAGGGCGACCGCGAAGAGCATCGATTCGAGCGGGTCGCGGTGGAGATAGATACTGATCAAGAACAGGAACAGCACCAGCAGCAGGACCGTCTCCAAAATCAGGAAGCCGAAGCGCCGCGTGCCGCGCTCGAACTCACTCTCCGGCGGCCGAGTGGTGAGTCGAATCGCGATGTCGCCGAAGGCGGTGGCCCGGCCCGTCGCCACGACCAGCGCGGTCGCCGTGCCGCTGACCACTGAGGTGCCCAGGAAGACGCGGTTGCGGGCGTCCGGCGACAGCTGGAGGGACGGCTTTTCTTCAACGGCCTCTTTTTCGGCCGGCAGCGATTCGCCGGTAAGGGCGGCTTGCTGGACGTGCAGGTCGCGCGCCTGGAGCAAGAGCGCGTCGGCCGGCACCAGGTCGCCGGCCACCAGGCGGATCAGATCGCCCGGCACCAACTCGCGCCGCGGTTTCTCCACCCACGCCCCATCGCGCCGCACCGTGGCCGTCGGGGCGACCTGCTCGCGCAGTCGTTCCGCGGCGCGCTGCGAACGGTACGTCTGGAGGAAGTTGAGCACCACGTTGAGGAGGACCATCGTCACGATGATGGCGGCGCTGAACACTTCACCAAGCAGGGCGGAGACGAGGCTGGCCATCAGCAGAATGAGGCAGAGGGGGTTGGCGAGCAGGAGCGCCAGCTGAACGACGGCTCCCATGCGGCGGGCCGGCGTCGGCTCGTTGAAGCCATAGCGGTCCAGACGCCGTTCGACCTCGTCGCTAGTCAGTCCCTCCTCGGATGCATGGAGTTGTTCGAGAACGCTGGAGAGAAAGGATTGTTGCATGATCCTATCCGCGCTCGGGATGCTGTCCGATCTCCGCTTCGGGAACGTTCGAGGATGATAGGTATGCGTTCCGCACGTACTGTCCGAGCATGCGCTGGGCGTTGAAGAACGAGGCGTTCAGGGCGATGACCCCGCGCATGACGGCGGCGTAGGCCAGCGGCCGTCGGAAAAACATCGGCAAAATGACATATTCCAATTTATCATAGAGCGAGGTTGCCTCCTCGACCGCATCGTCCCGTGGGCCGTCATCGCCGATCGCCCAGCCGGTCACGCCCTCGCAATGGCCCTCGATCCACCAGCCGTCAAGGATGCTCAGGCTGGGCACGCCGTTGAGCGCCGCCTTCATGCCGCTGGTGCCCGACGCCTCCTGCGGCTTGCGTGGCGTGTTCAACCACAGGTCTACGCCGGCGCACAGCAGCTTGGCCAGGGCCATATCGTATTCGGACAGGTACACCACGCGCAGTCGTTCGCCGAGAGTTGCCGCAGCCTCGAAGATGTGGCGAATCATCGTCTTGCCACCCTCGTCGCGCGGGTGGGCCTTGCCGGCATAAAGCACCTGGATGGGGCCAACCTGCTCGACGATCCGCCGAAGGCGCTCCAGATTGGTGAACAGCAGATCGGGCCGCTTGTACGGTGTGGCCCGGCGGGCGAACCCGATGGTCAGCGCCGCCCGGTCCAGACGGACTCCCTGCCGTCGCTCCACCTCGTCGAGCAGCTCGCGCCGGCATTCCGTGTGGGCTTGCTGCACTTCCCCCACGGGAATGCTGATAGCGTAGCGCAGGTACAGGTTGTCTCGCCGCCACTCCGGGATGTGTCGATCGTACAACCGTTGAAACGGCGGCGCCGCCCATGTCGTCGCGTGGACACCGTTGGTGATCGAGTTAATCGGGTAGTTGGGGAACATATCGCGGGAGATCTCGCCGTGGCGCATGGCGACGCCGTTGACGTAGCGAGCGAAGTAGAGAGCGAGATAGGTCATGTTCAGCGTGCCGTTGAGGCAACATTCCGCTGCCAGGGCAGCGGACATTTCGGCGCCCAGGACGCGGCGAACAAGGTCGGCGGGGAACTGATCGTGGCCGGCCGGCACGGGCGTGTGCGTGGTGAAGACGCAGCGCTGGCGGACAGCTTCGCGCGCCGCTGCACCGATCGCTCGCACCTCGGCTCCTCCGCTCTGCTCGGTCAGCAACCCCAGGGTGAGGAAGGCCGAGTGTCCCTCGTTCATGTGGTAGGTTTGCAGATCGGTGTGCCCCAGCGCGCGGAGCATAGCGACGCCGCCCATGCCCAGGATGACTTCCTGACACAGCCGGTAGCGCGGATCGCCGCCGTACAGGTAATCAGTCAAGGTCTGGTCCCACGGCAAGTTCTCCGCCAACGCCGTGTCCAGGAAATACACCGGCACGACGCGCCCGGACACGCCATGCACGAGATAGCGCCAGGCACACACGCGCACTGGCCGACCTTCGAGGGTCACGGTCACGCATGGCGTTTGAAGCTCCAGCAATTGTGCGGGTTCCCAGGTCGCGGCAGCTTCACTCTGGTTGCCTCGGGCATCGAGGTGCTGGCGAAAATAACCTCTGCGGTGCAGCAACGTCACGCCCACCATCGGCAGGCCCAAGTCGGCGGCGGCGCGCAACGTATCGCCGGCCAGCACGCCCAGGCCTCCGCTGTAAGTCGGCATGGCCGACTCCAGGCCGATTTCCATCGAGAAATAAGCAACCGGGGAAATCTTGAGAGAGAGCGTCATAAGGATTCTGCCCGGGGGTCCGCAATGGATGTTTCCATCATTCGGCGCGGAGAACAAACGCTTACGCCGCGAGATCGCCTTGTGGCAGGCAAGTCCCGTACCACGGAATGGTGCTTCGGCCGGATGTTGCATCCGATCGAGCTTGAGGGGGTTCGGAGGAAATCCAACACGGGCAGACGAAGCCGTATCGCATCACCACTGTGCTGAATCGCCAACGCGGCGTGTGCCCATTTGCACAGCGGGGCCCTCGCGAATGCTTCGGGGTGATGGGGGTTGGTCCGCTTCCTCTAATCCTCCGCGTTTTCCAGCTCGATCTTTAGATCCAGGAAGCGCAGCAGGTCCTTGAGGCTGACGATACCCATCAGCCGGTCCCCTTGCGTTACGAGCAGTCGGCTGGAGCCGGTACGCTGCATCCGCCCCAGTGCCTCCAAGGCGTCGGCATCCGGGGCGATGCTAAGCGCGCCCACGTCCTGGCGCATCGCCTCGGCGACTGTATGTTTGTCCCACTCTTCCCGCGGGAACTGAGCCAGCGCCTGAGTACTGATCACTCCTTCCACATGACCGTCGGAGGCGACTGGGAACATTTTGCGGTGGTAGCGGTAGACGTAGTCCTCCACCCAACCACGCAGGTCCAACGCTGGCGGCACGACAATGGGCTGCCGAGTCATAAAGCGGGCCACCGGTTCACCTCGCAGCACCTGCCGAACGAGTACCTGCTGATAGCTGCCGCGTGCTGCATTGTTGAGGAACAGCCCGATCAAACCCAGCCAGACGCCGTTGAAAACATGGCCCGCGAAAAAGTTGAGAACCCCCAGGCCGATCAGGAGCCAGGCGAAGGCCTGGCCGAACAACGCGGCCCAGTAAGTGGCCCGCCGCAGGTTCTTCAGGACGGCCCAGAGGATCGAGCGAAGCATGCGGCCGCCATCCAGCGGAAAAGCCGGCACGAGGTTGAAGATCAACACCGCCAGGTTGATTCCGGCGAGGTATCGGAGAGGGAAGGCGACGGCGGCCGTTTCCACCAGCCCCGACAAAAGCCAAAAGAGCGCTGCCAGTACGGCACTTACCGCAGGACCGGCAACGGCCATCAAGAACTCGCTGGAGGCCGAAGGGGGCTCGTCCTCCATCTCGGCGACGCCGCCAAACAGAAAGAGGGTGATGCCGTGCATCGGGATGTCGACGGCCCGAGCGACAAGGGCGTGGCCCAGCTCGTGGAGTACGATGCAGGTAAAGAAGGCCAGGGCTGCACCCAGGCCCATGGCCCAGTAGGTGGCGAAGGGGAGGTCGGGCACCGCCTCCCGGAAGAGGTTGATCAGGGTCCAGGTCAGCAGGGCCAGGATGATCAGCCAACTCGCATCCAGACTGATCGGGATACCCAGCAAGCGAAACAAGCGTCAGCGCGTGCCGAACATCGTCTTCCTCCTTCCGGCAACAACAGCAACTCTCCTTTCGCAAGTTATATGCCGGGGCGCGGTAAGCGAGGCACGTCGAAGTAGATCGACGGGCGAATCTCTCTCACCGGCCGCGTCAGGATGACCTCGCATCTTCTGCTGGTGGCAAGACGGGGATCCTCCCGCCCTGCCCAACCCAGAGCCCGATCGATCCGCTGTGTGGAAGTGAGCGCCGTTGGGCCAATTCACATCGCTTTCATGAGCGGCAGCAGGCGATTGAGGACTTACCCGGCGACGCGGTGCGCCGCTATATGACGACCGACATCGTTACGGCCGAGCCATATACTCCCCTATCCCAACTATCGCGGATGATGATTGATGCCCATATCCATACTCCGAAAGAGCAGATGTTTGTTTGCCATATTCCCTCTCCCGATGCTTCCGCCAGGGGTTAACGGAGGCCCGAACACACACCGATCCTGCCTGGTTCTCTTCTTGCCCGGCTAGCGGCAATTGCAGTGCCAGACGCACTGGATGGGCTGAATACAGGTTCTTCATCACCCGGAATATCCAGCCCGGCGATTGGATGGTCCGTTTTTCCGAGGTGATGAACGAGTCAGCGGCTGTTCCCGCGTTGTGCGTTATCGCACAACCGTGCCGAATCCGCTCGCGCTCGTCGTGCCGCGGGACCGCGGGGAATACGTTTCCCAGCAAGCATGTGGCCGTAACGGTGTGGTTTTCGTTGAGGCGTCGCTATCCCCTGTTCGGTCCAACATTCCCGGCACGAAGGTTGCTTTGAGTTGGGAAAACTGTCGGAGGAACGACGACAACTGGGGAACGCATCACGCGAGTTCCCCCGAGGCGAGATCCCAAAGGCTCACTTCCGCCTGCAGGATGTCCAGATTTGCGCCGGTACGTTTACAACGAAGTGCAGGAGCACGCTATGCTTCCCCTTCAAACCATTCTCCACCCGACCGATTTTTCAGATTGCTCGGGCTATGCGTTCCGGCTGGCTTGCTCGCTGGCCCGGGACTACGGCGCCCGGCTCGTTGTCTTGCACGTTGCGGAACCGCTCATGGCCGTTGCCGGTGAGGGAGTGCTGATGCTTCCACCCACATTTGATCTGGAGTTGCTCCGAAAGCAGCTTCAACAACTCGAACCGAGAAACCCGAAGGTCCAAGTGGAGCATCGTCTCGTCCAAGGAGATGCCGCCGCAGAGATCCTGCGGTTAGCTGCGGAGACGAAATGTGACCTGATCATGATGGGAACGCATGGCCGGACGGGGCTGAGACGGGTTCTGATGGGCAGCGTGGCAGAGCAGGTCGTGCGCAAGGCCTCCTGTCCCGTGTTGACGGTGAAGACTCCGCAGCGCCAAGTGTCGTCTACCGAGGAACCCGTCACGGCCGCGGCCAGCAAAGAGGCGGAGGCCACGAGGTAAGCAGCAAGGTTCGTGAAGACTAAGCACCTTCTGAGATGGGGCCATGAAAGGTCAGAGTACCAAACCAAGCATTGACATCACCACGGCCACCGAGGCTACCGACCTGGAAGCGCGCATCCAGTGTCGCCTCGGCAGGCAGATCCGCGAGTTCCGGCTGGTGGTCGTGGACAGGAGACTGATTTTGCGCGGCCGTGTCCACACTTACTACGCGAAACAACTCGCTCAACATGCGGTCATGGAGGCGTCCGAACTGCCGATTCTGGCCAACGAGATCGAGGTATCCTGAGACGAGCGGTACAGAGAAAAGTTGCGAGCCTGACCGTTGGTGGCAGCTGATCTTCCGGTAACCAGCCGTCGAGCGAGTGCGCTGGCCGACAGGGGGAAAGTCATGAAATGCATGGCGATGCTTGTATATGGCTTGCTCACGGCCGCGCTTGTGCCGGGAGCCTTGGCCCAGGACAACGAGGCCGAGAAGCTCTTCCGCGACAAGGAGAAGCGGATCACGGCGGCCAAGGCCATCCAAGTGACCGCCGATATCGAACTCCGAGCGCTTAAGGGTAGGGAGAAGGAAAGCAAGATCGGGGACGGGGTTAGCAAGGGCAAGGCCACCTTGCTCCTGACCAAGGAAAACCAGGCCCGGCTGAAGCTCCGCAACGAATACTTGGGCATCATGCTGATCTCGGACGGCAAGCAGCTCAAGTTGCTCAGCGACCAGGGCGACCTGAGCGAGGCGGAGGCGAGGCCGACGCCTAAGCATCTGCACAACCTGCTGAGCACGCTTGTCAGCCGCCTCGGTGTGACAGGCGGCTCGATGATTGTGCGATTTGCGCCCGGACCCCAGTTCGAGCCCATTTTTCTCAGACCGGCAGAGCCGGGAGAGAAAGGTTTTGAAGCGACGCGGGTTGAATCGTGGGCAGTCTGGGGGTTCAAGAAGGGCGCCGCCACCAAGGTCGGCGGACGGGACGCCAAGGTGATCACCTACAATTTTGGACCCAAAGGCGAGAGGCAATCTATAACCGCTACCCTTTGGCTGGATGCCAAGACGCTCTTGCCGCTCAAGTCCATCGTCGTGATGAAACACTCGGAGAACCTGCACATCACCGAAACATACACCGAGTTCAACCTCGATCCGAAGATCGACGCCAAGGTCTTCGCGCTGGTCTATCAGGTCAACGACGCCGAGAGGCTTTTCCGCGCCATGGAGGGGAAAATCAAAGCGGCCAAGGCGGTCGAGGTTACGTTCGAATTCACAGAGAAGGCGAAGGACAAGGAAGAAAAGTTCAATGGTTCTCTGGTATTTACCAAGGAGAACAAGGCACGGCTCAAAATGCGGGTGCCTGAAGAAGGCAAGGACAGGATTGAGATGGTCTCCGACGGCAAGCAGATGAAGGTCGCGTACCCGCCGAAGGAGACGCTCGCCAAGACGGAAGCGCTACGGACGCCGGCGGACCTGCACCAACTCTTCAGCACCATGGTGAGCGGCCCCAGCCTGCTGCTCACGTACGATATGTTGAACGTCCCCGAATGGTTCCCCGATGGCGGCAAGTACAAAGGCCCGGGTCGTTGGCCGTTCCGCGTCGTGGAGTTCGAGGGCGGCACCGCCACGAAGGTCGGCGGCCGCGATGCCAAGGTCATTACCTACCGTGTGCTCGATCTCCCCAGCCCCGGCGCCGGCGATTGCACTTTCACGCTCTGGATTGATGCCGAGACCCTGCTGCCGCTGAAACGCCTCCTGGCCGCCGAGGGCAACGAGGGGGAACCGGGCGCGATCACCGAGATCTGCAACTTCAACCTGAAGCCAAAAATCGACGCCGGGGTCTTCGTCTTGCCGAAGTAGTTTCACGATCCAGATGTTCTAGCGATCAAGGCTTCGCGCCTCGACGCCGGCCTCTTTGAACTGCCGAAGCGCAGATAGGCGATCGAGGATGACTCCTTTGACGTCAAGGAATCGTCACACGGCCCATCGGAGGGGATGAGCGAAAGCGAAGGGAAGGACGAAATCGCCTTGTCGCCAAGGCGGGGATGGCAAGTTTGTGTCCCAAGGCCGGGAACTGGGGAGGGAATTGCTTCCCGGGTGGCGACGATTCCCCTCCCCGCTCTCGTAGCGCAAGGCTCGAAAGGGAGCAGTCATGGCCGCCAAATCCCCTCCCCCGAACACCCCCGCGAACCTGATTCATAACCGACCGGGGTCGCCCCCTCGCACGGCGGCCCCAGAGAGTGATTCAAGGAGTCCTGCCATGCGGATCGGTCAAACCCTCGGGCGCGGCTTCGCCGCGGCCCACGACGCCCTCCGCGGCGCGCTGTACCTGTTCCTGCTGCACGCGCCGATTCAAGTCCTCAGTGCGGTCGCTCAGGGCATCTCCCCGTCTCCGGGGGGCGAGCCGGGCCAGAAACCCGGCGCGGAGCAGCTGGCGCTAACGATGGGCGTCTCCTGCGGCACGTTCGTGTTCGGGCTGGCAGTGTTCTTCCTGTTCCCGCTGGTGCTGAGCGGAATCCTGGGCCAGGTCCGGGACCGCCTGGAGTGCCCCGGGCAAACGCCGAGGGCGTTCGGGAAGTACGGCCGGGCCTTCTACTCCCGGCTGCTGGGGAACCAGGCCCTTATGACACTCTTGATGTTCGTCCTGCTCCTGCCAGTGATGGCCTACGCGATGTGGTTGGCGATGCAGGTAGAGGCCCTGGGGGCCCCGGTCGATTCCCGAGAGATCAACGTCCGGCTCCTGTCGGAGCCTGCCCTACTGGCCTGCATGCTGGTCATCTGCCTGCTGGCGTCAGCTGTGGGGATTGTCTACTGGGTGGCCAACTGCATCGTGGTGTCCGAGCGGGAGCGCGTGTTTGCCTCGTGGCGGAAGTCGCTGCGGTTCTGCCGGGACCACTGCGGGGCGGTGCTGGCCCTGTGGTTGGTGAACTTCGTCGCCGGGTTGGTGATGTCGCCCTTCGCCCTGGTCGGCTCGCTGCGGCTCATAACACAGCTGTGGGTGCTCGTGCCGCTGGCGGTGGTCTACGCCGCTCTGATCGCCTACTGGGGCGTGGTCCTGGCGGGGCTGGTGATGTCGCTTTACCTGGCCGGTCGGCCGCCCACCGAACGAGTGGAGGCCGAAGAGCCGGTCGTGGCGGCGCCTAACCCGAAGCTCTGCACGTAGCCGGCTGAGGCGCTAATCAAGTACGACAAGGACAAGATCGACGCCCGCTACCACAGCGGCGTGCTGACCGTGACGATCCCCAAGACCAAGGCGCCGATACAAGAAGCCGGTCAGCAAACAATAGTGGGCAGCCTTGAGATCCTTCGGGCTGTCCGGTTCGATTCTCAAGACGCTGGCCCTTGAAATGGAGAAGCGTGATGAGCCAAACCAGCTTGACACCGTTTGAGAGCACCCTTCAGACGACTAACATCTGGCTCAACGACATCCAGGAGCGGCTGGGATGGGGATGGGACCGTCATCGCGTCTACCATGCGTTGCGAGCCGTTCTCCATGCCCTGCGCGACCGACTGCCCGTGGACCAGGTCGCGGCGCTGGCCGCGCAGCTGCCGATGCTGGTCCGCGGCTTCTACTACGAAGGCTGGCACCCACACGGCAAGCCCGTCAAAGAGCGCCACAAGGAAGACTTCCTCGCCCACATCGAGGCGGTCTTCCGCGATGATACCCACGTCGATCCCGAGCGTGTCGTACAGGCCGTCTTCCAGGTTCTGTCGAAGCACGTGACCAGTGGAGAGATCGAGAGCGTGAAACAAAGTTTGCCTGCGGAAATCCGCTCGCTGTGGACGTGAGCTACAGGAGCATCCGTCCGAGCCGGGCCACAATCAACACCGAGGGGGCGATGAGGGCTGCCGCGTACACAACGATTTCTCAGGGGAGGAACACACGATGAAGCTCAATGACATCTTTACCAGGAACGTGGTTACAGCGGGGCCAGAGGAAACCTTGGCCGCAGTTGCGCTCCGAATGCAGGAACACAACGTCGGCACGGTAGTCGTCGTGGAGAACCAGCGACCCGTCGGCATCGTCACGGACCGTGACCTGGCATTAGCACTGGGTGCGCGCGACGTCAGCACCCAGGCCCCGGTCAAGAAGGTGATGACACGTCACGTCTTGGCCATCCCCGAGGACACGGGCATCTATACCGCCACCAAGTTCATGAGGGAGCGCGAGGTGCGCCGGCTGCCGATCGTGGATCGAGAAGATCATCTGGTCGGCATCGTGACGCTGGATGATCTACTGCGGTTTTTGGGGCGAGAACTGTACAACCTCACCGAAGGGATCAAACACGAAACGGAAGTCAAGTAGCCGAACCCTGCGCTACCTACTGCGAGGCATTTGGAGTTGATGTTGCGGCAATGCGTTGATGGGGCATTGTACCTCCTGGTTTGGAAGGAGGAGCGCGTGTCATGGTCGTCGGTTAGGAGGTTCTTATGTTTCGCGATCGGGAAGCTGCCGGCCGGAAGCTGGCGGAGAAGCTGAAAGGACGTGAGCTGCATGACCCCCTGGTGCTAGCGATTCCTCGCGGCGGGGTGATCACTGGAGCCGTGCTGGCCCAAGAGTTGGGCGCGGAACTCGACGTGGTTCTGTCTCGCAAGTTGCGGGCGCCCCGGCAGCCGGAACTCGCGATCGGTGCCATTTCCGAAGATGGCCGGGCCTATCTGAATCACCACGCCCAGGCCTTCCTGCACCTGATGGAAGAACACTTGGCACAAGAGCGCCTCCACCAGCTGGCCGAGATCGCGCGGCGGAAGAAGCTGTTCCGCGCCGTCCGGCCGCAGGCGCCGGTTGCAGGCCGCTCGGTGATCGTAACCGATGACGGCATCGCCACCGGCGCCACCATGATTGCGGCCCTCCAAACCGTTAAGACGCAACAGCCGCGCGAAGTCATCGTCGCCGTCCCGGTCGCCTCCCCGGATCGGCTGGCCGAAGTCCGTCGCTGGTGCGACGACGTGGTCTGCTTGCTCATGCCGGAAGAGTTTTGGGCGATCGGCCAGTTCTACGAGGACTTCACCCAGGTAGAGGACGAAGAGGTAATCGAGCTACTCCGCGAGTTCACTCCTACTGCCCCGCTAAGGTAACCAGCGGTGAGGTCAGTGGAGTCGAGGTTAGTCGCCGTGCTGCATTACCTCCCGCGAGGTACTTCCGTGTCTAAACAGAAGACGATGGCGGGTGTGAACCGTAAACGAGAGGTTATCGCGGGTTGCACTGTTGCAGCGATCGGGCTGTCTCTCCTGCTGCGTTTCGGAGCGAGGCTGGATGGCGAAGTTTATGGCCTTCCGCTCCACGAGCTTCCGTTGATTACTACCCTTGTCTTCGGTGGTTTTCCCCTCGTCTTGGATCTGTTGGTCAAGCTTCTTCGGCGTGAGTTTGGTTCGGATTTGTTGGCCGGCATTTCCATCGTCACATCGGTGATGCTCGGCGAGTACCTCGCTGGTTCGCTGGTCGTGCTCATGCTCTCGGGAGGTGAAGCGCTCGAAGCCTATGCCGTGCGGAGTGCTTCGTCGGTGCTGCACGCGCTGGCCAAGCGAATGCCTTCCGTGGCGCACCGAAAGCTGGACGGAGCCGTTGCTGACATGCCTCTCGAAAAAGTCGCTGTCGGTGATACGTTGGTCGTCTTTCCTCACGAGATTTGCCCCGTCGATGGCACCGTGGTGGAAGGCCGCGGCGTCATGGACGAATCCTATCTCACGGGCGAACCCTACGTCATCTCCAAGACGCCGGGCTCGACAGTCCTCTCGGGAGCCATCAATGGCGAGATGGCTCTCACCATTCGCGCCGATAAGCTTGCGGTAGATTCCCGCTACGCGAAGATCATGCAGGTAATGCGGGCCTCGGAGCAACGGCGGCCGCGACTGCGCCGCCTCGGCGATCAGTTGGGGGCGTTCTACACCCCATTGGCCGTTGGGATCGCCTTGATCGGATGGGCCACGAGCGGCGAGGTCGTCCGCTTTCTGGCCGTGCTCGTGGTCGCGACTCCTTGTCCCTTGCTGATTGCCATCCCCGTCGCGATCATTGGCTCCATTTCGTTGGCCGCACGCCGAGGCATCATCATCAAGGATCCGGCCGTGCTCGAAAAGGTCGATACCTGTCGCACCGCCATCTTTGACAAAACCGGCACGCTGACCTATGGCCGTCCCAAACTCACCGACCTGTGTCCAGGTTCCGGTTTCTCGGCCAGAGAGGTTCTTACGCTTGTCGCGAGCCTCGAACGTTACTCGAAGCACCCGCTCTCGGGCGCCATCCTTGACGCCGCGAAAGAAGCGGCTGCGACGCTCGTGGAAGCGAGCCAAGTCAGCGAGCCGCCCGGTGAGGGTCTACGGGGGGTGGTGACCGGACGGACAGTCCAGATCACAAGCCGCAAGAAGCTCGCGGCCCAACGCCCTGAGATTACAGGTGATTTGCCTCCGCCCGCCGGTGGTCTGGAGTGTGTGATTGTGATCGACGACCGCTACGCGGCGACACTCCGTTTTCGCGACGAACCTCGCCTCGAAGGCGCCTCCTTTATCCATCATCTGCGCCCGAGACACCGTTTCGACCGGCTGCTGCTCGTCTCCGGCGACCGGGAATCGGAAGTGCGCTATCTAGCGGATCAAGTGGGTATTCAGGAGATTTACGCCGGCCAAAGTCCGGAGCAGAAATTGGAACTTGTCCGGAAGGAGACCCAGCGGGCGAACACCCTTTTCTTGGGGGACGGCATCAACGACGCCCCGGCCCTGACGGCAGCTACGGTCGGGATCGCTTTCGGTCAGAACAGCGACATTACCTCGGAAGCGGCCGGAGCAGCAATCCTGGAGAGTTCGCTGGCGAAGGTCGATGAGTTCCTGCATGTCGGCCGCCGCATGCGTTTGATGGCGTTGCAGAGCGCTGTCGGCGGGATGGCGTTGAGTGCGATCGGCATGCTGCTGGCCGCCGCAGGCTATCTGTCGCCGGTTGCTGGTGCGATCCTGCAAGAAGTCATTGACGTTCTGGCCGTGTCCAATGCCCTCCGTGTGGCTATACCGCCGAAAACGCTTTCCGATTACCCCGTTCAGCCCTCGACTATCCAGTCAGCCACCACTCGCAACCGCCACAGGCAGGCGGGCTGCACCATCGCTACCGATGCGGCGCGTGATCGGGAGATCGCTGGTGGTGCATAAATCGCCGTGGCGAGGGAGTCCGTTTCCTGCGCGCAATGAACCACCTGGTAGCTCTGGCTCGGCTCGCCGGGCCAGCGTCATACCTCCCCTTCGGCTCGACCGGCGCGAGCGATGCCCGCCAGAACATCCGTGCTGGAAACAATGCCAACCGGCCGATACAGTCGATCGACAACAACGACGCGATGGATATGAGCATCGACCATTCGCTGCGCCAGTTCCGCAAGGGGTGTATCGGCGGCAACCGTGATAGGATCGGGCGTCATGAATTGTCCTACGTTCTCGGTGGGCAATTCTTCGATGTTCACGACTTGCCAATCGGCCAGCACTTCATGCGGTTGGCTGCAAAAGACCTTATCACCTTCTTGCCGTTGAAGAGGGCAAGCATCCAACGGCAGGGTACACAGAACCCGCTCCTCACCGTTTGCTACTCGATGCTTGAGTTGGAAGATACACGAATAGGGGCGCTCGGCGATCCGTGGACTGGAGCCGCCGCACTGTTGGATGGACCAGCGAAGCAGGTCGGTGGTCGAGAGAATACCGACGCACGCGCCGCCGGCTTCGACGACCGGCAAGCCGCTGATCTGGTGCAGTAACAGCAGGCGGCCGGCCTCGCGCAGAGGCGTCTCCTGCGCGACAGTAATCAGGTCGCGGTTCATCAAGTCGCCGGCTGTCAAATTGGCCAGGGATCGTGTAGTGGCAAGCATGTTCTCACTCCTCCAAAAGCAGGGCTGAGCGTCGCAAGGACGCCGCCGCCAACAAAGGCAAACGCGGTACCCCCCCGAGCCCCAGCTTCTGAGTGAGGGCATCGCCGATCAGATCCACTGCTGTAGGAAGAAGCGACAGCAGAGTTTGCACCACGGTACGAGCCGTGAATGCGGGACAGGGTACCGTGCAAAGGTTGTTGCTCTTCGTCCCTGCGCTTACTCAGAATGGGCCCTTTGTTAATCAGGCAGCTCTGCGAAAGCAGCAGAGCCGCAGGCGCCCCATTCCGCGCCCTGCGGCTCCGCCTTGACCGTCAGCCAGTCCGCGCGCCCTCACGAGGCGCTCCCCTCCGACCGGCATCAGGTCTTCACTTCGATACGCTTCTCCTTCGCCTCCGGCAGCTTGGGCAGCCGCACTTCCAGGACGCCGTTGCGATACGTGGCCTCGACATGCTCCGTGTCCACGCCTTCGGGCAGCAGGACGGTGCGTTCCACCTCGCCCCACAGCTTCTCCGTCTCGCCTTCCTTTTCTTTCCGTTCGGCGCGGACGGTCAGCAGATTGCCGCTGATCTTGACGTCGATTTCCTTGGCCTCGAAGCCGGGCACCGCCTCGCGGACGAGGATCGCCTCGCCCACGTCTTCCAGTTCCGGACCATAGGGAGGGTTGCCCTCGGTCTCGGCGAAGGCCGGCCAGCGACCGAACATCCGCTCGAACAAGGGAGCGAACTCACGCCGGAACAACTCCATCGGCGGCTCATACGGCCAGAACCTCTCCACCCTCTTCTCCTTCCTCCGCGGAATGAGCCCGAACATGGTGGGCCTCCTTTCAATCAGAGGAGCCACTTCGAGGAGCACCGCGCTCCTCATTTCGTTCTCTCGTTGCCCCTTCTCCATTAGATGGAAGAGCAAGGGACATGCCGTATCAGACGAACCAGCGCGAGTAGGGTTCGATGCTCGACTTCCCGGTTTTTCAGGCATTTTTCGTGGACAAACGAAAAAGACGAAGAATAACTCTCCCGTGAAGGGTCCGCGTTCTGGGCTGTTCTGTCACAGTCGGTGAGCGGTCCCGCACGGTCGAAGACGTCCTTCCTTCGCGTGTCCTCTCCGTACATCACCTGAGCTATCTCCGCATGCCGCCCCCGCCATTCTGGAGGAAGCGCAGACACAGCACTGCGATTTCATCGCTCTGGCGACGCATGGACGCTGTAGTGTGCGGCGGATGCTGCTGGGCAGCATCGCTGATAAGGTGGTCCGTGGTGCCCCCATCCCCATCCTGGTGTATCGGCTACGACCGCGGCAAGACCGACCGCCACGGCAGCGAATACGGCGCCGCCACGGACAACAAGGTCGGGGCAAGGCGCTCCGGACACGGCGACTCTCACTCCAAACGATATTTCTCGATCAGTCGATAGAGCGCCCGCCGACTGATGCCGAGAACACGAGCGGCATGTACTTTGTTGCCCTTCTCCTGGTGCAAGATGGTCTGGACGTGACGGCGCTCGACCTCGCTGAGATGATGCGGGTCACCGGTTTCCGTCGAGGACACCGGCGCCGCGGACACGATGGACTCCGGCAAGTCCTCCAGCGTAATGACGTGGTTCTCAGCCAGGATCTGCGCTCGCTCCAGCACGTTGGCCAACTCACGCACGTTCCCCGGCCACGAATAAGCGATGAGGGCCTTCATGGCCTCTGCATCTACTCGTGAGCGGAGCGGACCAATCTGCCGCGTCGAAAGGAAATGCTCAAGCAACTCGCCGATGTCCTCGCGCCGTTCACGCAAGGGCGGCAGGAAGATCGATACCACATTGAGACGGTAATACAAATCCTCGCGGAAGTGTCCGTTCTTGATCTCCTGGGCCAGGTCGCGGTTGGTGGCGGCCACGACGCGAACATCGGCGTTCATCTCCTGCGTGCCGCCAACACGGCGATAATGTCCGTCCTCCAGCACGCGCAGCAGCTTAGCCTGTAAACCCGGGGCCATCTCACCGATTTCGTCGATGAACAGCGTGCCGCCCTCGGCAAGCTCCACCAGGCCCGGCTTGGCGGCGACCGCCCCGGTGAAGGCTCCTTTCTCGTGGCCGAACAATTCGCTCTCCAGCAGGTTCTCTTGCAGCGCCGCGCAGTTGATGATCACTAACGGCCGTATTCGACGGGGGCTGTTGGTATGCAGCGCCCGCGCAACCAATTCCTTCCCCGTACCACTGACGCCATGCACCAGCACAGTGGCATCCGTCGCCGCCACCTTCTCGATCAGGGCGACGACCTTGCGCATCTTCGGGCTGGAGCCGACCAGCCGATAGCGCGGCGATTCGTAAGAGAGTTGTTGCAGCCACTGCCGCTCGCGGCGTTGCAACTGCACCTTCTCGAACGCTTTCCGGACGTGGATTTCCAGGTTGGCGGCGCGGAATGGCTTGGTCAGGTAATCGTAGGCGCCCTGGCGCATGGCCTCGACTGCGGTTTCGATGCTACTGTGGGCGGTGAGCATGAGCGCTTCGAGTTCGGGCTGCTGTTCCTTGAGCTTGGCCAGCACGTCGATGCCGCTAATGCCGGGCAGGTGCAAATCGAGCAGGGCCACATCGAAGCGGGCGCGCGCCGCCTTGTTGAGGGCGTCTTCACCGCTGACAGCGGCAGTCACTTCATGGCCTTGCTTACGGAACAGGTGTACCAGGTCTTGGCGCAGATCCTCGTCGTCATCGACGAGGAGCAGTTTAATAGGTTGAATCCTGCTGGCCATTCATATCTCCAGGAACGGAACGCACTAGGAGAAGACCGCTCGCCGTTGAGTAGCCTATCTTCAAACATACAGCGTGTCTTCTCCCAAGAACAATGGACAACCGCTTCGCGGCAGCGTTCGCGCCCCGTCCTGTGCGTTTGCGGCATCCACTTGGCGGCTGTGTGCGATCCTGTCAAGCGAGAAGGGCTTCTTCGGAAAGTGCTCTTCCAGCAGCAGGAACGATACATCTCTCTGCCCGTGCGGCACTTAACGCTGCCACATTCTGGCGCGAACGCGGCCGGCATAACGGTTGCAGATAACCTCAACCGTCGCTCGGATCGCCTTCCGGCCCTGGAAGACCCGCAAGAGGAGAATCAATGAATTCCCTGAAAGTGTCCGCGATGTTCGCCGCCTACGTCTGGTTCATCGGCCGCAACGAAGGAACAGCGACGGCCGAGAAGGCAGCTGTGTCGTTCGCGCGCGACAACTGGCAGGCTTTCCTGCCCTGCGCTCACAAGGGACTGGGCAGGCTTCTGATCCGTATTGCCGGTGTGCGCCATCGGCGTAGACGGTGTGGGAGGACCACGGCCGTCGCCCGATGAACGCGGTCCCCTTCTTTTGGGAGATAAACCATGAACGCGCAGGCAACGGTTGGTCGGGAACTGGCGAAAGGGGCCGGGCGTTTCGCGGCCCATGTCCTCGCCATCGTGCTGGGGTTGATTCTCAGTGTCGCGGGCCTCGCCATGGGTGTCAGCATCGCGCTGTTGCCCATTGGCATCCCGGCCGGTTTGGCCGGCTTGGCCCTCTTGTTGTGGGGATTGTTTGGAGGAGCGGAAGAGCATAAACTGCCCCCGTATCCGGCCGAGCGACGATGAGTTGTCACCGGAGTGTAGCATCTCGCTTCGCTGCGAACCGCGACGTTGCGATCACAGAGGACGCAGCACGATGGACAATTCTACGCGGATGCAGACTACGGGAACTGCAACTTGAACTGCTTTGCCATCTTTCGCCATACCCAGAAACGTGTGGCGATGTGGCGGAGTGACAAATGGCAGGGCGTGGAAGACTCGAAAACTTAGACCGCCCTGCCACCACCTACATCACGAGAATCCGTTTCCGCTTCGGATTGGTGATGATGAAGACAATAATCGCGCGACGGTTACGTCATCGCCGCTGTTCTCCCCAGTTGGCCGACGGCTGGCGCAGAATCGCTGCGGCCGCCACGTCCTCCGGCATGTCGGGCGCGGCGACCGTGTGGACCGTGCCGCCGTGCCGAAGTGTGTGGATGGCGGCTCGGTTCAGCAGATCCTCATCTCCCGGTCTCGGTGGCTCGTGCGACTCCAGGAAGCGAGTCTGCGGATCGTAGCGGCCCCAGCACTCCCGATCGCGAGCGATAAGCAGCACCTCGACGTGACCCTCGACGGCGGTCGCGACGATGTCGGCCAGTTCGTGAGTGGTCTCTCCTGTCCCGGCCAACTGACGGTATCGGGCCAGCGCCCGTCGCAGCGACTCCTGGAACGACGGTTGTACCAGTGTCCAGGCGCGCTCGCGTAAATCGCGTTCACTCCATCTATCCGGATTGCCTTCGATCCCTTGCGCATACAGAAACTCGTAGGTGTTGGCCTTGCGGTAGATGGCGTACAGGTAATCCACGGCCGCGAGGACGAGGGGCGCGCTTTGGGCCTTCAGCAATGGCTGCAAGCCGCGATCGATGCGCTGGAAGAAGCGCAGCATCTCTTCCTTGTCGCGATCGATGTCGCCACCCCGACTGTAGAAGACGGGCTGGGCGCCGCCCGCTCCTTCGCCGCCGCTGCGGCCGTGAAACTGCAAGAAGGCGTCGGAATCGTGCGTCCGCATGGCCTCGGCGAGGCTCGCCGGCACGTTCGGTAAGTCTACGACGCTGCCGCGATGGCGCGTGCATTGAAGCAGGCGAACGGAGTTGTGGCTGAGGGCGAGGACGAAAAATGGGGCGTCTTCACTCAGCACCGGCAGCAACGGCTTGATGTGGAAGTCCTTGCCCGCCACCACCAGGTCCGGGGCGGCCAATGGCAGGCGATAACTGCGGTGGAACCCCTCCGCCAGGAAAAAGGCCAAGCCGTCGCTTTGCTCCTTCCAGAAGGAGGGATCGTCGAGCAGTCGCCGCGCCGGCTCCACAAACGCACGGGCTTCCGGAGCGCGCAATCCTACACCGACAAGTTTCTTTTCCGCTTCGGTGAGGTGCTTGCGCCAGCGAATCGCATCCTGCTCGGCCCCGCCACGATGTGTGGGCGCGTAAAGCGAAAGACAGGGGGCCGGATGTTTCTGCAACAGGGCCTGGAGATCCTCAGACGCGAACCGATCCATGATCCACCTCTTTCCGTGATTAACCATGGAGACGAAGAAGACAACAGCGCCTGCTTGATCTGGCTTGTCACCGTCAAGTGATTCCGGATCTTCTACTCCCATTCCGGCAAGTTACTCAAGGTTGGACCTCCTCATGCTACTTCGGGCGCGTTCCGGCGTTATTGGCCTTGAGTTCTCTGACCTTGACGAGTACCAGATCGGAGTTTTCCAGGGCATTCTGCTTGCACTCTTGACAGCACAGGAATACCCGCTCCCCTTTGAGCATCACCTTGACCGGCGCTCCCATCGCTCCGAGTTGGTTCGCGGGCTGGATGGGGCAGAACCGCTGCTCCTTCAACCCCGCGACGGGCAATGCCAGACACAGGGCGGTGGCCCACCATCCATGTTTCGAGAATGGGAACCTTACGGACCTCCGCAGGTTTCACTGGGCCTGATCCATTCCGAGGTCAGTCGGGGAGACAGCGATGCACCAGCACTGGTACAGTGGCACCCCGCACGACCTTGTCGGCGACGCTGCCAAGGAACAAGCGTGGTAGACCGCGGCGGCCGTGCGTCTCCAGAGCGAGCATTCCGTATTCGCCGCTCGCCGCCTCGTTCAGGATGGCCGTGGCCGGATGGTTGTGGGCGATGATGCGCGTCTGCACGGCAATGCCCTGATCGCGCAGCGAACCTGCCAACCGTTTCAGATAGACGTGCGCCTCGGCCCGCAGTTTGTCAGCCAGGGTGGTGCTGACTGCCGCCTCCGTGTAGACGACGTGCGGCACCACCAAGGGTACCACGCGGAGGAGAGTCAACGAAGCCCCCAGCACCTTCGCCAGTCCTCCAGCCGGTTCCAGGATCTGTTCCGCTGTCGGCGTGGCGTCCAGCGCTACCAGCACGTTCCGGACTTCCGGCTCTGAAGCCGTCGGAGCCTCTTCCTCCCGCGTGCGGATCAACAGCAGCGGAATCGGCAGTCGATGCACCAGTTGATCGGCCACACTACCCAGCCAGAAGCGCGATACCGGCCCGCGACCGTGCGTGGTCATCACCACCAAATCGCACCCTTCGTCCAGCGCGTGTTCCTGCAACGTCTCCGTGATCGTCCCCTCCAGCACCTGGGCCGAGACCTTTTCCAGACCGGCTTTCTTGAGCCGATCGACGACACGGAGGAGATATTGTTTCTCCTCCTCCCACAGGTGCACATCGGGTGTGCCCAGGTACATCACGCCCTCTCCCAGAAGGAGCGGCGTGTGAACGTAAGCCAACTGCAAAGCTGCCCCCGAACGCCGGGCCAGGGACGCCGCGTATGGCAACGATTGCTCGCTCGGCAACGAGCCGTCCAGAGGCACTAGGCTAGAGCGGTACATGGCAAATCTCCTGTCAGACAGTGCCACGACTTCGCTAGCAAATTTGCAAACGCGATGCCAGTCCCGGAAACGCTCTCCTCGTCAAAAAAACGCTGAAAAAAAGGGGGTGCAAATCACCTAAGTGGAGTGCGGAGGAGATTGCGGAGATGTGCGAGTCGGCACAGGGTAAACAGATTGTAGCACAGCCCCGGCACGCCCACGCCGGATTTTCCGATTGCCAAGCTGTTAGCTCTGCACGCTCAGGCCAATGCAGGTGACGTCGTCATGAAACGGCTCAGCCCCGCGGAAGCGTGTCAGTTCCGCGTCGAGCGCCGCAACCACCTCGGCGCCGGTGGCATGCCCATGCTCGGCCAGCAAGGCCTGCAAGCGCTGCTCGCCAAACTGCTCGCCCTGGTCGTTGCGGCATTCGGTGACCCCGTCCGTGTAAATCAGGATCACGTCGCCTGGAGCCAGCTGCACCGCGTGCTCGTCATATTGGACGTCCGGCAGGATGCCGATCGGCGAGCCGCCGCCCTCGAAGACCTCGACCGCGCGATTGGCTCCGCGATACCACAGTGGACGCGGGTGGCCGGCCAGGGCATACTCCAGTCGCCCCGCCTGTCGCTCCAGCACGCCGTAAAACATCGTGATGAAATGGCCGGCGTCCCCCCAGATTGGCTAGCTGGCGGTTAACCGTCCGAAGCACCGCGGCGGGCGACTCCATCTCCCGCAAGTGGGCGTGAAAGGCCGAGTTGGCCATGACCGACACAAACCCCGCGGGCACGGCGTGGCCGCAGGCATCGGCGATCAGAATACCCAGGCGGCCGGAGGGCAGCATGGTGAAATCGTAGTAGTCGCCCTCCTGCCGACTGTTCCGCCTGCCGTATGGCCTCAGCGGAGTATTCGGGTCTCGTCCGAATCCAGGGAACGAAAGGACCGGCAGGAACGATACTGACACTGTGCGGAAGCAGTTTGTACTTGTGCGAAACCGCATACTCGCACTCACGATCTCTTCCGGTGCGGAAGGGGAACCAGCCCAAAAAAAGTTTCATTGGCTCAGCTTTTCCACACCCTGTCGTCTGGGCCGGTCCGCTTGGCACTTCCATTGCTGAGAAAGCGACGAATGCCTTGCACCCTCTAACTATCCGAATGGACCGACGGGAGTCGGGCACTCCTTTTGGGAGATCGAGCTATGAAACGTGCATCCTATGTTCTGACTCTGCTGATCCTGCTCGCTGGCGTCCCTGTGCTGAGCGGACATGGCGCGGAACCGAAGAAGGTCAGCGAAATCATGCGGCAGAAGCTGAAACATGCGCAGAAAGTACTGGAAGGCATCACCATGAAGGATTTCAAGAAGATCAGCAAAAGCGCGGACGAATTGCTTTTTCTCACCACGGAGGAAGAGTGGAAAGTCCTCCGCACTGCGGATTATGTAAATCACAGCAATGAATTTCGCCGCAACGTACAGGCGTTGATGAAGAACGCCAAGGACGAAAACCTCGACGCTTGCACCCTCTCCTACGTGGAGATGACTTTGACCTGTGTGAAGTGCCACAAGCACATCCGCGAAGTGCGAATGGGCCGATTGCCGCCACTGCCGAGGGATTCTCGGTTGGGTGAAAGGTGAGTGCTACGGATCTTGACCGCCCGATCGAGATCCTGTCCAACCCTGCGGCGCATCCAAAAACCGCCCGGCGAGGTTCAGGTTTGTCGGCCGCGCATCTCGGTGGTCTTCCTGGTGGGACGACGTGCTTACAAGATCAAGAAGACGGTGGCTCCGGGATTCCTCGATTTTCTGAGATTGGAGGCTCGCCGCCATTTACAGCGAGTGTGAGGCTGCTGCGTGCATTTCTAACTGTTCATTGATGCGCGCGAGGATCTCATTTGGGTTCTCGCCTTCGCTCGCGGCCAAGGTTCCCAGGGTGAGTTCGCGGGGGACCGAGCGCACACGACCGATGTAATCGAGTCCCCAGGCGAAGAGGTGGTCTTCGAGCCAGGGATGCTCGGTCAGCAGGACGGCCACGGACGTGGAGGATGCGACTCGACCTGTCTGGAGCAGCGGGTCGGGCGGCGGCCACAGGGTCCGCAGGGCGTTGGCGGTGAACAGGAGCAGGGCGAGCAACTCGAGTACGGCCGAGAACGGCATGAGGGTGAAAGCAGTCGTACTCAACTCCGTCGCCATCTCCGTTAGTACCCGCAGCAAGTTGCCGGCGGCGATCAATAAAAAGGTCGGCAGCACGAGCCGCGGCCAAGGCAACAGCGTATGCCCCAGGATGGGCAGCAGGCGCTGGCCGACGCCGAGAATCAGTGTTGTCATGAAGCCGACCGTGAGCGCGTGACGGAAGGCGCCCAGATAGGCATGAGACGGAGTTAGGCCGCGGACATCCCAGTATAGTACCGCGATCACCAACAGTATCATCGCGGCCAGCAACCAGAGGAAGGCGAGTTGAACATAGCGCCGGAGCATGGCCTGACCTACTTCGGGACGAGGGTTCGTCCGCCGCACGCGTACGAAGCCGCGCATACCAATCGCATAACTGAACGCTGCCGCGGCCAGCGCCGCCACACCGAAGGGGCCGGCGAAAGCGGTCCGGTCGCTGTGAGAGAAGATCAGCAGAACGACACCGGCGTTATGCAGCCAGAATGTGGCCTCGATGGCTCGGCTGCGCGGCGTGCCGCTGCCGACGATGCCCGAGAGGAGTTTCTGCCCAAAACCGTAGATTGCATTCAGTGCGAAGCCAAAAATGGCCAGTTCCATGAGCAGCTGTCGCATCGACTCGCCGAAAACGCCCGGTCCCTCGGCCGCCGCGCGAGAGCGCAGCACGAGCGTCGCTCCGGCCCAGACGAGCATCCATATCCCTGCCGCCAGAATCAGCCGCCCCCAGGTTGGGCGCATGTCGCTGTTTAGCTGACGGAGAAGGAAACCGAGGAAGAGGACGGCAGCGACGAGCAGCGCGGCGCCGCTGCACGGTCCGAGCCAGCCGGCCTCAGCGGGAACCAAGGCCCAGATGAAGCCGCCGATTACCCCGGCGAGGAAGGCTGCCAGTAGCCAGCGGGAGAAAACGAGGCCCGGCCGCGGCCTCCCCCTGCTCATTGGCAGGTAACGGAGCGTGATGCCGACAACAAATAGCCCAATGAAACCCCACAACTGGGCCGACCCGTGCGCCACAATGGAATCCGCGGAGGCCGCTTCAAAGCGGCCCTGCCAACCGATCTCCGACAACAACAGTGCGCCCCACCCCGCACCCAGCGAGAGAGTGATGGCCAGGGCCCCCACGATGAACGGGCGATGGATGAGCTGACCTCGGATGCTCTCCCGGTCCACCCCTACCCCGGCAGCCTGGGACAGCTCGGCGAGCAGTTGGTCCAGGTCGATGCCGTGCCTCCGGGCGAAGCGATTGAGCGGCTCCAAATGACCGAACTTGGTAGCTCGGTTCTCCGGTTCGCCGTGCCGCCGCAGCACCTCCCGGCAACCGGCATAATCTGCGGCCACCTGGCGGACGGTCATGTCCGGACGGATCGGAGGCCGCCCTGGCTGTCTCAGTTCCGAAGTTGTGTCGCCTTGTTGAACAGCGGGAGAGAGATTGGCGGGATCGTTCATGGCCTTACGCCCCCTTCGCTGCTAGGTCGAACCACTCGATCCGAGGGCCGGTTTCAGCGGGCGTGGAGTGCGGCACGCCTCCTCAAGAATGAGGAAACACTTTCCATGCCGGTTCCCGTGCCCAGAACCATTTGAGGGAAGCAAACATTAAGCGATCGCGTCGGAACCGCCTCTCTGTCCCCAACCGCACATCGGGAGGGATTGTGAGTGCGGATCTGCTACACGTTCAGTAGCACCCGGCTCCGTGCCACGATGAATCCCTCGCGAGAAACCCACAGCCGCATCGGAAGATACGTGTTCTCCCCTCCACCTGGCATTGCAGTTGCTAAGAGGGAGGATTCATGCCCCGCTCGCGAGGTCCACGCCACGGAGGTGAGTTATGAATCCGCCAGACTACGCCGGCGCCAGGACTACGGTCAGGCGGCGACTGTTCTTCGTCTTGATACTCGCCGGCGCAGCGGCAGTCGTGAGCGGTGTAATCGTCTGGCATCGACTCGGTACGTCGCAGCCGACCGATCGACCCACCGAATCGGGGAATGCCCCGATCGAGGAACCCCTGGCGATGGGCGAACGTCTCTATCGCGACAACTGCGCCGCCTGCCACGGTGAAAAGGGCGGCGGCGATGGGCCGGCCGCGAAGTTCCTCCAACCCAAACCTCGCAATTTCGGCGAAGGCAAGTTCCGTCTCGTCTCCACGCTCAACCGCGTTCCGTCCGATCAGGACTTGCTGTTCATTCTCGAACACGGCATGCCCGGCTCGGCCATGTTCCCCTTCGCCCACCTGAGCGAGATAGAACGGCAAGCCCTCGTGCGGCACGTGCGGCAACTGACGCGCACCGCCTTCAGCGAGCGCATTCGCCAGGAGGCAAAGAATTCGGATGAGGATCTCGAGCCCGCCGAGATGGCCGAGATTGTGGACCGCGCGACGAAACCAGGCGAAACATTGACCCCGCCGGACGACTGGCCGGACTCCACACCCGCCTCGGTGGCGCGAGGCCACGACTCCTACCTGAAGGTGTGCGCCCCCTGTCATGGCGCGACCGGCAAGGGCGATGGCGTACAGGATCAGCGCAACGATGATGGTCTGCCGACACGCCCCCGCGATCTGACGCGCGGCATCTTCAAGAGCGGCCGCGATCCGCATCGGCTGTTTTCGCGGATTCGCCTCGGCTTGCCTGGCTCGCCCATGCCCAGCCTGGGTGAGGACGGCCTGTCGTCCACCAGTGTCGTAGACCTGATCCATTATGTACTGTCCCTCTCCGATCCCTCCCTGCAAGTCCGCGCCGAGCACAAACGAAGGCTTCTGACTGCCCGGCGTGTCGAGGGCACGCTGTCGGAGGACATCGCCGACAAGGAATGGGGGGCCGCGAAGGCGGCGCCGATCGCCGTTAGCCCACTGTGGTGGCGCAATTACGACGAGCCGGACCTGAGCGTGACGGCGCTGCACGACGGACGCACGCTGGCTATCCGATTGACGTGGCGTGATCTCACCCGGAACGACAGTGCCATCCGCCCGCAAGATTTCGAGGACATGGCGGCCTTGCAGTTGTTCGCCGGTAAGCCCGAACCATTCCTCGGCATGGGCGCGGCCGATAAGCCGGTGGACGTGTGGCTATGGAATCCGAGCATCCAGGCCAAGGCGACCGATTTCGCCGATGTGGACACGGCATATCCGCATATGTCCGTGGACCTGTATCCGTTCGAGAAGCCGGGAGACGGCAAACGCCGTCATGCACCCGCCGACCAACCGCCCGACTTCGTCACGGCGCGCCAGGCCGGCAACCTGCGCGCGGACCCGGCCCACGGTTTCACGGCCAGCAGCTTGCAAGCGCGCGGCTTCGGCAGCTCGACCATGCGGCCGCGTCTGTCTCAGCCAGTCGCTTCCCGCGGCGTCTACCAGGACAAGGACGGCCGCTGGACGGTCGTTTTCCGCAGGCCGCTGGCCGTGCCGGCCGAGAGCGGCATCACCCTCGCCTCCGGAGATACGCTCTCGATTGCTTTCGCCTTGTGGGACGGCGCCGCCCGCGATCGCAACGGACAAAAGCTGGTGTCAATCTGGCACGATTTGAAGGTGGAATAGCCATGAACCGCCGCGATTTCCTGAGATCGGTCCTCGCTAGCGGAAGCGCCGGGCTGCTGGCGGCGCCGCTGCGCGGCTTCGACGTCGTCAGCGTGGACAATCCGCTTGGCGTCTATCCGTCGCGCGACTGGGAGCAGGTCTACCGCGATCAGTATCGCTGCGACTCCTCGTTCACCTGGGTCTGCGCCCCCAATGATACTCACATGTGCCGCCTCCGCGCCTTCGTGCGCAACGGCATCATGCTGCGCAGCGAACAGAACTACGATCACGACCGTTGCGGCGACCTGTACGGGAACCATGCCACGAAAGCCTGGAACCCGCGCGGCTGCCCCAAGGGCTACACCATGCAGCGGCGCATCTACGGACCCTATCGCCTCAAGGGGCCCGTGCTGCGCAAGGGCTGGAAGGAATGGGCCGACGCGGGCTTCCCCTCTCTGTCCGACAAGCCGGAGCTGCGCTCACGGTATCGCTTCGACGACCGCGGCAATGATACCTTCGTCCACGTCTCCTGGGACGAGGCGTACCGGTATCTCGCCTCGGGACTGGAAGCGGTCGCCCGCACCTACAGCGGCAAGGCCGGCCAAGGGCGGCTTGCCAAGGACGGTTACGACGAACTGATGATCGAACAGGTCCACGGAGCCGGCACGCGGACGATCAAGGTCGGCTCGAATCTGCCGATCCACGGCGTCATCGGCAAGTTCGGCATCTATCGCCTGGCGAACCTCCTGGGCCTCGTCGATCATCACGTCCGCGGCGTCCCCGCTGAGAAGGCGCGCGGCGGCCGCGACTGGAATGAATACACCTGGCGCGGCGATCAGGCGCCGGGGCAACCGTTCGTTCACGGACTGCAAACGTCCGACATGGACATGAGCGACTTGCGCTTCTGCAAGCTCGTCATTCAGGTGGGCAAGAACCTCATTGAGAACAAGATGCCCGAATCGCACTGGCTCAACGAGGTCATGGAGCGCGGCGGCAAACTGGTGGACATCGCCCCCGAGTACAACTGCCCTGCCACCAAGTCGAACTACTGGATCGGCGTGCGGCCCGGCCTGTCCGACACGTCCGTATTTCTTGGCATCACGAAGATCCTTATTGACAACGGCTGGTACGATGCCGACTTCGTCCGCCGCTTTACCGATTTCCCGCTGCTCGTCCGCACCGATACGCTCCGGCGTCTCCGGCCGGAGGAGGTCATCAAGGATTACCAACCCAAAAACATCAAAAACGGTCCTTCTTATACCATTCAAGGCTTGACCGATGAGCAGCGCGCGAAGATCGGCGATTTCACCGTTTGGGACACAAAGGCCGGGGCCGTCGCCGCCCTCTCGCGCGATGAGGTCGGCGCGCACATGCCGGTCGAGACCGCGCTGACGGGCACGTTCAAGGTCCAGCTGCTCGACGGGCAGACGGTCGAAGTCATGCCGGTCTTTGAGATGTATAAACGTCATCTCGCCGACTATGACTTGAAGACGGTCGAGGAGATTTCCGGTGCGAAGGCCGAACTCGTTCAGCGCCTGGCCGAGGATATTTGGCAGACGACCAAGGCCGGCCATCCCGTGTCCATCCATCTGGGCGAGGGGATCAATCACTATTTCCACGCCACGCTGCACAATCGCGCCACGTACCTACCGCTGATCCTCACGGGCAACATTGGCAAGCACGGCGCCGGCGTGCATACCTGGGCGGGCAATTACAAGGGCGCCTTGTTGCAAGCCTCGTCGTGGAGCGGACCCGGCGTCGGCGTCTACACCCACGAAGACCCCTTCCACCCCGTCCTCGATCCCCAGGTACGCCTCACCCACGAACACCTGCGCCATCTCAGCGACGGTGAAGATCCGTCGTACTGGGCCTGCGGCGAGAAAGTTCTGGCGATGAAGACGGCGGGCGGCCGGAAAGTCTTCACCGGCCGCACGCACCTGCCGACGCCGACCAAGGCCATCTGGTACAACAACGCCAATTTCCTCAACCAGGCCAAGTGGATCTATCACCTCATCGTCAATGTGTTGCCGAAGGTCGATTTGATCGTCGATCAGCAGATCGAGTGGACCGGCTCGGCCGAGTATAGCGACGTGGTGTTGCCGGTCAACTCCTGGGTCGAGTTCGAGGACATCGAGTGTGGCGCGTCTTGCTCGAACCCTTTCCTGCAAGTATGGAAGGGCGGCATCAAGCCGGTCCACGATTCGCGCGACGACGCCGAGGTCTTCGCCGGGGTCGCTCGCGCCTGGGCCGCCACCTTCAAGGATCCGCGCTTCGCCGATTACTTCAAGTTCATCACCCAGAAACAGGCGAAGGTGTACTTGCAGCGCGTCTTCGATAGCTCGACCACGACGCGCGGCGAGAAGGAGTCGTATCAGGTCGAGGATCTGCTGGCGGGCAAGTACGGCGGCGAGCCGGGGGCGGCGCTGATGCTGTTTCGCACCTATCCGCGCGTGCCGTTCTGGGAACAGGTCCACGACTCGATCCCGTTCTACACCGATTGTGGCCGCCTGTGCGGCTACAGCGACATCCCTGAGGCGATCGAGTACGGTGAAAACCTCATCGTCCACCGCGAGGCCGTCGAGGCCACGCCGTATCTACCCAACGTCATCGTCTCCACCAGCCCGTTCATCCGGGCGGTGGATTACAAGATCGAGCTGGAGACGACCGATGCGGAGCTGCGGCAGATCCGCAATATCAAGATGCCGTGGAGCAAGGTCAAAAAAACGGTAAACCCGCTCTGGAAAGACGGTTTCCGCTTCTTCTGCTCGACACCCAAGAGCCGGCATTCGACGCATTCATCCTGGTCCACTGTAGACTGGCACTGGATCTGGAGCGACAGTTTCGGCGATCCGTACCGGGCCGACAAGCGCGCCCCTGGTGTGGCCGATCGGCAAATCCAGATGAATCCCGATGCGGGGGCGGCACTGGGCCTGAAGGAAGGCGATTACGTGTGGGTCGATGCCAATCCGCTCGATCGGCCGTATGTCGGTTGGGCGACAGACACGGGACCGCGCCACAAGGCGTTTCGATGCATGGTGCGCGTCGTGTTCAATCCGGGCCTGCCGTACAACTTCACGATCATGAAGCACACCGGCTGGATCGCCTCCGAGCGCAGCGTGCGCGGCCATCAGACACGCGCCGATGGTCGGGCGCTGGCGGCCGACACCGGCTATCAGGCCAGCTATCGCTACGGCTCGCACCAGAGCATCACGCGCGGCTGGATGCCCCCCATGCACCAGACCGACACGCTATTCCACAAGCGAACCGGGGTGATGGGTTTCGTATTCGGCTTCGACGTGGACAACCATGCCGTCAACACGGTGCCCAAGGAAACGCTCATCAAAATCACCAAGGCCGAAGACGGCGGCATCGAGGGCCAGGGCGCCTGGGAGGCGGGCACGCGGGGCTACGGACCCGCACAAGAGACGCCGCAAAACCGGCGCTATCTAGTGGGCGGCTACGTCCGGGTGATCGGCAAGACCTGAAGCGGGAGGGGCCATGAACTCTGAAGCACCGCGTTTCGTTCCGAAAGTGCATCCGGCCAGTCGGCCCGCCGAAGCGGAGGACCCGTTGTCCTTCGAGGCGATCTCGCTCCAAGGCGATCCGGAGCTGATGCTCCAGTGCGTGGTTCAGGAATATGCCTGGATGGGATGGGGGGCCGAGTCGATCCTCGGCCTGTTCCGCGATCCGTTCTATCCGGCCTTGCGCGAACTGTGGGATCGTTTCGGCGAAGCCAATCTGCGCCAGCGCATCGCCGACTTGATCCGGCAGACGGGTGTCTTCCATTTCCAGGTGTCGATCCGCGAGGAAGCCGAGCCGGAAGAGGAGGAACCGGAGTTGCTCGAACTGGGCATCCCGGAACAATGGCGAACGAAGGGGGGCGACCATGCCTGACGTGTTCAACTGGCAACTTGGCCGCAAAATGAGCTTTCCTTACGAGGAGAAGCATCCACGTTGGCAGTTCGCCTTTGTCTTCAACCTCAACCGCTGCATCGGCTGCCAGACCTGCACCATGGCATGCAAGAGCACCTGGACGTTCTCGCGCGGCCAGGAATACATGTGGTGGAACAACGTCGAATCGAAACCCTATGGCGGCTATCCGCAATTCTGGGACGCGAAGTTGCTGGCCATGCTGGAACGGGCCAATCCCGGCGGGCAAGTATGGGACGCCGGCCAGACAGGGAGCGATCGACCCTACGGGGTCTTTCAGGGCAAGACGATCTTCGAGGCCGTCCAGGGTTATCCCGACGCCGCGGGACCGCAGACCGTGCTCGGCTACCTGCCCACCGATGCGGAATGGCGCCATCCCAACATCCACGAGGACACGGCGACGGGCGGCAAATGGCGCGACGGCCAGCACGGCGGCGCGGTGGAGCTACCCGAACATCGCGTGTGGTTCTTCCACCTCGCGCGCATTTGCAATCACTGCACCTACCCCGGCTGTCTCGGCGCCTGTCCGCGGCAGGCCATCTACAAACGGCCGGAGGACGGGATCGTTCTCATCGATCAGGAGCGTTGTCGCGGCTACCGCAAGTGCGTCGAGGGTTGCCCCTACAAGAAAGTCATGTATCGCGGCACGACGCGCACCAGTGAAAAATGCGTTGCCTGCTACCCGCGCATCGAGGGCAGGGATCCCACGCTCGGGCCGGAGGGCGTCCCGGTCGAGACGCGGTGCATGTCGGCCTGCGTCGGCAAGATCCGCATGCAGGGGCTGGTCGAGGTGAACGAGGACGGCGCCTGGAAGCAGGCTCCGGATGCTCCGCTCTACTTCCTGGTTCGAGAGCGCCAGGTGGCCTTGCCGCTGTATCCGCAGTTCGGCACGGAGCCGAACGGCTTCTACATCCCGCCGCGCTGGGTGCCGCGCGATTACCTGATGCAGATGTTCGGTCCCGGCGTCGATCACGCCATCGAGCAATACTCCTGCCCCGACCGTGAGCTGCTGGCGGTATTGCAACTATTTCGCGCCCAAAGGCACGTCCTGTTCCGCTTCGAAATTCAGAAAGGCCCCAAGATCGCCGAGATCCCGGTACGGCTGCCCAACGGCAAGGAGAAGGTGCAGACGATCTACAACGATACCGTACTCGGCTTTAACAAGCGCGGCGAGGAAGTCGTGCGCCTGACCATCGAGGAACCGACTTTCGAGCGGCCCAGGGCGCGACACGTCAACTCGATTTAAGGAGACAAACGGTGGCTAACATGGGCACCATCGCCGAGGACACTGCTCTCGCTGTGGCGAGCGAGTTTCTCTATCACTTTCTGGCGGCCGCCGTGAGCGATCCGTTCATGTCGGACGTTAGCCTGGTCCTCAATGCGGACGGACGGCGGCTGGCCATTTCCGCGACGGAGCTGCTTCGCCAGGAGGCTAGCGAGTCACCCATTCCGCTGGGCTTCGGCGAGCTACCGCCGTCTCGACTCGATTGGACCTCGTTATCGATCGATGCGCCACTGTCGCTGAATGATTTGCGTGCAGCACACGCGGACGTCTTCGGCCTCGTGTTACCGCGCGAATGCCCGCCTTACGAGACCGAGTATTGCTCGTCGGCCGAGGCGTTCTTCCGCGCTCAACAGCTGGCCGACATCGCCGGGTTCTACCGTGCCTTCGGAATCCAGACGACGCATGCGTCTCCGGAACGTCCGGATCATCTGGCCCTCGAGCTGGAATTCATGGCGTTCTTGTTGCGGAAAGAACGACTGGCATGCACCGCCGAGCAGACGTGTGTCTGCGCCGACGCGCAGCGCAGTTTCTTGCGCGATCATCTGGCTTGGTGGGTGCCGTCGTTCGCCGCCGGCCTGCGCCGCAAAGCGGAGCGTGGCTTCTATGCGACCGTGGCCCAGGTGCTGGCCGCCTTCATGCCCGCCGAGCGCGCGCGATTGGGCGTAGCAGCCCCCTCTTTGCCGATGCGGCCGGCCCTCATCGAGCGGCCGGAAGAACAAGCCGGCTGCACAGGATGTGTGGCCACGTAAGCCGTTTGGCGTCGGACTTTCCGTGGCATGCTGGGGCAGTACGAGAAAGGTCGCCTGGTACGCCTCCTCGGTGTGGTCGGCGTGGCACAGCATGCGGTGACAGACGCGCCAGACCCGCAACTCCCCGAAGGCAACCTCTTCAAACTAATCCTACAATACCGAATCAAGTTGATCCCTTACCATAATGGCCTGCCGTGTGGGAGGGAATCTCATGTGGCGGTTACCCGTGGAACGACACCTGACGGCGAGCCAGGCCCGGGCGTGATTCCGGGCCTGCTCGCGCCCAGTGCTGAGGCGCTTGCGGCACGGCCACCCCCGACTCAGAAAGGCAAAGGCCGATGCATCAAAGAAGTTAGGACACATCGGCCAGCAGGCAAGCGGAGAGGACGGGTTTGGCTTCCGCACGAGGCTTATGTCGCCGTAAGGCCAAAAATTACAAGAGATTATGGCAAGAGGGCGGGCTGTCAGATTGTCGAGAAAAACCAAAAAATCCGACAAATAACGCTTCGGAAATCCGACAAACCTTGCCCTGCCGCTTCCTTCTCTCACCCCGCCTTGCACGTACAGCTTCCCCGGTGCCTGCTCGCAGCGGCTCCGGGTCGGCCAGCCGATGATCGTCGCCGACCTCGATCAACGCCGAGGCGGGCAGACCACTGTTCTTGACCAGTTCCTCGCTGTCGGCAAACGGCACAACGTCTTCGGCTCGGCTGTGCAAGATGACCGTGCCGGGCTTTACCGTCTTAGCAATTCCCCACTTCTTCCAGGCTGGGCAGAGCAAGACGAGTCTGGCATCGCCGCTGTCGAGGTTCATGGCGACGGCACCGCCCCGTGACGAGCCAACGACCGCCTCACCTGCTTCCACGATCAGGGTCAGTCAATGGGAGGCCATTGAATGAGCATCTGGTAGTTCGTCCTTCGGAAAACCGGGACCAATGATGTGCCCGTCCAGAGGGTTCTCTCCCTGATGTACATGAGAGTTTCCATCCACGAACGCACAGGCAGCAATGAGGGACAACATCGAATCAACGGCATCATCAAAGCGCTTTCCAGTTACTCCTTCACCGTCGCATACGATGCCCCCGCTCTCGGTAGTTAGCCACTTCCAAAAGTCAGAGGCCCATTCACCTTTCAACCCGGCAACTTGGAGGCATGGGTTAAGCGTGTGGAAGCAAACGTCTTACGCTCGACTGATGCAGTTTACGCCGCAGGGGCGAGGGCCGAAAGGATGATTTCTCGCGTTGGGACTGGGAGTTTTTCGACGGCCATACCACCGCCGACCTGTGGAAAAACCCCTTCCGACCACAACCACCGGCGCACGGCCG
>DATBGU010000195.1:0-56251 GCA_036557825.1 Gemmataceae bacterium
CAGCGCCAGCGCCGTCGCCGCCGACGGCCGGCTCGGCGCTACGCAGCTGCCCTTGAAAGTGTTCCAGCCGTTCTTTGTCGATTTGAACTTGCCCGTATCGCTGACGCGCAACGACGAAGTGAGTGTGCCGGTCGTCGTCTACAACTATCTCGATAATCCGCAAACTGTCACGCTGACGCTGAAGCCGGCTCCCTGGTTTGTGCTGCAAGGCGACGCCGAGCAACGGTTGGAGTTGGCCCCCCGCGAAGTGCGTTCGACCTTCTACCGCGTGAAAGCGAAGCAAGCCGGCACGCATGAATTGCAGGTCAGCGCCTCGGCTTCCGGCATCGCCGACGCCCTGAAACGCCGCATCGAGGTCGTGCCTGACGGCCGGCGCGTCGAGCACGTTTTCAACGGCACGCTCCAGCAGCCCGGCGGGGCGACGCTGCTCGTTCCCAACAACGCCATCGAGGGCAGCGTGCAAGCGTTCGTGAAGATTTATCCATCCAGCTTCAGCCAACTCGTCGAGGGGCTGGACGGCATTTTTCAGATGCCCTCCGGCTGCTTCGAGCAAACTTCCTCCACTACGTATCCGAACATTCTCGCCCTCGATTATCTGCGCCGCCACAACCTCAGCGCCCCGAAGGTCGAGGCCAAGGCGCGGCAGTACATCCATCTCGGCTATCAGCGGCTGGTCGGCTTCGAGGTGTCCGGCGGCGGCTTCGATTGGTTCGGTCATCCGCCGGCCAACCGCAGGCTGACGGCTTACGGACTCATGGAGTTCGAGGACATGGCCCGCGTTCACGAGGTCGATCCGCAGCTTATCGCCCGCACACGCCGTTGGCTGCTCGACCAGCGCAAAAGCGACGGCTCCTGGGCTCCCGAGGGCCACGCGCCCCACGACGCCCCGGCCCACGGCGGCGACGCGAAGCTGGCGACGACGGCGTACATCGCCTGGGCCGTCTACGCCAACTCCAAGGCTGCCAATCCTGCACCGACCCGCGATTTCCTGCTGAGTCATCCGCCGGACAGCATCAAGGATGCGCACGTCCTCGCTCTGGTGTGCAACGCGCTGCTGGCCCTCGATCCGCAAGGCGGGTCAGCGAGTCTTTACCTCGATCACCTGGAATCGCTGAAGCGCACCGGCGAGGATGGCAAACAGGTATGGTGGCAGCAGCCCGACGGGGCGCGGACCACGTTCTACGGCGCCGGTCGCAGCGGTCAGATCGAGACGACGGCCCTGGCGGCGCTGGCGCTGCTTCACGGCAAGCGCCACCCTGACACGGCGCGCGGCGCGCTCTCGTGGCTAGTGGCTCAGAAGGATCCGCACGGCACCTGGCACTCGACGCAAGCAACCGTGCTGACGCTCAAAGCACTCCTGGCCGCCGACGGCGCCTCCAACGACGGCGAGCGCCGTATACTCGTCGAACTCGGCGACAAGCTCCACCGCGAAATCGTCATTCCCGCCGATCAGGCTGAGGTACTCAAGCAACTCGATCTCTCGGCCTTTCTCGCCGTCGGTCGCCAGCGGCTGCAACTGACCGAGACGACGAAGACGGGGGCCGGCTATCAGGTGACACTGCGCTATCACGTCCCGGAGAAGAAGCCGGACGGGGCGGAGGCGTTGACGGTTCGCCTCGATTACGACCGCACCGAACTGCGCGTCGGTGAAACAACAAAAGCGACTGTGAAGGTAGCCAATAATCGGCCGGAGAAGGCGGCGATGGTGATGCTCGATCTACCGGTGCCCGCCGGCTTCACCGTGGACGCCGCCGACTTCGCCGCGCTGGTCCAGACCGGCTGCATCGCTCGCTTTCAGGTGCAGGGCCGCAACGTCCTCGTCTACCTGCGCGAGTTGGCCCCGAAGACGCCGCTGGAATTGACGTATCATCTGCGCGCGACGATGGCGGTGAAGATCAGCACGCCGGGCGCGCGGGCCTACGAATACTACGACCCTGATCGCGAGGGCCGCAGCGTCGGAACGCGATTCACAGTGACGGCGCAGCGATAGCCGAAATAACTTACCAGCCCGCAGCGCAAGCAAGGGATTGGGTTTCCCTTGCTTGCGCTGCGGGCTGGTAAGGGGGCCTCACTTCCTCTCGACCGCGATTGACGTGGATCGCTCATCCTTTGTAAACTCTCCCCATTCCCCCTCGCCTTCGTCCTCATGATGCGAAACAGGAGGTTCGATCATGAACGCGCGGACTGCTCTCGTTCTCCTTGCGCTCAGCCTCATCCCCGGACGCGCTCAAGCCGGCAGCGTGGACAAAGCCAAGCTGCGAAAACTCGCCAAACTGCCGGAGGTCGGCGTCGTTGTCGGTGTCGGGTTCTCCACCACGTTCGGCTGCTCCTTTAACGGCGACAAGCCCGATCCGCTGGCGGAGATCGCGCGGTTGCGGAAACAACTCAAAGGCGATCCCAGCGACGTCGAGCGCTATCTGCGCCTGGGCCGGCTCTATTCCAAGGCCGAACGCAAGAAGGAGTCGGAAGAGGCATATGCCAAGGCCGTCTCCATTTGCCGTCAGCAGGTGCGCGAGCATCCCGACGACATGCGCTGGCTGGCCCAGTTGGGCGACGCCCTGGTCAGCAACGACGAAATCGACGAGGGCGAGAAACTGCTGCGCCGCGCCGTCAAGGAAGCGCCGAACGAATGGCGGGCCTGGCTCGCCCTGGGTGAGTGCGTGGACGGGAGGGCCGTCCACGCCTTGTTCGGAGATAAAGGCTTCACCTTTCATCTGCTCGACGCGAAGGTGGTAATCCCTCAGCTGCTTGAGAAAAAGCCGACGGCGAAACAAATCGCGGACATGCGGCGGATGCGAAAGGAGGCACGCCGCTGTTACGATCGGGCCATCGAGTTGGCGCCGCGCGAAGTCAAACCGTATTTCCGCCGCATTGGCTCGAACTGGATTCATGCCCTCCTCGACGCGGGCCTCCGTGCCGTCAAAGGCGAGAAAGTCAACTATGGTGGCCGCGGCCCTTACGCCCGAGTGCGCCGCCGACATGGGCCGCGTCGCCCGGCTGGCGCCCGACGATCCGAAAATGGTTGGCTCGGCCGTGCTGATGCAACTGCTGGCCTGCATCCTCAACGGCAAGCTTGAGGTAAAAGGCGATCCGTCTTCGTTCGCGGATTTTCTCGCCGCGAAAAGCCGCTCCGTGGTGGAACTTCTCCCCGCCGAGAACCGGAAAACCGTGCGTTGGGGCATGGAGCGCCTGGAGCAATTGACGAAGAAACCGGACAAGGCCACGGCCGCCGCCGCCTCGGAAATCCTGGCCGACGTGCTGATGGTGATACAACGAATGGACGAAGAGCGGCCCATCCCTCTCAACTCTGCCATCTATAGGTAAGGCGGGAATGGGTATGGGCGAAGCTGCGGACGCGGCGGCCCCTCAAGAAGAAAAGGATGCGACCTCCAAGATCCTGAACCACCTGAGCCGCGCCGTCGTGCTCGATCCGTCCCGCGATCGCGCCTGGGACATGCTGACACTGCTTCTCGCCGAGAAGAAGAAAATCGATGAAGCCATCACCCTCGCGCGCCGGCGCATCGAGATCAAGGACAACGCGCACAACCGTTTCTTGCTGGCGAAGGCGTATGCGGATCGCAAGCAGTTCGACAAGGTTGCCGAGGAATTGCGCGCCGGAATCAAGGACGACCCAAAGGACATGAATTGTCGCCTTGGCCTGATCGCCGTGCTGCTGAAGCTCGATGATGCGGAGTCGCTGAAACAGGCCGGCGAGCAACTTGACGCCGTCGAAGCGCGGATCGAGCAGGAGAAAAGCAAGGAGCGCGAGCGGAGTTATTTTCTGCTGCGCGGCATCCACGACGCCCTGAGCGACGGCTCCGAGCGGGCCAATAAGCTCTTCCGGCAAATCCTGAAGCAGCACAAAGGCGATACGACGGCGGCGCAAGCCCTCGCCGCCCTCGGCGAACCGTTGATTCCAGCGGATCAGCAGCTGGCCCTCGACTATCTCAAGAAACAAGGAGCGGTCATCGACGAGGATGACGAGCAGCCTGATTCGCCGGTGGAGAGCATTCGTCTTGGCCGCAAGAACACGGAAGAGGATCTGTTCTTTCTCACCGCCTTCCCGCGACTTCGGAGTCTGAATCTCTTCCGCGCCCCGATCACGGATACCGGCCTAGCTTGCCTGAAAGGACTCACCGATCTTCAAAGACTGAAACTCGACGGCACTGAAATCACCGATAAGGGATTAGTTTACCTCAAGGGGCTCCGAAATCTACGTGACCTCTCGCTGGACGATACCAAGATCGGCGATGCGGGGCTGGCGCATCTGGAACACCTCCACAACCTGGAAAGACTAAGTATCCACATTTCACTCTCCGAAGAGAAAGGAAACATCACGGCTGCGGGTCTGGCTCACCTCCGCAAGCTGACCAAGCTCCGCGACGTTTCCGTCGGCTCGTATCTCACCGACGAGGGGTTGGCGCATCTCGCGGCGCTGCCGCACCTGCGAAAGCTATTCATGATCTACAGCAAGGTCAGCGATGACGGGATGAAACATTTCGAGCACCTCACCGAACTGGAACAACTGTGGCTTACCGGCACGGAAATCACGGATGCCGGTGTGGTCCATTTGAAGGGACTTCGGCGTCTCCGCGAATTGCATCTGGGTGACACGAAAATCACGGATGCCGGCCTGGCCCATCTGAAAGCGCTTTCCCGCCTTGAGTATCTGGAACTGGACAACACGGCCATTACCGATGCTGGACTGGTTCATCTGCGTGGATTAACCAATTTGCACAGGCTGAACCTGGAAGATCGCGATCGCCAGATGGAGGTCTTGATGAAAGGGTTGTTGTCCAAGAAACCAGCTGCCGAAGGCCGAATCACGGGCGCGGGACTGAAGCACTTGCAGAGGCTGACCAACCTCAAAATGCTCAATCTGGACGGCCATCCCATCACGGACACCAGCTTGTCAGACATCGAAAAACTCACCCAGATCGAGTATTTGTCTCTCAGTGCCACAAGCATCACCGATGCGGGATTGGCTCACCTTCATCGCTTGAAGCAGCTGGAGTCCCTCAGCGTCAACGAGACGAAAGTCACGCGCCAGGGGATCGCTGAGCTGCGCAAGGTTTTCCCCAAGCTGCGGGTGTATCGCTGAAGTCCCGTCCGATTAGCCGCGGAGCAGAGCGGGTCCACGCTCCGCTCCGCGTTGTCGCTAACCGGGGACGCGCGGCGCGAGACGCAGAATGTAGATCGTGCCGTTGTCGTTGCCGGTGGCGACGTGCCGGCCGTCGGGAGCGAACGCCAGGCTGCGCGGCGCGAACGGCACACGCAACTCGCCGCGCTTGGTCCAGGAAGTCGTCTCCCACCACATCAGCCGTCCCTCCGCGTCGAGCGAGGCCAGGGTTTGTCCGTCGGGCGACAAAGCGACGGCGCGGATGACGCTGGGGTGACGCGGCTCCAGCGCGGCGGGCGTGCGCGGTTTGGACGAGCGCACGTCCCAGAGGCGGAGAGCGCCGTCGTCGCAGGCGGTGATAACGGTTTCCGCATCGGGGGTGAAGAGTACGGCCGTCACGACTTTGGGATGTTGCAGCGCGCTGCCGAATGGACTCCAGCGTCCCTCGGCGCCGGTCCAGAGGCGGACACCGCCGTCGTGGCCGGCCGCGGCCAGCTTGCGGCCGCGCGGCGACAGAGCCACGGCGGTCAGAGGCTTGTCGCTCGCCTTGATAACTTGCGGCGTGCGCGGCGGAGGACCGTCCAGGAGCCAGACGCGAACGTTGCCGTCGGTACACGCCGCCGAGACGGTTCGGCTGTCCGGCGCGAACGACACGCCGGACACATTGACTCCCTGTCCCAGGTTCTCGCGGAGCGCCGTCGGACCGCGCCCGTCGGGGTTCCACAGTTGCAGGTTCCCCGCGAGGCCCAGACCCAGTGTCCGGCCGTCCGGCGAATGGATCGGCCCCGACAGGACAGGGTTTGTTCCCCCCAACAAACGAGGCGAACCGAACTCCGCTGCCGTCAGCGGCCACACGAAGAGCGATCGCGACAAGCAGACGGAGGCCAACGAATTGCCGTCCGGGGAGAACGACAGCCCTCGAACGACGTTCGTGTGCCCGCGCGGCGGCAGATGCGGCCGCCATGCCGCTCCCTCGCGCCGCCACAGTCGAACGGCGTTGGGACTGGTTCCCGCGACCAGGAAATCTCCGTCCGCCGTGAAAGCGACCGCGTTAACATACGAGCAAGCCCCGTCCAGAACGGCGGCTTCCGTCGGCTGCTTCTGATCCAGGTCCGTCCACAGCGCCACGCGCGCCCCGCCGGCGACGGCGAGCGTCTTGCCGTCCGGCGAAAACGCCAGAGCGTTGCAGCGCTGATCCGCGATCTGGAAGGAGAGTCGCGGTTTGTCGCGGTTGTCGGCGAGATCCCACAGCGACACCCATCCGGTGCGGGAACCGACCGCCAGCGTTCGACCGTCCGGCGACAGCGCCAGATCGCGCAGCGGAAACTCGTGCCGGCGCGTCGCTCCTTTCGTCCAGGTTTGTCCGTCGCGCTGCCAGCGGCAAACGAGTCCATCGTCGCCGCAGGAGAACAGGGTACGGCTGTCGGCCGTGAAGACGACACGCGCGATCGCTTTGGTATGCCCTTCCAGAACGGTGGCTTTCGGCGGCGCCTGCCGCAGATCCCAGACGCGCAGTTTGGTGTCCGCGCCGCCGGCGGCCAGCAGGTCGCCGTCGGGACTGAAGGTCGCCCGCTCAAACGTGGCCTTGTCGTCCAGCGCGAACAACCGCTGGAGGCGGACACCATTCCAGCTCAGCACCTCAATCCCGGTTCCGGTAACCGCCAGGCGGGTTCCGTCACAGTCAAACGTCAGGCCGCTTCGGCGACCAGGTGAGGAGTACCGAAGGCGTTCGCGACCGCTTTCGAGATCCCACAAACACAGGACGCCGCTTTGACTGAGGCTGGCCGCGAGGCCGCCGCTGGGCGGGCAGGCAACGCCGAGTACGGTCGCCGTCTCGCCCTCGTGCCGCAGTCCATGATTTCCCAGCACCGCTACCAACTCGGCCGGTTGCGACGCGAAGCGCTCGACCTCCGGGATCTGCTCGGCGCTCAGCACATCCAGCGGCGACAGCTTTTCCTTCTCCGGCGTCGTCGTCGGCCGTCGCCAATGCCAGCCCCACCAGAGCAGCACACCCAACCCCAGCAAGACAGCCACGGCGGCGGCCGCACTCAACAAGCCGACCCGGCTTCGGCGTCCGCGCCGCTGCCGGGAAGTGCGTCCGCCTTCCTCGGTGTCCGCCCCTGAAAGGGCGGTGAACGGATCGGCGGACGGCGCCGTCATGGGCAGCGCCGGCGACGCGGCGGGAACGGCAACCGGCACAGCCGCCAGCGCGGCCGTCAGGGCGACGATGACCTCGGCAGGCGTCGCGTAGCGCTGCTCGGGATGTTTGGCCATCATCTTGCGCAGCACCACGCCCAGCCCCGGCGGCACGTCCGGGCGCAGCGACTCGATCGCGGCCGGCGTAGACGTCAGATGGCGCGCCAGCTTCTTGGCCGCCGACTCTCCGGGGAACGGTGGACGGCCCGCCAGCAGGTGATACAGCGTACAGCCGAGGCTGTAGATGTCGGCCCGGATGTCCACCGTGCGCGACTCCTCGATCTGCTCCGGGGCCATGTAGTCCGGCGTGCCCATGACAAGGCCGTCTTCGGTCAGCGTGCTGCTCTCCTCTTGAGTCAGGTGTTCCTGCCGCGCCAGCCCCAGGTCGAGCACCTTGACGCTGCCGTCGCGGGTCGAAACAAGCAGGTTCGACGGCTTGATGTCGCGATGGACCAGTCCGCGCTCGAAGGCGTGCTGCAACCCCAGCGCCGCCTGCCGCACGTAGGCGCACGCTTGCGCCACCGGCAGCGGACCTTGTCGCTTGAGGAGGCGGGCGAGATCCACCCCTTCGACGTGCTCCATGACGAGTAGATACGTGCCGTCGATCTCGTGGGCGTCGAGGGCGACGATGACGTTGGGGTGGGACAGTTGACCGGCGAGACGGATCTCGCGCAGGAAACGGCGGACGGCGTCGGGGTTGCTCAGACGCTCCTTACGGATCACCTTGAGGGCGACCGTGCGGCCATGATGGCGATGACGGGCCTTGAAAACTTGGCCCATGCCGCCGGCGCCCAAGCGCTCCAGCAGCAGATAGGGGCCGAGCACGAGGTCGGCGCCGTGTCCTTGTAGAAGCTGGTTGGCCTGATAGGGCGTCAGCCAGTCGCGGCGCAGCAGTTCGCGGGCCAACGCGCGCGGATCGGCGGCGGCCAGTGCATCGCGGGTCAGGCTGTCGAGTTGGGCGGCGTCCAGCACTCCACTTCGCCGCAGCGCGTCCAGCAGGTCCGACCCGGTCCGTATCGACATGGTGGGCATCCACGGCAGCACGACCGCAAAGGTGGCACGATTCGGTGGGGTGGATTATACTTGCTTCACGGAGAAAACGGCCATGAATTCTCCGCGAAGCCTCGACGCCCTCGCAAGAGAGATGAGAGGATAGTTAAAGTGTCCGCCGGGCGAAACTTTGGACGACCGGCGGGGTTTGACACCACAGAACTTTCACACGCCTTTCGGCGAGTGTTTTAAGAGGTTGCCTCGGAGACGCACTCATGGAACAGCGCACCGCAGCGATGCGACGAATTCTCCTCAGCCTCCCCGTCGCCGTGCTGACGCTGGCCGCGACCCTTAACGCGGCCGTCGCGGCCGACAAGAACGCCTCCCTCATCCCCAACGGAGCCAAGCTGGACAGCCGTGCCCTCGCACGGCACATTGATGAGGCGATTGACGCCCGCCTTCGCGCGGATAAGATTGCTTCCTCGCCGCGCTGCGACGATGCCGAGTTCGTTCGCCGCGTCTATCTGGACCTCACCGGCCACATCCCTTCCGCGGAGCAGGCGGCGGCTTTCCTCGACGGCCGCGACGCGAACAAGCGGGCCAAACTCATCGACGAGTTGCTCGCCGGAAGCGATTTCGGCAAGCATCAGGCCGACATTTGGCAGGCCTTGCTACTGCCGCGCAATTCCGATAACCGCTTCGTCCAGTTCGACAAGATGACGAAGTGGCTCGAAGAGAACTTCAACAAGAACGCGCCGTGGGACCGGATGGTCCGCGACATCGTCACCGCCGACGGCGACATGGACAAGAACGGCGCGGTTTCCTACTTCCTGGCCAATGCGACGCCGGACAAGCTGACCGACAACGCCACGCGCGTTTTTCTCGGCGTGCAGTTGCAATGCGCTCAGTGCCACAATCACCCCTTCACCGGCTGGAAGCAAAACGAGTACTGGGGCATGGCGGCCTTTTTCACGAAGGTGCGCATGGAGGGCAATCCGCGGCAGGTCGTGCGGCAGGGTGGCAGCGTCAAGATCAGCGAGAGCGGTCGCGGCCGGCCGCTGCGTCTGCCCATCTCCGCCAAGAGAGTACCGCCGAAGTTCCTGCAAGCCGAGGAACCGAAACTCGGCAGCGGCGACGCCTATCGTCCCGTGCTGGCCGGGTGGATGACCAGCGCCAAGAACTCCTACTTCAGCCGGGCGATGGTCAACCGAATGTGGGCGCAACTGTTCGGCCGCGGCATCGTCAATCCGGTCGATGACATGCACGACGGCAATCAGCCGTCGCATCCGCAGTTGCTCGCCGACCTGTCGGCCCAGTTCGCGGCCAACAGCTTCGACGTGAAATATCTCCTCCGCGCCGTTTGCAACAGCGACGCCTATCAGCGGACGAGCAAGCCCACCGGAGGCAACGAGGAGGCCGGTCCCGAATTGTTCGCTCGCATGGCCGTCAAGGTGGTGACGCCGGAGCAATTGTTCGATTCGCTCACCCTGGTCCTCGGCGATCCCGGTCGGGTGAACGTGCCGCGCCGCCAAAACGCGGCCGCCGCGCGGCGACTCAACATCACGCCGCGCACCCAGTTCGTCAACTTCTTCAAGGGCGACGAGAACGCCGACCCGACCGAGTATCAGGCCGGCATCCCGCAGGTGCTGCGATTGATGAATTCGCCGCAACTCAACAATGCTTCCATGCTCAACCCGATCCTCAAGGCCGGCAAAACGCCGCCGCAGGTCGTCGAGCAACTGTACCTGTCCACGCTGTCGCGCCTCCCGACGCGCCACGAGTTGGACCGCACGCTGTCGCTGGTCCGCAAGCACCAAGACGAGCCTCGCCAAGCCTACGGCGACATTCTGTGGGTGCTGCTCAACAGCAGTGAGTTCACGTTGAATCACTAACGAGAGCCTGGAGAATCCCATGAGCTTCTGGAACCTTTCGCGCCGCGATGTGCTGAAGTTGTCGGCCGCCGGTGTATCGGCGGTGTCGCTGTCGGGCTGGCTGAAAGTGCTGGCGAGCCGGGCGGCGGACGCGCCCGTCAAGCATAAATCCTGCATTCTTCTGTGGATGGACGGCGGTCCCAGCCACAAGGATACATTCGACATGAAGCCCGGCACCAAAGACGGCGGCGAATTCAAGCCGATCCCGACGTCGGTGCCCGGCATTCAGATCAGCGAGCATTTCCCGAAGCTCGCCAAGCTGATGGACCACGCCGCCATCCTGCGCGGCATGAGCACCGGCGAAGGGGCGCACGGCCGGGCCAAGTACTACATGCACACCGGCTACAAGGAGGGACAAGGCGGACTGAGCTATCCCAGCATCGGCTCGATCGCCTCCGCCGAGATCGGCCGGCCCGACGCGGCCATGCCCAATTACGTGGCCATCGGCCGCAGTTACGGAGCCGGCTTCCTCGGCGTCCGCCACGCTCCACTTGTCGTCAACGATCCGACGCGCGGCGTCGAGAACTTGAAGCCGTTCGTGGGCAGCGGCCACTTCGACGACCGGATGGGATTGCTCCAAGAGATGGAGCAGGCTTTCTACCGCGATTACAAGTCCGACGCCAGCGCCGACCACAAGACGACGTATCAGCGGGCCGTCACGCTGATGCAGTCGAAGGAGGCCAAGGCGTTCGATCTGTCGCAGGAGCCGGCTTCGTCGCGCGCGGCGTACGGCTCCGGTCGCTTCGGCGACGGCTGTCTGCTGGCTCGCCGCCTCGTCGAAGCCGGCGTCTCCTTCGTCGAGGTGACGCTGGGCGGCTGGGACACGCATCAGAACAACTTCGACCGCGTCAAGCAACTCTCCGGGCAGGTCGATCCCGCGATTTCCGCCCTGGTGACAGACCTCAAACAGCGCGGTCTGCTCGACAGTACTTTGATCGTGTGGATGGGTGAGTTCGGCCGCACACCGCGCATCAACGCACGCGGCGCCAAGCCTGGCCGCGATCACTATCCGCGCGCCTGGAGTACGCTGATGGTTGGCGGCGGCATCAAGGGCGGGCAAGTCGTCGGCAAGACCGACAAGGAAGGCGCCACGGTCGTCGAGCGGTCCATTTCCGCCCTGGACTTCATGGCCACGGTTTGCCAGGTGCTTGGCATCGACGCCAAGAAACAGAACCATACGCCAATCGGGCGGCCCATCCGCATCGTCGAGAAGGGTGGCAACCCCATCAAGGAGTTGCTCGGCTGAGGAAGCACGGCGGCCGCGCGTGCGGCCCCTATTTCGACCTCTTCCCGGTTCAACGCTGAACTGGAGGCTTTCGGGCCATGAAATTCTTCGCCCGTCTTTGTGTGTGCGTCGTCGCGGCGATCGCCCTGCTTGTCGGTCTGTCCTTCTTCTCCGGCTGCTGGCTGGGCGACCGCACGAACGGGTTTCAGGTGGGACGCTGGATCGTTTTCGAGTCGCGCCGTTCCGAGGCGCTGCGCCATCGTTCCGAAGCGGTGGCGCACGGGAGCGAGATCAAGAAAGCGATCGTCGCCGATCTCCGCGCCGGCCGTCTGACGCTGCGCGAGGCTGCCGCCCAGTTCCGCGAGGCGAATCAGATGGTTGAGAACGGCGTTCCCGAGATGGTGGCCGACTATCGGACGCCGACCAGCGAGGAAGGACTGTGCCGTCAAGTCCTTGCCTGGGTCTGGGCCGAGGTTGCCGATCTTCCGACCGAACAGCAAGAGCGCATCCTTGCGCCCTTGCGAAAAGAATACCAGTCGATGTTCGGCCATCCTGCCGCGGAGATGGTTTCGCCGTTGGAAGCCAAGCCATAGCGGAGGCTCACTCCGCTTTCTTCGCCGCCGCGATCGCCTTGTCCATGAAGGCCATCATCGGTCGCATCGCCGCCACATCCATGCCGACGATGTTGTCTTCCTGCTCGTACATCTTGCGCAGGCTGTTCTCGATGCCGGGGTCGCCGCCGGTGAACTCGTTGACCAGCCCCATCCAGCGGCGGGCGAGCGCTTGGACCGGCTCGCTGGCCGGATCGCTGCCCTTGGCCATCTCGGCCTGCACTTCGGCGTGGAGTTTCGGCCATTCTTCCTGGACCTGGCGAATGCGCTCCTCGCCGACTTGCTGGCCGCGCTCCTTGATCCGTTCCAACTGCTCCGGCGTGTAATATTTGTCCAACATGTTCATGCCCTCAATCGTTTGAATGAACTCCTCGACGGAGACCTCCTCCGCCGCGCGCAGGTGGGAGGCGATGGACTCCAATCGGCCGCACAATTGCCGTTGCAGTTCCATCTGCTCGCGCAGCCGGACAAGATGCCGCTCGATCAAAGCCAACGGCGAGAAATCGGCGCGCTCCAGACAGGCGCGCACCTCCTCCAGCGCGAAGCCGAGCTGCCGCAGCGATTTGATTTGCTGCAAGCGCGCCACATCGGCGGCAGTGTACAGGCGATGTCCCGCCTCAGTGTGATACGACGGCGTCAGCAAGCCGATCTCGTGGTACCAGTGCAGCGTGCGCACCGACAGGCCCGTGCGCCGGGCCAACTCGCCGACTTTCCAGGGCGGCGGTCGCATGGCGTGCCCTCCCATGAATGCGTCACGAGGGAATGGTACGCCCTGACGTTACGTCAGGATCAAGAGGAGAATCGTGATTTTTTCGTTTTTTTCGCCCACGCCCCGTCATTCGTAGGGCGGGAGCGACTGCCCGTCGCTGATGTTCGTTAGCGGTCCCAGGATGCCCGGCGCGAGCGTCTTGGACAGGGAATGGACGCTGCCGTCCACGAAGGCGAAATTGCAAACGGTGGGATGGGCGCTGCCGTACAGCCAGCGCGGATCGCGCAGAGACAGGGCGATGGGCAAGCCAGGCCCACCCGCCCGACTGGAGCATTGAGGGCTGTCGCCGTCGTAGGTGGAGCAGTCCCAGCCGCCCTGGCCCCAATACTCAAGCGGGACGTGTTTCTCGCCGAGAAGGATGGTGTTGCTGAGTCCGTCGGTGATTTTGCTCAGGCGGACCCCTTTGTCAAAAGGATTGTTGATGCGAAAGGTTCCTCCGAGCATGGAAGAGGATGGGCCGACATTGCAGGCGTAATCGGCCAGCGCGCCGGGGATCTGCTCCCAGTGTCCGTCGCCGTCATCGTCGATCGGAGGTCGAGCGCCGGGAAACGCCAGGAGATCGGCGCTGACGCTCAACAGGGTGTCGGCGTTCGGGCTTCGCCGCGACGGGCAAAAGTACGACGGCACATTGAACATCCTCACGTTCTGGTCTTGATAATGATACCAGGCGTCGAAGTTCCAACGCTGGAAGGCGTTGTCTTGCTCCATGAAGGGAAGAAGGTAAACCGCCCAGGTGGCCCCGCCGCGCCACTTCATGTCGTCATCATCGTTGTCCTTATTCAAGCGCATGATGCGGGCCGGAGGCAGGCATTTGTTGGCGGATTCAAAATTGACGCAGGCCAGGCCGAGCGGCTTCACATTGTTGAGACAGCTGGTGCGGTTGGCGGCCTCGCGGGCCTTTTGCACCGCCGGCAACAGCAGGCTAATCAGGATCGCGATAATGGCCATCACCACGAGCAACTCGATCAGCGTGAAGCCCCAACGCGGACCACGGGCCGGCAAAGGAAACCTCATGACGCACCTCATTTGCCGCGGTTTTTCCGCACGATAAAGGCTCCGGGAATTGTGAATTTGCAGACGCCTTCGCACCCCCAGGCGGCCGAGGGCAGATCCACCTCCACATTTTCCGTGCCCGACCAGGGTGCCTCGACGGCCAGCACGTCCTTGACCTCATGAGTGGGCAGGAGGGTGACGGTGCCAATCTGTCCGATCTTTTTGGCCTTGTCTCCCAGGTCGCGTCGTTGCAGTTCCTTGCCGCGACTGTCGCGCACGACGGCGCGCTGCTCGCCGCTGGCCTGGCCCTGATACGTGATGTTGTGGAGTTGGCCGGCGTTGGCGATGGAGAGCGCGAGGAGCAAAACCGGCGGCTCCTTGTCCAGCACGCGCTCCACGCTCGCGCTTTCGACGCGGACCAGCACGTCGCCCTGACGGATGGCATGGGTCTGCGCGTCCACGTGGTCGCCGCTCGTCAGTTCCTTGCCCTCGGAGGGATTGTCGCGCGAAACCATCGTCAGCTTGTTGCGATCCGGCTCGGGCACGGCGAAATCCATGCCCCAACGGTCGTTGATCCAGCCCGGCCGAACCAGCGCGACGAATAGAAGTATACCGCTGCCGCCGCCGCCGAGAGCCAGCCAGACGGCGTCCTTCATCTTCAACCGTTCCAGCGACGCCAGGACGCCGACGACACCCAGCAGAAGCCCCAGCGCGGCGAAGGAGATCGTCAACCAGCGCGGCAGCGTGAAGGCGGCCAACAGCAGGGCCAACGCGGTCAGTGTGAAGGCGAGCGCGCCCCAGACGTTGATCCAACCCGGCGACGTGGAAGAGGAGGGCGCGGACAGTTCAGGAAAATCGACAGGGGGCGTGTACGCGGGAACGATCGGGGAGGGCATCGTCGGCGCGGGAGGTGGTGGAGGTTCGGGGGGAGCCGGCGCGGGAGCGGCGACAGGGTCCGAGGTGACCTACCAGGGAGCATCGGCGGCCGGGGGTGGCGGCGGCTGCGTAGGCGCTGTCGGCCGAGCAGCCAGCGGCGGCGGAGCGGGCGGCTGACGGGCCGGCAACGACTCCGCCGGCGTGACCGTGAAGCAATTGCCGCACTTTGGACAGCCGAAGCTCGTGCCGAGCAAATGATCGGGCACTTTCACCCGAGTCGGACAGTACGGACAGGCGGCAACAATAGGCATGACATTCCGCGGGAGAGATCCGCCGGGCGAGAGAGGGCACCCTTTCTATTTTTTAGGTGTGGGTTGCGTTTGTGCAAGGCAAATCCGCCGCGCCGGCTCGATCCAAAACTCTGGGCGAAGCCGGCGAAGGCGGCGACCGATACAACGAACAGGGACAACGCGGACGGAGGACACGACGGATGCAACCGCTGGTCGGCGTCATCATGGGATCGCGTTCGGACTGGGATACCTTGGTCCACGCCGCCAACACGCTCGATACCTTGCAGGTTCCCTACGAGGTGCGCGTGGTGTCGGCCCACCGCACGCCGGATCTGCTGTTCGACTATGCCTCGACGGCGGAAGCGCGCGGCCTGGAAGTGCTGATCGCCGGGGCCGGCGGCGCCGCGCATCTGCCCGGCATGACGGCGTCCAAGACGGCGCTGCCGGTCCTCGGCGTGCCGGTCGAATCCAAGGCGCTGCACGGCGTCGATTCGCTGCTGTCGATCGTGCAGATGCCGGCCGGCATTCCGGTGGCGACCCTGGCCATCGGCCGCGCCGGCGCGATCAACGCCGCTCTGCTCGCCGCGTCGATCCTGGGCGGCAAACATCCGCAGTTCCGCGCCGCTCTGCACGCCTATCGAGAGGCGCAGACGAAGAACGTCCTCGACCATCCGGACCCACGGGAGAGCGCGGGATGATCGGCGTGCTGGGCGCGGGACAATTGGGACGCATGTTGGCTCTGGCAGGCTACCCGCTTGGTCTGCGATTCCGCTTCCTCGATACCGCCCACGAAGCGCCCGTCCGCGATCTCGCCGAGTTTATCCGTGCCGAGTTCAGCGACGCCGCCGCCCTCGATCGCTTCGCGGCCGGGTTGGAGGTCGTCACCTACGAGTTCGAGAACGTGCCGGTCGAAGTGGCCGACAAGCTCTCGCGGCGTCTGGCCGTCTATCCGCCGCCGGCCGCCCTGCAAGTCAGCCAGGACCGGCTCGACGAGAAGAGTTTCTTCCGGCAGGTCGGCATCCCGACCGCCCCGTTTGTCCCGGTGCGGACGCGAGCCGATCTCGATCGCGGTCTGACCGAAGCCGGCTGTCCCGCCATCCTCAAGACGCGGCGGATGGGCTACGACGGCAAGGGCCAGTGTGTGATCCGCGACCCCGCCGGCGCCGAGCAAGCGTGGCAGAAGCTGACGAAATCCGGCAGGGACAAAACCGATGCCGGTCTGCTGCTGGAGGGGTTCGTCCGCTTTGACCGCGAATTGTCGCAGATCGCCGTGCGCGGTCGAGACGGACAGATGGCCTTCTATCCACTGGTGGAGAACCATCACGCCGAGGGCATGTTGCGGCTATCGCTGGCTCCGGCCCCCGATCTGACGCCGGAGCTTGAATCGCTGGCCCGCGACTATGCCACGCGCATTCTGGAGGCGCTGGAATACGTCGGCGTCCTGGCGATCGAGTTCTTTCAGCAGGGAGGTCTTCTCATCGCCAACGAGATGGCGCCGCGCGTCCACAACTCCGGCCATTGGACCATCGAAGGAGCCGAGACGAGCCAGTTCGAGAACCATCTGCGGGCGATCCTCGGTCTGCCGCTGGGCGCGACCGATGCGCGCGGTCCGTGCGCCATGCTGAACCTCATCGGCGAATTACCGGAGGTGAAGGCGGTCCTGGCCCAGGCGGGCGCTCATCTGCACCTGTATGGGAAGAAACCACGGCCCGGCCGCAAGATCGGCCACATTACGGTTCGCGCGTCCACGATGGCGGAGGTGCGAAAGCGCGTGGAGCTACTGCGTTCGTTCCCGCATTAACCAGCCCGAAGCGCCAGCGAGGGCCAGCAAACAGCCCTCGCTGGCACTTCGGGCTGGTGGGACGAACCCGTGACGCCGGCCCGGTGTCTTTACCGAGACGCCGGGCTTTTTTCTTCGTCACGCAGAGAAGTCGCACATGGATTTCACCAAACTACTTGCCGGCAGCGCCGTCTTCGGCCTGGTCGCGGGCTTCTGGGGCCGCATCAAAACCGTCGCCTGGAAGTGCTTCAACCTGTTCGTGCAGCAAGTCGAGCTGCTCGACGACACCACCGCCACGGCCGTCGTCGGCCATCTGATCCACAACTACCGCCGCGCCCAGCTGTACGACAAGACCTACGGCGCGGCCTACGATCACACCATCGACGGCAAGTACGGCCTGATTCCCTACGAGTTGTTCGGCAAGCGCGACATTATTTTCTGGAAGGGCTGGGCGCCGTTTGTGTTCACTACCGGCGGGAAGGGCGCGGCGCCGGCCGGCAATACCCCCGCGCCGACGGGCAACAACAATCAGGACCGCGGTTCGCCGGCCAAGATCACCTTCATCCGCGGCACCGTCGATGTTGAGGGGATCATCAAGGCGGCCTGCCAGGAGCGCAACGCCGTCGCCTGGAACGTCGATTACACCAACAAGAACAAGGTGCGCCGTTTCTTCATCCGCCACATTCCGGCGCTGACCACGGGCCGGGCCAACGCCGCGACCAACGCCGCCGGCGGCGTCGCCTGGTATCAGCAGAGCCATTTTCGCCTGCTGCTGCACACCATCGAGCAGATGGGCAAGCGCGTGACGGCCAGCAAGAGTCCGCTGGAAGACCTGATCTTTCCGCGGCGCATCAAGGATCTGATCCAGGAGATCCTGCTCTGGCGCAGCAGCAAGGAGTGGTATCAGGAGCGCGGCATCCCGTGGAAGCGCGGTTGGCTGTGCTACGGCCCGCCCGGCACCGGCAAGACCGCCCTGGCCCGCGCCTTCGCCGAGGAGCTGGACATGCCGATCTTCGTCTACAATCTCGGCGAGATCACCAACTCCGAGCTGATGAAGGCGTGGTCGGAGATGCAGGCCAACGTGCCGTGCGTGGCCCTGATCGAGGACATCGACAACGTCTTCCACGGCCGCGAGAACGTCTCGCGCCGCGGCCTCGGTTCGATGCTGCTCTTGCCGCGCAAGAAGAAGAACCGCAATCAGAACAACGGCGACGAGGACGACGGCGAGGAGGGCCGTTCGTTCGGCATGTTGTCGTTCGACGTGCTGCTGAATTGCCTCGACGGCGTGGAGCGCTCCGACGGCGTGTTCACGATCATCACGACGAACGACATCCGCAAGGTCGATCCGGCGCTGGGTCAGCCGCGTGTGCTGCCGGACGGTGCGGTCGAGTTCATCAGCACGCGCCCCGGCCGCATCGACAAGGCGGTCGAGTTGACCTACATGGAGGCGGGCGACAAGAAGCTGATGGCCCGCCGCATCCTCGGCCAGTATGAGGGCGAGTATCTGGAGATGCTCGACTTCATCGCGCGCTACCCGGAGTTGCAGGAGACGCCGGCTCAGTTCCAGGAGCGCTGCGCCCAGGTCGCGCTGCGCTGCTTCTGGGAGAGCCAGCAGGATGGAGCTTGCCGGGAAACGATTCGACTGGAAAGCGCGTGAACTCTGGCGGAAATCGCTCTGCCGACATTGCACCATCCACGCGATCTGAGAAAATACCCTTTTCCCCTCGTGGGCGGATGGATGGAGTCATGCAGAGCGTTTCTCGCTTTGAAGCGAACCTGCTGCGGCTGCTGTGGTATTTCCTACACCGCGAGCCGGCCGAGCGCGCCTTGCCGCTGCTCGACAGCCGCAGCACCGCCCCGAAGTGCCTCCATCGCAACGCCGTCAATCTGGTGAAGGACACGCTCGCCAAGGGTGTCGTTCTGCTGCTGGCGCGGCGCGACGGCTGGCGGCGCGAGCGCTTCCTGCGCGGCGACCGCGCGACCGAGGGCCGTCTGTGGGAACGAACGCCGCCGGCTGAGCTGGGGCTGACGTTCTCGGCCCACACGCTGGAGTTTTTGATCTGGATCACGGCACAGCGCCCCGGCGACAAAAACCCGCCCTGGCGACCGCGCGAGGACGACCTGACGCTCGGCGATCGTGTCCTTCTGTACTTCGCCCACGAGGGACTGCGGAACGCCGGCGAGGGCTTGGGCGCCGCCAATCTGCGGACGGAGCAGCCGTTCGTGCAGCATGGTCTGTGCTGGCTGGCCTTCCCCGAGGACTTCACAACGGCCCCGACCGGCGCCCGTCCGAACTTCTCGCCCTGGACAAACGGCGCCGGCGCGTGCATGTTGGAAGCTTTGCAGCGGGAGTTGACGCGTCGCTGGATCGAGGTCGAGAGCGCCAAGGAACGCCTCACCGAACCGCAGGTCATGCGCGTTCTCGGTCTCGCGCAAGAGCGCGTGCTGATGGCGTTCCTCGACGCGGTGGAGCAGGCTGGCCGGATGGACCTGGCGCGTTTCCTGTTGCACGCCGCGGCGATGCTGGTGGGTCCGCACGCTCACGGCGGCATGTGGACCGCGCGTTTACAGATGTCCGCCCTGCGCGTCGCCGACCGTGCCGCGACGTATCAGGCGGCAACGATCTTCCTGCGAACGCTGGACCGCCTGCAAACCTGGGAGCGGCGAGCGCGCGGCGTCGGTTATTTCGACGAGGGCTATGCCGCCAGTCAGTTGTGGAAGGCCGATTGGGAGCAAGTGCAGGGCGATCTGCTGGTCGAGCGCGCTCACGCCATCGTCCGGCAACTGGACCCCATGACGAAAGGATGAGGGAGGACGATCATGAGCCGATCGTATCGTGTCAGTGTCCGCGAGAGCAGCAATCGCACGATCCGCGCCGAGGATCACGTTAGCACGCAGTTGGAGATCCTGGAAGTGCTGCCGCCCGAGCAGATGGCCGGCCTCCTCGCCGACGAGTTGGAGCGACGCGGTTTCGAGCGCGACGGCACACGCGCGACGCGCAAGCAAAACGGCGTGACGATCACCGTCGAGACGACCACCGGCACCGTCACCGTCGCCGCCGAGGCGTCGGAGGAAACCACCATCCAGGCCGAGCGCAGCGATCGCGCCTACGACGACGCCGGCCCGCATTCCAAGAGCGTGCGTGAAAACCTCAAGGAGCAGGTGAAGAAAGACATCGAGAAGAAGGTCGGCGAGAAGACGGCCGGCTTGCAGAGCAAGGTCACGGATCGCCTGGAAGGCGAATTGAGCGATATTCGTCAGGAACTCGACCAGGCCATCAACCGCGTGACCGCCGAGGCGCTGAAGCGCAAGGCCGCCCAGATGGGGCAGATCAAGGAAATGACCGAGGATCCGCAGGCGGGATCGCTGACGATTGTCGTGGAAGTCTAATGGCATTTCTATTGATCGAGGCGTCGTAGGGTTGGATTGTCTGTAGTCGCGTGTTCTCTCTAAACAGGGTGTTAGGGCGCGAGGCGCGCTCTAATGAGTTCGCCGAAGGAGAGGAAGGTCAGACGTGGCCAACCACATGAAGGGGTGCAGCTGCCGGCGATGTCGGAGCGGCATGCACACCAAGTACGGGGGCAAACTGCTCCAGAAGATGATCCGCGCCGCACGACGGGTGGCCAAACAGGCTCTCCGCCGAGGCGATGAGCCGGCCCCCACCAAGTCGCGCGGATACACGGATTGAGGCAGACGATCGCTGGGCGAAGGTGTCTCAGGTCAAGCAGGTTCGAGGCGTGCTTACCTCTTATGGTTTGGCGGGTGAGCCTGAGGCGGAGGAAGCATCCGACGAAGCGGCAGACCCGAAGGCACCGGAGGAAAAAGATGGCGGGCAACATCAAGTATGAACTCATCCTGTATTGGAGCAAGCAAGATCAGGCGTTCATCGCCGAGGTTCCGGAACTGCCTGGCTGCGCCGCCGATGGGGCGACGTACCAGGAAGCCGTGGCGAATGTCGAGGTGGTCATCCAGGAGTGGATCGAGACAGCGCAGGAGTTAGGGCGCCCGATTCCGGAGCCGCGGGGGCGCTTGTTGTACGCCTGACTAGAGCGCGGCTCGCCCTAAGAAGTAGTTTGGCTCTTTACTGGATGAGCAAAGAGGTGCTGTCATGCGGTTCATTCGACTTCAGACTGGAGACCAAGAATGGCGGATCAACGAGGCCGCTATTGCTTGTGTGATTCGATTCCCGGCGCAAGGTGGATGCACAACAGTCCGCATCCGGTTTATCGGCGGTGGCGAACCGCTGGACATCGAAGTGACCAGCGCGGACGAGGCCACAGCCCTGGTCAACAGGTTGGCCCAGACATCATACACGCAGTCTCGTGTCGGTGGCGGCGGTGGCCCTCCGGTGGAGCTATCCGAATAGGCATGGGGGCAAACCGAGTCGAATTGCTCGCGCGCCGCCGTCCCAGGGAGAAGACCGATGCTCCGTCTGGCCGGTAGCCATCGAGGGGAGAGACCATAACCGCATGTCCGTCCTCATCAAAGAAAACGATCTGCCGCTAGAATTGACGGCCGAGCAGGCTGTCGAGGCGGCGTATTCCTCCGAGTTGGCCGAGGTCGCCTCGAAGGTGCAGCGCGGTCTGCCCGCGCTTGTCGAATGCGACAAGGATCTCGCACCGTACCTCTACACCAACCTCCGCAATCGCTTGCGCACCGTCAACCTGCGCTGCCTCTATCTCGACGGCCGGCCGCGCCAGGAAGAGCAGGGCGGCGCGATGCCGATGGGGCTGATGGGCACCATGATCGCCCAGCTGCGCGAGGCCGTGCGGGGGCCGGTCGAGCGGCGCATCGTCGTGCTGCCGCACCTCGATTTGTTGACCACCAGCCAGGGCGGACTGACCGCCGAGGCACGCGAGGTCATTCCGCTGCTCTACGAAAACCCCGAACTGGTGTGGATCGGCTTCAAGGATCCGTCGTTCCCCTTGCCGCAGGTCATCGAGAACCTGTTTCCGCACCGTGTCAGCCTGCTGGGCATCAGCCGCAATCGGCTGCGCCATCTGATTACGCGCAAGGAGAGCCGCAAGTTCGGCCGCGACTTCAATCCGTGGGCGCTGTACAAGTACGTCTCCGGCATCAACGCCGTGCGTCTGCGCAAACTGCTGTCCACGCTCGAAGGCGAGGACTATCCCGCCAATCCGCAGAATGCCTATCGCCAACTGCGCCAGGCCACGCTCGGCGGCACGCTCGAAGTGCCGACGATCAACTTCGAAAAGGACATCGGCGGCTACGCCAAGGTCAAGGAGCAACTTCGCAACGAAGTGCTAAATCTGCTGGGCCGCAAGGAACAACTCACCGGCGAGGAGCAGATCCGCGCCATCGAGGAACTGATCCCCAAGGGCATGATCTTCTGGGGTCCGCCCGGCACCGGCAAGACGCTGTTCGCCAAGGCGATGGCCTCCGAGATCGGCGCGGCGGTGACGATTGTGTCCGGCCCGGAGTTAAAAAGTAAGTGGGTCGGGGAGAGTGAAGAAAGATTAAGGCAGCTTTTTCACAGCGCCCGCCAGTCGGCGCCGTCGATCATCGTCTTCGACGAACTGGATTCGTTCGCCTCGGCGCGCGGCACCTACACCGGCAGCGGCGTCGAACATTCGATGGTCAACCAACTGCTCACCGAGATGGACGGCTTCCACCGCGAGGAGATGGTCTTCATCGTCGGTACCACGAACTTCGTCGAAATCCTCGATCCGGCCCTGCTGCGCCCCGGACGGTTCGAGTTCCATCTGCACATTCCTTACCCGGACTCGGACGCGCGCCGTGAGATCGTCAAAATCTACGACAAAAAGATGGGGCTGCACCTGTCGGCGGAGGCGCTGGATTTCGCGGTCAAGCGGACCGGCACCGGCTTCCTCACCGGCCACGGCACGCCGTTCAGCGGCGATCATCTCAACGCCATGTGCCGTTCCCTGGCCCGTATCCGCCTTCGCGATGGACGCACCGATGAGACGCAACCGGCCGACATCGAGCGAGCGCTGACGGAGTACGACGACCGCCTGGAATTGACGCCGCGCGAGGAGCGCTTGTTGGCGACGCACGAGGCCGGACACGCCATCTGCTCGCTGTTCTGCCCGCATCATCGACTCATCGAACGCATCACCATCCGCAGTGAAACGTCGTGGGCGCCGGCCTACGTGCAATACAAGGACGACGACAGCCGGCGCATCGGCATGACGCTCAATCAGATGATGGACGATTTGTGCGTGCTGTACGGCGGCATCGAGGCGGAACGGCTGCTGTTGGAGGACGTTTCCACCGGGGCGGCCGGCAGCGATCTGGAGCGCGCGACACGGTTGGCTCATATGATGGTTGAGGTCTGCGGCATGGGCGGCGGCGAGGAGATCAATCTGCGACAATATCGCTCACTTGAGGACGGTAAACGCCTGGACAATCTCTCCGAGGAGCAGTTGGCGAGCCTGGATCGGCAGGTCAACGAGTTGATTGGCCGAGCGCGGCAGCGCACGGCGGCCCTGCTGCGCGACAACCGTTCTCTGCTGGAGACGCTGCGCGATCTGCTCATCGAGAAAAAGACCATCGAGGCGTCCGCTCTCAAGGCCCTGGCGGAGGACAAGGAGAAACCGCCAAGACGCCAAGAACGCCAAGAGAAGAAAGAGAAACAAAGAGGATAACAAATGCCCGAAATGACCATTCGGCTGCTCCGCGATCCGGAGACCGGCAAGCAGAACATCATTGTCAAGCTGCGCTCCGACGAGGACGCCCTGCCGCACGAGCACGAGCAGATGCATCGGGCGCTCGTGGACAAGCTCATCGAAGGCGGTCTCCTCAAGGCCGGCGAGGAGGGCAACCTAATCATCGAGCGTCAGGAGGAGACGGCCGCCGCCGAGCCGGAAAGTAACACGAACCAACCACAGCGCCAGGCGCAAGGGCAGGGCGGCTAACTCACACCAGACGGCCATCCATGATTGTCAAGTTCCCCGATCTCGATACCCTGCAACTGGCCCTGACCTCGGGAGCCGTCCCGGTCGAGGTTGCTCAGAAGCCCGCCGTCGCTGGTTTCAGCGAGGAGGACGAGCTATGGGTCGAGACATCGGCCAGGCTCTCCGCCGCGGCGCAGCGCGAACTGAAGCGCCTCGGAGCGGTGGTGTGCCGTTCCAGCGGCGCGGCCCTGAGCAGTGAGGTTTCCTCGTGGCTCGAACTGCTGCCGCTGGTTCCCGATGAGACGCCGCCGAATACTCTCGAACAGGCGCCCGTGCTGTTCGACGTGCCCGGCGGCGAAGAACTGTCGCGCCTGGTGATGGAGATGCTCCGGCTGGGTAACGACCGTCAGAGTTTTCGCTGGCTGCAAGAGGACGGCAACGAGGACGGCCGGGCACTTCTGCGCGTGGTCGGACCACCCTACTACTCGCTGCTGCGCGCCATCGATCAGCTTGGTGGGCCCGATGTCGCGCCACATGCCTTCGTCGAACGCGCCCCCGGTGTTTGGGTACAGTTGGGGCATCGTCATCCAATGGCGGCGAGCATTCGGCCTCCGAAGGGTAAGCTCCTCCTCTTGCGGCCGCCGCGCCTGTGGACGCTGATCTCCGATACACCGTTCCGCGATGTGTACGAAATCGTCGAGTTCCAGCTGCCCGACGGCGTCACGCGCTGGCGGGATGGCCCGCTGAAAACGCGCTTGCGCGTCGCGCCGCGTCTGCGACAGGCGGGAGCAGCCGACGGCGCGGAACTGTGGGTGCTGCGCGGCGAAGCCATCGACGAGTTGAACCGCTTCGTGCAGAACGCCGAGGACCACCTGCTCACGCGCCTGGCCTTCGCCGTCGGCGAAAAGCACGGCGAGAGCATCGTCGTGCTGCGCGTCCGGCAGTCGAAGCTGCCCCCGCCCGTCGTCATCTTGCCGGCCGAAGCGTACAAGAGCTATCTGAAACTTCCCAATTTGTTTCTGCCGGCCGGTTGCATTCTCCATCCGCCGCTACGCCGTGACATCGTGCGCAAACTGCTGGCCGAGGACGTGAACCAGGTCACCTGGCTGGCCCCCGGCGAGGATGGCCGTTTTACCCCTGAAAGCCTGCCCGATGATGTGTTCCGCCCACTGACGGACTGGGTGGATTACGTCCTCGACCGCGATAAGGAGATGCTGCAAGCGTGGGTGCAGGCGATGCAGTTCGAGTTCGAGCCGTTCATCTGCGACGAGGAGCAGCCGTCCAAACCGAAGAAACCGCCGGACGCCGAGAAGCCGCGCGGCCCCCGGCGCGGCCGGCCCAACGATGCGATCGAGGGCGATGCGGGCGAGATGACGGCATTCGAGGTGATCGACGAAACAAGTGAAGGAACCGGCGACGAAAACGTCCTTGACCCCTTCGCCGCCGTTGAAAAAGCCGAGCCGAGCGAACTGGAAAAGGAACGGGCCGCCGTCGAAAGCGAATTTCTGTCGCTGTCGGGCACGCTCGATGACGATGCCCATCAGGCATTGTGGCCACGCCTGGCGGAACTCAACTTTCGGTTAACGAAGATCGAGGATTCGAGTATCTGCTGGCTCAACGCGATGTGGGAGCCGAGCGAGTCGGCCAACGGCAACGTCGCCCGGTGGGTCGCCGCGTGGTTCCGCACCGAGGTGTTCGGCGCGGCCCAGGGATCCCTTGCCGGCGAGCGCGAGAAGCCCTCGTGGATCGCGCGGCTGGCAACTGCGCGGGACGGCGATCGCGAGGTCAAGGCCGCCGACCTCGATCTGCTGCTGCGGAACGGCGAGCCGGCGTCGGCTGACCTGCGCGCCCTGGCCGCGTACATCGCCTGGTCGTCGGGACGCGATCCGCGGCCGGTGGCCCTGATGCGGAAGTTGCAGGCAGTGCAGCGCTACCTGGAAAAACACGAGAGATTGCTGCCGGTCCGCGCGTGCTGGTTGGCGTGGTATCACCTTGCCCAGCTGCTCGACGGCGATGAGTTGGCCCTGGCGCGAGCGCGCGACCGCCTGCTCGAACGACTGTTTCACAACGGCCTGCGTCCGGAGCAGGATCTGCCGAGTTTTCTGCGCTTCGCGGGGCAGCCGACCAGCCAGCGTTTCCGCGATGTCCGCGAGTGGATGCGCGAGCTGTGCGGCAAGGCTCATGCCTGGGTTGAGGCGAACCGCGATCCCGCGCAGAATCCGCCCACGGCGCCGTACATCGATCTGCTGTTCGCCTTCGGCATGGCTCGTCTCGGCGAAGCCGACCCCGGCAAGCAGTTGATGAAGCGAGCGCGTGAAGCGCTCGCCGGCAAGGACGAGGCCCACAGCTTCCTGCTCCAGAGTTTCGAGTACCGCATCAACGAGGCGCTGGAGGGCAGGCCGCACACGGGACCGCTGCCGGCGAAGCTGATGGAGCGGCGCAACGCCATGGTCCCGATGCTCCGCTACGTCGTGGATCGGCTGCGCAAACACTCGCGCATTCTCGAACCGGAACAGGATATCGACCCTTATTCGCCGTGGGTCGCGCGTATCAACGACATCGAGAAGGCACTGGCGGAAGTGGCCGAGCTGCCCGACCGCAAGGAGATCCAGACGCGGGTGCAAAAGCTGCTCAAGGAGGTGCCGCGTGGGGCGGCGGGCCACGAGACGCGAGCGCGCATCCTGCGCACGGCCCTGGAAGTGGCGCCGCGAGTGAGCGAGGACTTCGCCAAGGAAATGCTCGACCGCGCTCTGCCGGTCTACGACGCGCTGCCGCCCCTGGAGTCGCTGGCCGAGGACAAGAAGCTGACGGCGCTGGAGCATCAGGCGCGATTTCTGGAGAAGGCGCTGTTCGCGGCGGCCCACTTCGGCCGCACCGAGAGCGTTCATTCGCTGGTGGCGCGGTTCCAGAAAATGCTGCAAACGCAGCGCGGGCAGCGCGCCATCGAGTTCGTCGAGAAGGTGGCCAGCCAGTGCTTCCGCAGCCTACGCAAGCTCGGCATGCGCGACGAGATCGACCGGCTCCTGGGGCAGATGGCCGATGTCGTTCTGGAGGGCAAGGATCTCGACGCGCTGGTCAAGAAGATCAACTTCAAGGAGGACGGCCCCGCGCCGTTGAAAGCGCTGCTGCACGTGGCCTCCTCATGGTACTACTTCGGCCGCGATCACCAGGCCGACCCGGTGTTGCAGACGGTGCGATCGGTGCTGTTCAAGGCCGCCTATCCGCCGCTGAAGCAGAAAGACCTGGCCTGCGGCTATGCCCGCACGGTCGGCCAAACCACGTTGGAAGTGGCCAAGACGCGACTGGAAGAGATCCTGCGCGATCTGAAGGGCGTGCGCGATTCGTTCACGTCGAGCAGCCATTTCAGCGTCTTCCAACTCGACGTAATTGAATCGGTGGTGCTGGCCGTGGTCAGCGACGATTTCACGCAAGGGGCGCAAGCCCGCCGTTGGCTCGATGACGATGAATTCCTCGTTCGCCGCCGCATCCACGACGACCATCGTAAAATGGTGGACAGGAGTTGAGACGAAAAACCCTACCAGCCCGAAGCGCCAGCGAGGGCGGAAGGCTGCCCTCGCTGGCGCTTCGGGCTGGTAGGATTGAACGATGTGATGAAGATTTACGAGCAGCAATATGCCAAGCAAAAATTCCGCCGCCAACGCGGTCCTCGAAGAACCCCGCGAAGATTGGACCCTCGAAGAACTACAGGACGAAGCCGAGGATCTGCGCACGCGCATCAACCGCTTCCGCAAATCGCTGGGACGCTTCTTCGTCAAGAAGCAGGATCTCATCGACCTCATGGTCGTGGCCGCCATCGCCCAGGAACCGCTGCTGCTCGTCGGACCGCCCGGCACCGCCAAGTCCGATCTCGTCCTCAAGTTCAAGGATGCGCTGGGACTGGGCGAGGAAGATTATTTCGAGTACATGCTGACGCGCTTCACCGAACCGTCGGAGATCATCGGGCCGATCGACATCGGCAAGCTGCGCGAGGGCCGCTACATCCGCCGCGAACAGGGCAAGCTGCCCACCGCCCGCCTGGCCTTCCTCGACGAGATTTTCAAGTCGAACTCGGCCATTCTCAACATCCTGCTGACCATCATCAACGAACGCAAGTTCTACCAGGACGGCATGCCGCAGCCGGTGCGCCTGCGCGTGCTGTTCGCGGCCACCAACGAGGTTCCCGAACAAAGCGAGTTGGCCGCCTTGAAGGACCGCTTTTGTCTCAAGGCCGAGAGCCAGTCCGTGCAGGAGGAGCACTTCGCCGAACTGGTCGATGCCGGCATCCAGGGCGAGGTCTGCAAGGTGCTCAATCAAAAGCCGTGGCAGGAAGGGCACTGTACGCTCGACGACCTGCTCAAGGCCAACCGCTACTTGACGCACCTGTTCGCGCGCAAGCATCGCAGCGGCCGCGGTCAGGAGCAGAGCGATCGCGAGGTGTTCTTTCCGGCCGACGTGTTCGACGAGTTCCGCCGCCTCGTCAAGACGCTGGTCAGCGGCGACAAGATTTTCATCAGCGATCGCAAGCTCGTGAAGCTATACAAGCTGTTCCGCGTCCGCTCGTGGCTATTCACCGGCGGAACCGTCACGCACGACGATTTGCGGTTGTTGGCCTACCTCGGCGAGAGTCATCAGGAAATCGAGTTGCTCCGCAAGAAAGTGCCCATGCTGCTGGGGTTGGAGTGACAGAATGAAGGCAGTAATGAAAAACTCATCTGCCTTTCATTCTGCATTCTGTATTCTGCATTTTTGAAGAAACCCCTTCCCGCCGTCGTCTAAATGCGATAGACCGTACCTGTACGGTTTCCCACCACGGCCTCGGTCCACAGTTTTCACTGGAGGTTTGTTTGATATGAATGTTCGTCACACCCTGGGAGCCTCCCTCGCGGTGGCGCTGCTGACCGGCAGCCTCATCGCCGCGGAAGGCCTCAAATCCGGGCCGCAGACCGGCCAATCGATTCCGGGACCGTTCAATCCGTTGAACGTCACCGGCAGTCAGGCGGGCAAAAAAGCCTGCCAGGTCTGAAAGAACGGCGCAAACCCCGTCGCCATGATCTTCGCGCGCGAGATCAACGACGGCTTGACCAGTTTGGTCAAGAAGATCGACGAAGCGACCGACAAGAACAGCGACTGCCGCATGGGCAGCTTTGTTGTTTTCTGCAGCGACGACGAAGGCCTGGAGAAGAAACTCAAGTCCCTCGCCGACAAGGAAAAGCTCAAGCACATCGTTTTGACCATCGACAATCCCGCCGGTCCCAAGGCGTACAAGGTCGCCAAGGACGCTGACGTGACGGTGGTTCTGTACACCAGGCAACAAGTCAAGGCCAACTACGCCTTCAAGAAGGGCGAGTTAAAAGACAAGGACATTGACAAGATCGTGTCCGAGGTGTCCAAGATCCTGCCCAAGGACAAGTAAGCGGGCGGCGATCGTTCGTCGCCGTGTCCTCTCGGACTGAGGCTCTCTCGCGCCGCCCGGCTTCGCGCCGGGCGGCGTTGTTTTCGCGCCGAACGGTCGAGTTTTCGGCAAAGCATTTGACATCCCGTCCGGCAGATGATACCAAACACCATCTCGCCGGCCCAGCGATCAGCCTGGAATCTATTAGCTCGACTGGCCTTCGGAGCAACGCATCAGGAGCCTCATCGATGAACCCGCGGCGCCTCTTCACGGCGAGCTGCATCGCACTCATTACCTCCGCCTTCTCCTTCATGATCCGGCAAAATATCACGGACGACCTGGTCCGCGACTTCGGCCTGTACAAGCAGCAAGTCGGCGAGATCATGGGGGCGGCCTTTTTGGGCATGGCCATCGCCATGGTCGTGTTCGCGCCGTTGTGCGACTTCCTCGGCATGGGCCGCGTGCTGGCCTTTGCCTGGTTGAGCCACCTGATCGGCACCCTCGGCACCATCTTCGCCGGCGATCTATCGCACCTGGACTTCGTGAAAAATCTGGCCGGCGGCGACGTGAAGGTCGCCAGCTACTGGGTGCTGTTCGCCTCCACGTTCCTGGTCGGTTCGGGCAACGGCCTGGTCGAGATCGCCATCAATCCGCTGGCCGCGACGCTGTTTCCGCGTGAGAAAACGCATTACCTCAACATCCTGCACGCCTGGTGGCCGGGCGGACTCATCATGAGCGGCCTGCTGGCCACCTACGCCGTCACCCCGGAGACGTTCGCCAACGTGGACCTGCGCGGCTTCAAACTTTGGCAGATCAAGATGGCGCTCTTGTTGGTGCCGCTGGCGATTTACGGACTCATGTCCGTGGGGCAGACGTTCCCGCAAACGGAGCGCGTGCAGCACAACGTCTCGACCGGCGAAATGTTCCTGCAAGCGCTGCGGCCCATGTTTTTGCTGTGGGCGTTCTGCATGTTGCTGACCGCCTCGACGGAGCTGGCGCCGAACCAGTGGCAGGAATCGGTGCTGACGCGGACGGCGCACGTCTCCGGCACGCTCGTCTTCGTCTACACCAGCGCCCTGATGTTCGTCATGCGTTTCTTCGCCGGCCCGCTGGCGCACAAGCTATCGCCGGTCGGAATGCTGACTTGCTCGGCGATCCTGGCCGCTGTCGGCCTGTACTGGCTCAGTTACGTGGACAACGCCGTGCTGGCCTTCGTCGCCGCCACGGTCTTCGGCATCGGCGTCGCCTACTTTTGGCCGACCATGCTCGGCGTCACGGCCGAGCGCTTCCCCAAGGGCGGCGCGCTGCTGTTGGGTTTGATGGGTTCGATCGGCAACCTGGCCATCTCGCAGGCGCTGCCGCAGATGGGGGCCATTTACGACTCCTACACGGTGCAGGCGATCCCCGGCGAATTGCAGAACACGAAAGTGCCGGTGCCGGAGGGCGAGCCGGTGCCGCTGGTCGTCGAGGAGAAACCGAGTTGGCTGCCGCAGGCGATCACGCAGCACATCTATCCCGCCGGCAGCCGCAAGCTCAACCCCGACGCGGTCAACGCCATCAACGAGCGGGCCAAAAACGACGGCAAGGAGGCGGAGGAGAAGAAGAAAACCATCGAGAACGCCGAGAGGAACGGCGCCGCCTGGGCGTTCCGCTGGGTGGCGGTGCTGCCGTGCATTCTCGTCGTGGTCTTCGGACTCATCGCCCTGACGGACCGACTGCGCGGTGGCTACAAGGCGGTCCACATCACCGACGGCCAGCCCAGCGGCAACGGCGCGCTCGGCCACGCTCCCGCGCCCAGCCGGCCCGACGCCGTCAAGGGCGCCGGGGGAATTCAGACGTGATCGTGTGACGCTCGGAGCGCTGGAACAGGCCATTTGTGCCGGCGCTCCGGGCTGGTCGAGACAGGTCAACGCTGAGGGATCGGGCGTCCCATGCGTTGCAGCAGCATCTTCATGTCTTCCCACACGTCTTTCTTTTTGTGCGGGCTGCGGCTGGGCAGCAGAAACGCCGGGTGATAGGTACACATCACCGGAATGCCCTTGTAGTCGTGGAAGCGGCCGCGCAATTTGCCGATGCCCTGCGTGGTGCCGAGAAGGTTTTGCGCCGCGCAGCCGCCAAGAGCGCAGAGGAACTTCGGCCGCACCAGTTCGATCTGGCGTTCCAGGTATTCACGGCAGTTGCCGGCTTCTTGAACGGTCGGCAGACGGTTGCCGGGCGGGCGGCACTTGCAAATGTTGCAGATGTACACTTCCTCGCGCTTCAAGCCGCAGGCGGCGAGGATGCGGTTGAGCAGTTGGCCGGCGTCGCCGACGAACGGCTCGCCGCGCTGGTCCTCGGTGGCGCCGGGCGCCTCGCCGACGAAACACAACTCCGCATCGACCGGGCCGACGCCGAAGACCGTCCGCGATCGGCTCACCACCAGTTCGGTGCAGCGCTGGCAGGCGGCGACGCGTTCGGCCAACACCGTCAGCTCGCGCCGCCGCGATTCCGCATCGCCCTCCGGCGCCGGCGCTGCCGCCGCAGCGAACAGCGAGCGCTGCGGCGCTCCTTCGGCGGCAGGGGTGTTGTCGGCCGGCGTCGGGGCGTTGGCGGGAAGCCAGTGGACGCCAGCAGCGCGGAGACTGTCCAGATGCTGGCGCAGTTGGCGAGCCGGATCGAGCGGAGACGGTTCGTGCGGTTCGGACATGGTTTCCTTTCTCGTCGTTGCCGACCTGCTAGTATAAGAGACGGCGGACGCATTCAGTAGGTCCGGCGAGCCGAGCCGGACGCGAAGTGCCGCTCGGCTCGTGGCACCTACTCTTGAGACAACGTCATGGCAAACCCGCAAGCGAACTCGTTCACCTTGGGCCTGGTGCAGATGCGCTGCGAGGCGGACCCCGCGGCCAATCTTGAGCGCGCCCTGTCGGCCATCCATCGCGCGGCTCGCAACGGCGCTCAGATCATCTGCTTGCAGGAACTGTTTCGTTCGCTGTACTTCTGTCAACGCCAGGACGCGGCCTTGTTCGATCTCGCCGAGCCGATCCCCGGCCCGACCAGCGAGCGGCTGGCCCAGGCGGCCCGCGACACGAAAACCGTCCTCGTGGCGTCGCTGTTCGAGCGCCGCACTGCTGGAGTGTACCACAATACGGCCGTGGTCTTCGACGCCGACGGCAGCGTAGCCGGGTTGTATCGCAAGATGCACATTCCCGACGATCCGCTGTACTTCGAGAAGTATTACTTCACGCCCGGCGATACCGGCTTCCGGGCGTTCCCGACGCGCTTCGCCCGCATCGGGGTGCTGGTGTGCTGGGACCAGTGGTTTCCCGAGGCGGCGCGGCTGACGGCGCTGCAAGGGGCCGAGGTGTTGCTCTATCCGACGGCGATCGGCTGGCACCCTTCCGAAAAAGAGGAGAACGGTGAGTCTCAGCGCGAAGCGTGGGAGATGATCCAACGCTCGCACGCCATCGCCAATGGGGTCTATGTCGCCGCGGTCAATCGCGTCGGCCACGAAGGCCCGGCCGACGGCGGCCTGCAATTCTGGGGTTCGTCGTTCGTCTGCGATCCGTTCGGCGTCCTGCTGGGGCAGACCTCGGAGGACGGCGAGGAGGTGATGGTGGTTAACTGCGACCGCCGGCGGTTGGAGGAAGTGCGCCGCAATTGGCCGTTCCTGCGCGACCGCCGCATCGACGCGTACGGCGACCTCGGCCGGCGCTGGCTGAGTTGAAGACCCACAAGCCCGGAGCGCCAGCGACGGGGCAGAAGAATCCGTCGCTGGCGCTCCGGGCTTGTACTCTCGCCTACAATGAAAACATAGCGCTACGTCCATCCTTCCTGCGGAGAGAATCGGAACATGTCCAGAGGTATGCGACCCGCCACGCTCCAGGATTTGCGGGCCAGTGGTTGGGAATCGAAAACAGTCAAGAACGAAGTCCGCGACAATTTCCTGCGCATGCTGCAAGCCGGCGACGATCTCTTTCCCGGCATCATAGGCTACGAGAACACCGTCCTGCCCGAAATCAACCTCGCCATCCTCGCCGAACACGACATGCTCTTTCTCGGCGAAAAGGGGCAAGCCAAAAGCCGGCTGATGCGCTCGCTGGTTCGCTTCCTCGACGAGGCGATCCCCTTCCTCGATCATCCGTCCTGCCCGGTCCACGAAGATCCGTATCACCCCATCTCGGCGGCGGGCAAGCGACTGCTGGCCGATCTGCCGGAGGACCGCGTGCCGATCGGGTGGTGGCCGCGCGAGCAGCGTTACGCCGAGCGGCTGGCGCCGGGCACCAAGTTCGCCGACATCATCGGTGAGATCGATCCGGCCAAGCTGGCGGCCGGCGCCAGCATGTCCACCGAGGAGGCGCTGCATTTCGGACTCATTCCGCGCATGCATCGCGGCATCTTCGCCATGAACGAGGTGCCCGAACTCGACGAACTGGTGCAGGTCGGCCTGTTCAACATCCTCGAAGAGCGCGACGTGCAGATCCGCGGCTATCCCATCCAGTTCGACCTTGACGTGCTGATCCTGTTCTCGGCCAACCCCTCGACGTACAATCGTTCGGGCAAGGTCATCCCACAGCTGAAGGATCGCATCGGTTCGCTGATCCAGACGCACTACCCGCTCGATCGCTCGCTGGGCATTGAGATCATGGAGCAGGAAGCGGCCATCGACCTCGGCGGCGAGTATCCGGTGGTGGTGCCGTATTTCATGAAGGAGATCGTCGAGCAGATCAGCATGTGCGCCCGCAAATCGAAGTACGTCGATCACGCTTCCGGCGTCAGCGCCCGCTTCTCGATCGCCAACTACCGGACGATGGTGGCCAGCGCCCGCCAGCGTGGGGTGCGCCTTGGCGAACGGCCGGCGGTGCCGCGCATCAGCGACCTGGGGCATCTTTATTCCTCGTCTCTGGGCAAGGTGGAGCTGGACATGATGGGCAGCCAGCAGATGTCGGAGAAACAAGTGTTGGAGGCGATCGCGGCGGAGGCGATCCGCACGGTGTTCGAGGAGTACGTCGAGAAGGGCGGCCTGGACGAGATCGCCACCGTATTCGGTAAGGGCGTCAAGATCGAGGTCGGCGACCTGCTGCCGTCGTCGCACTACGCCGAGCGCCTGAAGCGCGTGCCGAAGGCGTGGGAGAAGGCGTTTGAAGTGAATCCGGGCGAGAGCGAGGCGGTGCGGGCATCGTGCGTCGAGTTCGTACTTGCCGGCCTGTACGCCAGCGATCGCATCTCCCGGTCGCAGAAACACGGGAGGATCACCTATGAGATTCGGTGATCTACTGGCCGATGGAGTCACAGATGAGTAAGCCGGACAAACTCGGCGGCATCATCCACACGTACCAAAAGTACGATCCGGTCCAGTTTCCCAGCCCGACCGCGCCGCCGCCGGATCTGGTATCGCCGGCGTTCGAGCACATGCTCTATTACGGCAGCATGCGCCGTCTCACCGAGGAGGAGTTGGCGCGCGCCGTCCGCATCGACCCCAGCCAGATTCAGGGGTTCGGGCCGAGCATCGAATCGCTGATGGCCCTGCTGCGCGAGCGCAAGCGCAAGATCCTCGAAACCTACGAAACAGGCCGCGTGCAGAGCGAGGCGCATCACAACTTTCACGGCCAGGCCGGCCAGACGAAACCGCCCGCCAAACTGCGGCGAGCGTTCGACGAGGCCGTGCGCGAGGAGCAACTGCACGACCTCGAACAACTGTGGTATCGCGCCGGCGACGAGAACAGTCCGTTCGCCCGTCAATTGCTGCGGTTGGCCGAGGCGCTGGGCGAGAAATATCAGATCGACGAGTTGGCCGCCAAGTACGATTTCACCGGCCGCACGCCCATGACGGTGCCGCAAGCCCTGGCGGTCAAGGAGGAGTTGGAGACGATCGACCGTCTGCTCAAGCAGCTCGAAGAGGCGATGAAGACGGCGCAAATCGGCGTTATCGACTTGGAGGAGTTGGCTCAGTTCGCCGAACCGGGCGATCTCGAACAGCTTAGCGCCTTGCAGCAGCAGATCCAGGACTACCTGCGCGAACTGGCTGAGCAGCAGGGGCTGGAGCAGGGCAAGAAGGGCGGCTATCAGATGACGCCGCGCGCGTATCGGCTGTTCCAGTCGAAGCTGCTGACACGCATCTTCGAGCAGTTGCAGGCGTCGCGCTCCGGCCGGCATCAGGGGCCGGTCGTCGGCGAGGGCGCCACCGAGATGCAGCAGACCAAGGAGTACGAGTTCGGCGATTCCGTGACGCACATGGACATTCCGTCGTCGTTCACCAACGCCCTGCTGCGCGGCGGGCCAGGATTGCCCATGCGCCTCAAACCCGAAGACATCGTCATCCACAAGACGCGCAACAATCCCAAGTGCGCCTCCGTCGTGCTGCTCGATATGTCCGGCTCGATGCGCTACGACGGCCAATACATCAACGTCAAGCGCATGGGACTGGCCCTCGACGGCCTGATCCGCAGTGAATATCCGGGCGATTTCTTGCAGTTCATCGAGATGTACACATTTGCCAAGCCACGCCACATTACCGACATCGCCGCCCTGATGCCGAAACCCGTCACGCTATATGATCCGGTCGTGCGCAAGAAAGTGGACATGAGCCGGCCGGACATCAGCGAGCTGATGATCCCGGCGCACTTCACGAACATCCAGCATGGTTTGCACCTGGCGCGGAAATTCCTGATGGCGCAAGATACGCCAAATCGGCAAATCATGCTAATCACGGACGGTCTGCCGACGGCGCATTTTGAGGGCGAATGGCTGTTTCTGCTCTACCCCCCTCATCCCAAGACGGAGTCGGCGACGCTGCGCGAGGGACTGCTGTGCGCCCGCGAAGGCATCACGATCAATATCTTCCTTCTGTCGAGCTGGAACCAGACATCCGAGGACGTGCAGTTCGCCTACAAGCTGGCCGAGGGCACCAAGGGCCGGGTGTTCTTCACGGCGGGACGCGAGTTGGATCGTTACGTCGTTTGGGATTACATCGCGCGACGCAAGCAGATTATCTCGTGAGCCTGTCAATCCAATAGAACGCGGATGACGCGGATACGGCGGATTCGCGCGGATCAGACAAGACTCCGATCCGCGTAAATCCGCCGCATCCGCGTCATCCGCGTTCTATTGGTCTCACCTCGTTCCCGCACCTTGCCATTTTTGCCGACTGCACGCGGCCTGCTCGTTTCGCCCCGAAGGCAGTCCTGGAAATCTGCCTTGACCGAAGGGCGGGGCGCGGGAAGAATCGCCTGGCTGTCGGTATCTCCATGCCGGAAGGAAGGCCCGCGCCGTCAGCGGGTCGGCGAGAACCGCGGCCCTGTTGCGGTTGCTGTTCCCTGTCCAATTGAGGGCCGGCCGTGCGCACCCCGGTCGCGTTGGCTTTGGTGACGATATGCCTGGGACTGGCGGGCTGTAGTCTCTTTGGCAAGAAACAGGGTGCGCACACGAAAACAGATCCCAAGCCGTTCCTGGGCACTGAAACGCCCACCAAAACCGAAACGCCGATTGCTCCCGCGCAGGCAAACGGACCGCTGCCGGGCGCGAATGGCTTCCTGGCGGGTCGGGTTGTGGCCCTGTCCACCGGCAACCCGGTGAACGCGCGCATTGAGGTAAGGGATCTGGAGAACCTGGACGCCAAGACGGCGAAGCTCGACGTGGAAACGGTTGAAGGTGGTTACTTTACCATCCAGGGCTTGAAGCCGGGCGGACACTATCAGTTGATCGCGCGGGGCAAGGAAGGCGGCGAACTGATGAGCGCGAGGCAGATCGTCAAAGCGCCGAATGTCAGTTTGTATTTCCGCCTCAGCAAGCAAAATACGGGGTCGGACACGCCGCCCGTGCCGGAGACGCCGGCCGTGCCGGATAAGAAGGGCACGACCGGAACGGGAAGCTCTCAGGAGCGAATCCCGGCCACCACACTCGATCCGCCGGTCAAGCTCCCGCCCAGCAAGGAGCCAGCTCCGCGCGACGGTGATACGCCCGCGCCGCCATCGGATAACGGCATGGGAGCGAGTCAGACCGGCGGCAATTCGTCGAACATCTCCAACATCGCCAAGGACTTCCCGCGAGTTCCGGCCCCGCCCACGGTCGAGGTGCCTGGACCGCAGCCGCATCGCTCGGCGCCGTGGCCTTCTCCGCCGCCTCTGGGGGATTGGCAGAGCGTTCCAGATGATCGCGCTCCCCAATCCACGCCACCCGGTCCACAACCAAAACCGTCGGGTTCCGTCCATTTGCCGGACGTGCCGACGCGAATTCCCTCGTGTGGACTGTATGGCGACCGATTGAATAATTTCGCGCTCCGGGATGAGCGCGGCGATCCCTGGGAGTACAAACGCGACTTCCACGGGAAATTAATGCTGCTCGATTTTTGGTACACTTCCTGTCCGAATTGCCTGGCAACCATGCACCATCTCGTCGAGCTTCAGCGGGATTATAAACCGTATGGGTTGGAGGTAGTCGGAATTGCCTGCGAAACCGGCCCGATCGCGCAGCAGCGGGAGCGCGTTTCCGGTGCGCGTGGTCGATACTACATCAATTACAAGACGCTTCTCAGCGGTGGATATTTTGAAAAATGCCCGGTCGTCAAGCAGTTCCAGGTGGAGCGTTACCCCACGCTCGTCCTGATCGATAACACCGGCAAGATCATCTGGCGAAGCGAAGGGCTTGAAGAAAATGGCTACAAGGTTCTGAAAAAACTTATTGAGAACAAATTGCTGGCAAGCAGGTCGCCCTAGAACACCGTGACGAGCAACAGACGAGCGTTCCACAACAGCCAGGTGCGGTCCTCGGCGGCCACCTTGCCGCTCTTGAGGATCTTCGCCAGTCGTGTCTGTACGCTTTGCACCATCTCGCGCTTCTTTTCCGGTAGCGGATAGAGATCCTGCCGTTTGAGCACTCGACCCACCAGCACGGCCACGGTGCGGATCTCCTCAAGGTCCGGCGGCAGCGGCTTGTCGTTCCACGAAGGCGTTTCGTCGTCGTCGGCCAATCGCAGCATCAGATCGCGGATGTACACGCTGCCGCGCTGCAATTTCTTGTAGTCGATGCGTTCGGGCAGATCTCGCGGCGAATGGTAATCGGGATGCTGGCCGGTGCTGAAGAACAAGAACGGCACCTGGCGATCGCGGAACGGGCCGTAATCGCTGCGCGTGCCGACGAGGTCGGCGCCGAGCCGGCCGATTTTGAGTCCCTCCGGCGGCGGAACCTTCTCGATCAGCCGCCGCAGGTGCGTCGAGCGCTCGCTGCCCAGCACGAAGAGGTATTCGTCCATGACGTTGGCCATCGAGCGGCCAAGCATGTCGGCGGTGAGAAACGCCTTCAGTTTGCGGAACGGCAGCGGCGAATGGGCGGCGAAGTACGTCGAGCCGCGCAGGCCGGTTTCTTCCTGATCGAACGAGATGAAGGCGAGGGTGCGGCGCGGTTTCTGCTTGCTGAGGGCGAAATACTCGGCGACTTCCAGCAGCATGGCCACCCCGCTCGCGTTGTCGTCGGCCCCCGGATAGAGGACGCTGCCGCGCTTGCCGAGGTGATCGAAATGGGCGCTGAGAAGAATCCATTCGTCGCTCAGTTTCGGATCGCTGCCGGGCAGGATGGCGCCGACGTTGCGGCCGATGACGCTGGCCTTGCTGGTGCCCTCGTTCAAAAGCGATGGAATGGATTGATAATAGGAATCGTCGAAGGCGGGTTTGAGGTCGAGGCGTTTGAACGCTTCCGCCAGATGCCGCGCGGTCCGCGCCGCGCCGGGGCCGCGCCGTCCCAGAAACTCCGGCGAGGCCAGACGATAGACGTGGGCGCGGAGTTCGGCGGTGTGGATGTCGCGGGAGAGTTCCATCTCAGCGGAGTCGGAGAGCGCGGCGGAACACGCCATCCAGAAAGCGATCAGCATCGCCCCACTGCTTCCCATCGCGTCCTCCTTCATCGTCCCCCTGCTCGCATCCTACCGCAATCGTCGGGAACGCACAAACCCGCTTGGAGAACGGCGGCGCGCTGCCTACCATACACGATAGGCGCGGTCGTTAGGGTGTACTTGACCGCAACGGGGCGGCAGGATTAGACTTATCCGCTTCCCGCGGCTCGGCGGTGCGAAGGAGACACATGGCGTTACGCACACCCCTCTACGATCGCCACCTCGCGCAGGGCGGCCGTATGGTCGAGTTCGGCGGCTGGGACATGCCGGTGCAGTACAGCAGCATCGTCGAGGAGCATCAGGCCGTGCGCACGGCCGCCGGCCTGTTCGACATCAGCCACATGGGCCGGTTGTCGTTCGGTGGGCCGGACGCGCTGGCGCTGATTCAGCAGGTCTACACCAATAACGCCGCCACGATGAAAGACGGACAGGCCCGCTACGGATTGATCTGCAACGAACAGGGCGGCATCCGCGATGACGTGCTGGTCTACCGCTGGCCGTATGGTTGGGCGATGGTCGTCAACGCCGCCAATCGCAGCAAAATCGTGGATTGGCTCGCCGAGCACAAGCGCGGCAAGGCGGTGGACATTCAGGACCAAACGACGACGACGTGCATGCTCGCGGTGCAGGGACCGCAGGCGCTCACCTTGTGCCGCGGCCTGACGGAAACCAACGCCGAGCAACTCGCCTATTACCACGCGACGCCGACGCGCTTTCGCGGCCAGGGGTGTGTGGTCAGCCGAACCGGCTACACCGGCGAGGACGGCATCGAGATCATGGCCTCCACGGCGCAGGCGGTCGAGTTATGGGACGAACTGATTCGGCGCGGGCCCAAACCGTGCGGACTCGGCGCCCGCGATACACTCCGGTTGGAAGCCGCCATGCCGCTGTACGGCCACGAACTCAGCGAGGAAATCGATCCTTTCCAGGCAGGCCTCAGTTGGGCCGTGAAAATGGACAAGGGCAATTTCCTCGGCCGTGACGCTCTCCTGAAGCGGCGCGAAGATGCGAAGGCGCCGCGCCGCGTCGGCTTGGAACTGGCAGGCCGCCGCGCCGCCCGCGAAGGGGCCGCCGTGTTCCGCGACGGCCGAGCCATCGGCCGCGTCACCAGCGGCACGGTGACGCCGACGCTGAACAGGGCCATCGCCATGGCCTACGTCGAGCCGGCGCATACGGCGCTCGGCACGCCCTGCACCGTGGACATTCGCGGCAAGACGGAGGAGGCCCGCGTCGTGCCGCTGCCGTTCTACCGACGACCCAAAGGATGACGTGGTTTCCATCTGCCCGCTCGCCGGGAACCCCTGTGACACGAGAGAGAAATCATGGACCCCAAAGCGCTCCGCTACGCCAAGACCCACGAATGGGCCTACCTCGAAGGCAACGTCTGCACGGTCGGACTGAGCAAGTTCGCCGTGGAGCAACTCACCGACATTATTTACATCGACATGCCGGACGTGGACGATCCGGTTTCCGCCGGCGACAGTTTCGGCGAGATCGAGTCGGTCAAGGCGGTCAGCGATCTGTATTCGCCGGTCAACGGCGACATCGTGGCCGTCAACGAGAAACTGGAGACCGATCCGACGTTGATTTCCAGCGACCCGTTCGGCAAGGGCTGGTTAATCAAGATCAAGGTCGAGAAGGACACGACGCTCGATCATCTGATGACGCTCGAACAGTACGAGAAACAGATTGCCTCCGAGGAGCATTGAGCGAGGCGTGTACACCCGGCGCCGAAGCGCTTTGTCGCGGGGCCGATTTTCGTGGAGGTCGGTTTGTCCTACGTTCTGAACACTCCCGAAGACCAGCGGGCGATGCTCGCGGCCATCGGCGTTTCCTCGATCGAGGAATTGTTCGCCAACATCCCGGCGCATCTGCGCCTGAAGCGCCCACTGCAAGTTCCCGAAGCGTTCAGCGAAATCGACTTGACCGCCCATGTGCGGCAGCGGGCCGCCCAGAATCGGCCGGCCGACGACGCGGTTTGTTTCCTCGGCGGCGGCGCCTACGATCACTTCATTCCCGCCGTGGTGGATGCGGTCGCCGGCCGCAGCGAATACTACACCGCCTACACGCCATACCAGGCCGAGGCCAGCCAGGGCAGTTTGCAGGCCTTCTTCGAGTTTCAAACTCTTATTTGTCAGTTGACCGGACTCGATGTGGCCAACGCCAGCCTCTACGAGGGCGGCAGCGGCGTGGCCGAGGCCGTGCTGATGGCCCTGAGCATCCATCCCAAGCGACACAAAGTTTTGATCGCCGAGAGCGTCCATCCGGAGTATCGGCAAGCGCTCGCCACCTACGTCGCCAACCTGGATCTGCACATCCAAACGCTGCCGACGCCGAACGGCTTCCTCGATCCCGACGATCTCGAACGGGCCGTTGACGAGAAAACGCTGTGCGTCGTGGTGCAGCACCCGAATTTCTTCGGCTGTCTGGAGGAACCCGAGGCGGCGGCGAAAATCGCTCATGACTCGGGCGCTCTCTTCCTCGTCAGCTTCGACCCGATTAGCCTGGGGTTGCTGAAGCGACCCGGACAGTACGGCGCCGACATCGCGGTTGCCGAGGGGCAGTGTCTGGGCAACCCAATGTGCTACGGCGGTCCCTACCTGGGTCTGCTGGCGTGCCGCGAGGAGTACGTCCGCAAGGTGCCGGGCCGGCTCGTCGGTCAGACGGTCGATCGGCGCGGCAAGCGCTGCTGGGTGCTGACGCTGCAAACGCGCGAGCAGCATATCCGCCGCGAGAAAGCGACCAGCAACATCTGCACGAATCAAGGGCTGATGGCCCTCAAGGCCACGGTCTATCTCGCCGCCCTGGGACCGCAGGGACTCAAAGAAACGGCCGAGTTGTGCCTACAGAAGGCTCATTACGCGGCAGAGCAACTGGCGAAGGTGTCGGGCGTGCGAATGCGGTTCAACCGGCCGTTCTTCAAGGAATTCACCTTGCAGGTCGAAGACGCGGTGCCGGGTCTGCTCGCTCAGCTGCTCGACAAGGGCTATCACGCGGGATTGCATCTCGGCCGCTGGTATCCGGCCCTGGAGGCGTGCTTGAGCGTGGCCGTCACGGAGAAACGAACGCGCGCCGAAATCGACGGCCTGGTGTCGGCGTTGTCGGCCCACCAGACCACCGCGCGCAACGGCGCGAAAAATCTCCCTGCCGCTTGCGGCTTAGCGGCGACGGAGCGCTAAGCCGCAAGCGGCTGAAAGAGACACTAAATTCATGGACAAACCTCAATCGACCGAATTGCTGTTTGAAATGAGCCATCCCGGCCGGCGCACTCATCGGCTGCCCGAATGCGACGTGCCCACCGCGCCGGCCCGCGATCTGCTGCCCGCCGGCGCCGTCACGGACGACGCGCCGCCGCTGCCGGAAGTCGGCGAGATCGACCTGATTCGCCACTTCGTCAATCTGTCCAATCGCAACATGTCCATCGACACCAATTTCTATCCGCTGGGGTCGTGTACCATGAAGTACAACCCCAAGCGGCACGAACGGCTCGCCGCGCTGCCGGGCATGACCGACCTGCACCCGCTGCAAAGCGACGACTCCTGCCAGGGGATGCTCACGATCCTGTGGGAGATGCAGAACATCCTCGCCGAGATCGCCGGACTCGACGGGGTCTCGTTGCAACCGGCCGCCGGCGCCCAGGGCGAACTGGCGGCCCTGCTCGTGGCGGCGGCGTACTTCCGCGACAAGGGCGAGAAGCGTTCGCGGGTGCTGATCCCTGACAGCGCGCACGGCACCAATCCGGCCAGCGCCGCCCTGGCCGGATTCGACGCCGTCAGCGTCAAAAGCAACAACCGCGGCCTCGTCGATCTCGACGATTTGCGCGCCAAGCTCGACGACCGCGCCGCCGTGTTCATGATTACCAACCCGAACACGCTCGGCCTGTTCGACGATCAGATCGCCACCATTACGGAATTGCTGCATCAAAAGGGGGCGCTGGTCTACCTGGACGGCGCCAACATGAACGCCATTCTGGGCATCACGAGGCCGGGCGATTTCGGCGTGGACATGATGCACTACAACGTCCACAAAACATTCACCGGCCCGCACGGCGCCGGCGGGCCTGGCGCCGGACCCATCGCCGTTCGCAAGCCGCTTGTGCCCTTCCTGCCCGCTCCCCTCGTCGCCCGCAGCGGCGAGCGCTTCCATCTCGATTACGACCGGCCGAAGTCGATCGGGCGGGTGCGCAGCTTCTTCGGCAACGTCGGCATTTTGCTGCGCGGCTACCTCTACATCTGCACACTGGGGCCGCGCGGACTGCGCGAGGTCAGCGAGAACGCGGTGCTCAACGCCAATTATCTGCTCAGCCGTCTGAAAGGCGTCTACGATGTGCCGCACGGCGACCGCTGCATGCACGAGTTCGTGGCCAGCGCGCGCGGCCTGCGGCGCGAGCGGAAAATCAGCGCCATGGACATCGGCAAGCGCCTGCTCGATTTCGGCTACCATGCGCCGACGGTGTACTTTCCGCTGGTCGTGCCGGAGGCTCTCATGATCGAGCCGACCGAGACGGAGAGCAAGGAGACGCTCGACGCCTTCGCGGACACGCTGCTGCGTATCCGCGACGAGGACGCGGCTTTTCTGCACGATGCGCCGCACGAATTGGCGCTGAGCCGGCCCGATGAGGTCAAGGCGGCGAAGGAACCCGTGCTGCGCTGGAAGCCCCAATCCGAATTGGGTTCGTGGCAATAAGAGCCATATGAACTCTCCTCATTGTCGTTTATTGTCCTTCCGCGTCGCCGAGGGGGCGTGGAACATGGCCGCCGACGAGGCGCTGCTGGAAGCGGCTGCGACGGGGATCGCTTCGTTGCGGCTGTACGGCTGGTCGCGGCCGACGCTCAGCCTCGGCTACTTTCAGGCCAACGCCGCCTGCCGCGCCTTTCCGCGCCTGGGAGAGTTGGCCTGGGTGCGTCGGGCCTCCGGCGGAGCGGCCCTCGTCCATCATCTCGAAGTGACCTACGCCCTGGCGCTGCCGGCGGGACCGCCGTGGCAGAAGCGCAGTGAATCGTGGCTGCGCCTCATGCACGACATCCTCCGCGACGCCCTCGCCGCGCTCGGCGTGACCGCTCACGTCTGCGGCGACGACGAGGGCAAAAAACTCGGCGAGGTGCTTTGTTTCTTGCACCACACGCCGGGCGATCTGTTGATCGAGGGCGCCAAGATCGCCGGCAGCGCCCAGCGCAAGCAGCGCGGCGCGCTCATGCAGCACGGTAGCATTCTGCTCGCCGGCAGCGCCTTCACGCCGACCTTGCCCGGCATTCGCGAACTTGCCGGATCGGTCCATTCTTCCGAATCGCTGTGCGCCGCGGCCATCGAACATTTCACGCGCCACACCGGATGGGAGCTTGTGCCTTCCGAGTGGGAGCCGGAACTACACCGGCGCATCGACGAGATCGCCCTGGGGAAATACATGCAGCCGGCCTGGAACAGTAAACGCTGATCGACTCGCATGCATCCTGCCCATCTTCTCCGTCAAATCGGGCTTGACCAACAAACGGCCTCCGATATAGTGCCGCCCTCTCAAAACAGAGTTGTTGAGGGAGATCGTTCCTCGTTCGGGGGGATCGCTGTCTATTCCAAATGGGGGGAGGTAGGTGAATGAATCGTCTTGCTGCCATCGCCGGGGTGGCATTCGTATCCGCCGGCCTGATCGGGTGGGCGGCCCTGGCCTGGGCCCAACCGGACACGGAAAAAGGAACGCCGGCCAATGAGCCGTCCCTTGAGGCGAGCGGCGCGTCGCCGGCGACAGAGCCGGCGCCGCCGGGGAAAGAACTGCCCAAGGGGCCGGTCGTGCCGATGCCGGGCGGCCTGCAACCGAGTGCATCCAAAGCGGCGGTGAGTCCACCGATGCTTCCGGACATGCCGGCACTGCCGCCGGCGAAATCGACTCCCTCGATTGTGCCGCTCGGCCCTCCGCCCCAGTCCGGTCCGGTGCCAGCGGGACCGATTGATCCGCCGGGAACGCCGGCGAAATCCGACACCAGCAAGCCCGACGGAACCGGCGCGACGGAGCCGAGCAAGCCGCTGCCGATCGACCCCGGTCATCTGGGTGAAGGAACGCCCCCGGTTCCAGGCGCTCCGGCAGGGACGCAGTTGCCCCCGGCGATTGCACCGCAGCCATTGACCCCTCCCGGATCCAAGATCGCGCCGATGCCCGCGTCCCAGCCGGGCGATATGCGGCCGGCATTGGGCGACGGCGAGGCGAGCGGGACGCCAGCTAGGTCGCCGCTCCCGGCTGAGGAACAACTCGCCGATTCGGCCACTTCGCCCGATAGCGCCGTCGGGCGACAGGAGCCGGCCGTCAGTCTCGAATGGGTGGGACCGACGACCGCCAAGATCGGTCAAGCCAACAGTTACAGCCTGATGGTGCGCAACGCCTGCAACATCCCGGTCCAGCAGGTGCTCGTTCGCGTCCGCATCCCGGCCGGCGTCAACTGCTCCGAGACCGAACCCAAGGCCGTCAGCGAGGGCAACGTCCTCGTCTGGGAGCTGGGCGCGTTGCAGGCCCGGCAAGAGAAAAACCTGCAAATGAAATTGGTTCCCGAGCACAAGGGCGACATTTCGCCGCAGGCCTGGGTGACGTTCACCGGCTCGTCGGTGATGCGCATCAAGGTGCGGGAGCCGAAGTTGACGATCAAGGCGACCGGTCCGCCGAAGGTCGTGGCCGGCGATACGGCCACCTTCGTGCTGGCCGTCAGCAACCCCGGCGACGGCGCGGCCGAGCAGGTCAAGATCCACGCGGCGCTGTCGGAGGGGTTGGAGAACGCTCGCGGTCCGAAGCTGGATTACGACATCGGCAACCTGGCGGCCGGCGAGACGCGCAACGTCACCGTGCAGTGCATCAGCAAAACCGGCGGCACGCACACCTGCGATGCGACCGCCGAGGCCGACGGCGGACTGCACGCCAAGGATACGGTCAGCGTCAGCGTCACCACGCCGCGCCTCGATCTGCAAATGGTCGGACCCGGCCTGCGCTACCTGGGCCGCAAGGCGCTGTACTCGATCAAGGTCACGAATCCCGGCGACGCGCCGGCCAGCAACGTGACCGTCAGCGATGTGGTGCCGGAGGGCTTCAAGGTGCTGGCGGCGAGCGACGGCGGCCGACACGACTTCTCAACGCGGACCGTGTCCTGGTTCCTCGGCGAGGTCGCCCCCGGCGCGACGCACGAGATCAAGTTGGAGGTCCAGGCCGTCAACCAAGGCGAGTTCAAGCACAAGGCCAGCGCCGTCGGCGCCCGCGGCCTGAGCGCCGAGGCCGAACTGGGCACGCGCGTCGAAGGCTTGTCCGCCTTGCTGCTGGAAATGGTTGACACCGAGGATCCGATCGAGGTCAGCAGCGAGACGTCTTACGAGGTGCGCATCACCAACACCGGCTCCAAGGTCGAGACGGACATCAAGCTGGTGGCGTCGATCCCGGACAAGATGCAGTTCAAGAATGCCACCGGCCCGGTGCGCTTCCATGAAGACGGCAAGACCATCGTCTTCGAGCCGATCGAGAAGCTGGCTCCCAAGGCGGACGCCATCTTCCGCATCAACGTCAAGGCGGTCGAGGCCGGCACGGTGCGCTTCAAGATTCAGATGACCAGCACCAATCTGACCGAGCCGGTCATCAAGATGGAAGCGACGCGCATCTATTCGGACGCCCCCGAAGTGAAGTCGTCGCACTAACCAGAAGGGGCAGTAGGCAGTAGGCAGTAGGCAGTAGGCAGTCAAACACGACTGCTTATTGCCTACTGCTTTCTGCCTCGTGAATGAAGTCGCCCCGTGACGGTTTGGCAGTCGTCACGGGGCCGGAGGAGCGTTGCACCGAAGGGGAGCGGCCTAACGTACGTTTCGATCGATCAACTCGATCGACTGGGTACGATACAGCGAACCGCCCAGGAAGATCGACCCCTTCTGCTTGAGGAGCTCGCCGTGGACTTTCACGAGGTCGCCCTCGCGATAACTGTCCATCTGCCGATCGCGAGCCAGGATGACGCTTCCGCCGTCGGGATCTTCCGCCGTCGGCGGAGCGTAACGGAGTACCCAGAGACCACCATCGGAATGCACGAAGAACAGCTGTCCCGTTAGCCAACTGTAATCCGCGGCGCGTCCTACGCGCGTTTCATACCGACGATCCAAGTCAAAAGGGACTTTTGGTCTCTGCTTCGAGAACATTGGAGCTGGTCGGCGTCACGCCCGGACCGTTGGACTGGACGGAGCCCTTCTTGTCGGACGGCAGCTTGTTGCCCGGAGTAGCGTCCTTGGGCAGAACCTTGATCGGCTCGCCCGCACCCGGCATAACGGCCGGCGCGCCGAGGCCGCCGACACCGACACCGCTGTAGGCGCCGCCGCCGCCACACCCGCCACCGCCGCAACCCGATCCGCAACCGCTATCGCAGCAGGAATCGCAGCAGCAGTTGTTGCGATGCATACGGCACTTCAGACGCTGACACAGACTGGGCTTGCAGCAGGTTTCGCAGCACGAGCCGCAGCCACAGCTGACGTTACCGCAGCTGGATCCGCAACCGCTGTTGCAACCCGTGTTGCAGCAGCTGGTCGTGGCACAGGTGTTGCAGGTGTTACAACAATCGCAGCATTTGTTGCGATGGCAGCGCGCCATCAGTCGTTGCAGACAGCTTGGCTTGCAGCAGCAATCGGTCTCACAGCCGCAGCCGCAATCGCCACCGCAACCGCTACTGCAGCCCGCGCCGCCACCGCCGCCACAGGAACCGCCGACCACACCGCCGGCCACGCCACTTGTGATCGGCGTGCCGATCGTGGCGGGCGCGGTGACGGCCGACGCCGCCGGAGCCGCCGCGGCCGCCGGTGCCGCGTCGGCTCCGGCAAACCACGCCGTTGTTACTAGCAAAAACGCAGCATTCACGAGAGTAATCCTCCGTTGGGGCCTCACTTCGGCAGAAGGCCACCGTGACTCGGCAGGGAGCGATTCCCTCCGGGAAAACTGGCGACCCGCGCCATCCTCTTCATTTCCACACCAGCCAGCCGGCTCCCTCCGGGAGTCCGCACCGCGCTGATTTCTGCAAGTTAGTTTCGGCTCGCAAGGCCGCCCCTCTTGAGCAGCTTTCCCAAAAACCTCCGAATCCGACTCGCCGCCGTCTGCGTCCTCTCTCCGGATTACTGCCTCGTGCCTACTGCCTACTGGTGACCCGCGACGGCGGACAAACAGAAACCCCCGGGCCGACGCCGACCCGGGGGTGTTCTGCTCACAGGGGGTAACGCAGGGTGATCTCATTGTTCACTGGGATGGATCGACTCCACCTGGAAGGCCGGGCGAATCTGCTGGCTGTCTGGGTTGATAAGATGGCCTTCCACGCGGACCACCTGACGATTCTTGAAAGCGTTCATGGGGCCGGACCCATGCAAGGTCACGCTGCCGCCGTAGCGGTCCTCCTCCTCGACGGAGGCATACCGAAGAATCCACGCGTCCTGGATCTTCGAGTACTCCAGAACACCGACCAGACGGTGATAATCCGGATCGTGCGCGAAGCGCGGTTGGGTGGTCACGTCGGCGTTCGCGGCCGGGGGCGTCGAATCCTCAACCGGCGCGGTCTTCGCCGCCGCGCCGCGTTCCGACGCGAAGACGGCACTGGCCGGAAGCTGCCGAGGCGCGGCATCGCCGGCCTCAGGAGCCGGCTTGGCGGTGGTGTGCAGGACCGTGCTGTCGTTGCGGGCCGGCAGGGCGGCGCTCTCGTCGTCGGCGGGCTTAGCGGTCGGGACGGGGGCGCGCTTGGGCGGTTTGTAGGCGACGGCCGCGGTCGGCGTGGGAGGGTAGGTGCAGGTCGAACTGCATTGGCGCGAGTTCTGACAACCACATGTCAGCAGAGAGGTCGCAAGACTCATCCCAAGCCACAGCTGCGGCAGGGAACACCTCATGGTCATCCTCACTTTCGGGCAGCCCGAGTGGGAGCGATTTCGGCGCTGCGAAACGCGGGGGCGTCATCGGCGCCGCTTACCGGCGTCGCCAGGGAGTTTCGGATCGGAGGTGAGGACTCACGTTGTATGGAATCTATCGGATACGGAGGGATGCGATCTTCGAGGATGTTTCGGAAAAACCGGCGCGGGCGAGAACGATCGCTCCGCACGAGGAATCGGTAGTAGCGGGGAAGACGGCGGAAGGGCGGAGGACGGCGGAGGCGGCGCGGTTGGGAGGCGTCTTGCCCTCTCCCCGACCCGCGCCCCGCGTTATAATCGCGGAGATAGACCCGTACGGTATCCGGCACGCCACTCCCGCGGCGCGGCCGGCGGTGAATCCAGGATGACTTCGTCAACGTCAACAACCAAAATCTGGCGGCTCCATCCGCACGAGCGCGCCGATGTCGAACGACTGTCGGCCGCGCTGGAGTTGGGTCCGATCGTGGCTCAGTTGCTTCTCAACCGCGGGCTCGGCGAGGAGGCCGCGGCGCGGCGCTTTCTCGATCCCTCGCTAAACGGTCTGCATCCACCCGACCTGTTGCCGGGCGTCCCGGAGGCGGCCGAGCGCCTTCTCCGCGCCGCGCGCGCCGGGCGACGTATCTTCGTTTACGGCGATTACGACGTCGACGGCGTGACCGGCTCGGCCATCCTCCTGGGCGTCCTGAAGCTGATCGGCGCCGCGGCGGATCTGTATGTGCCGCATCGGCTGGAAGAGGGCTACGGACTCAACCGCGACGCCCTGCGTCAGATCGCCGAGGCCGGCGCCTCGTTGGTCGTCACCGTCGATTGCGGCATCGCCAGCCTGGACGAGGCGGAGGAGGCGAAACGTCTCGGTTTGGAACTGATTGTCACCGACCACCACGAATTCAAGGACACGCTGCCCGACGCGGCGGTCCTGGTCCATCCGCGCCTGCCGGGCGCGAATTATCCGTTCGGCAAGCTGTCCGGCTCGGCGGTGGCGTTCAAGCTGGCCTGGGCGCTGGCGCAGCGCGCCTGCGGCAGCCCCAAGGTGACGCCGCGCTTCCGCGATTATTTGTTGGACGCCGTCGCCCTGGCCGCGCTGGGCGTGGTGGCGGATGTTGTGCCGCTGCACGACGAGAACCGAATCCTCGTGCGGCACGGTCTGCATCGGCTGCGACAAACGAGCCTGCCTGGACTGCTGGCGCTGTGCGCCTGCGCCGGGCTTTCGCCGGCGGCGGGGCTGCGGGCCTCCGACATCGGCTACAAAATCGCTCCTCGAATGAACGCGGCGGGTCGCCTGGGCTGCGCTCGCCTCGTCGTCGATTTGCTGACGACGACGAATGAGGAGCAGGCGAACCGGCTGGCGCGCTACCTGGAAGATCAGAACGCGCAACGGCAGACCATCGAGCGGCGCATGGTGTCCGAGGCGCGCAAGATGGTGGAAGAGCAGGGTCGCGGCGACGACCCGGCGCTGGTGCTGGCGCATCCGGGTTGGCACGCCGGCATCATCGGCATTGTGGCCGGCCGGCTCGTCGACCAGTACGCCCGGCCGACGCTCATGATCGCCTTGCCGGCCCCCGGTGCCGATGGGAACGGGTTGCATGTCCGCGTCGGCGTCGGCTCCGGCCGCTCGGTGCCGGGTTTCGCCCTGCACGAGGCACTGCGCGTCTGCGGCGATCTGCTGTTGGGACACGGCGGGCACGCCGCCGCAGCCGGCTTCCGGATCCTGCCCGAAAACATCGACGCCTTCCGCGCCCGTCTGTGCCAGCACGCCGCCGCCCATTTTCCCGATGGCCCGTCCGCGCCGACACTCGAACTTGACGCCGAAGTGCCGCTGAGCATGTTGACGACCGGCCTGCTCGACGACCTCGACCGCCTGGAACCTTACGGCGCCGCCAATCGTCGGCCGCTGTTTCTGGCGGGCGGCTTGCAGATCAAGGGCGAGCCGCGCAAGGTCGGCGCCGGCGAGCGTCATCTGAGTTTTCGCGTGTCGCAGCAGGGCACCGACCTGAAGGCCATCGCCTGGGGAATGGCCGACCGCGCCGAGGAACTGATGTCGGCCGGCGGCGCCTGCTGTCTGGCGTTCACGCCGAAAATCAATGAGTGGCAGGGTTGGCGCAGCATCGATCTGGAGGTGGCGGACTTCCAGGCGGGAGCGCAGGCGCGGCTGGGATGACGAACGCGCTCTAGTGCTTCTCTTCGACTATACCTAAGTCGAAGGTGGGCAGGTTCAATTCTCCCTGGGCCATCCGGAACACCCTGCCCCAGCGATTGAGCAGATATTTGCCGTCGGGAGTAAGGAAGAATTCGCCGCGGATGGTTCCTTGCCCGTCGGGGCAGGCCATGCCGACCTGCGGTGGAGTGTCCCAGGTGTGCCCACGGACGAGCAGCGAATCGAGATGATTGGACAGCACTGAGGACGTACCGACATAGATGCGGTATTGATCGGGCGCCATGCGCAGATAGACGCGGCCGTGCAGTTTCGGATCCCACCGCCAGGTGGTCGGCTCGGGACCGCGCAGATCCAAGCGCGTGAGGGAAGTCCACTGGCCTTCCTCGGCCAGATACACGCGGCCGTCGTTGTCGGCCGCCACCGCGTTGAAGTCGGCATCCATCTCCAGGCGGCGGCGCACGCGCAGAGGAGCCGGATCGATAACGAAGACGTTCCGGCCGCCGGCCGCATAAAGCGTCTTCCCGTCCGCCGTCCCGCACAAGGCCCGCGTCTCGCCCGGCAGGGGCAAACGCCCATCGAGACATCTCTTGTCGGCGTCGATGCGGCCCAGATGCACGCCGTCCACGGTGCGGGCCAGATAAAACAACCAATGCGGATCGGCCGAGGCGCACAGTTCCAGGACACAACCCTGTAAGGGGAGAACGTGCCGAGGCCGCAAGCGGGCCTCGGGCGTCTTCTCACGCGGCAAGGCGCGGAGGTCGTAGACGTGCAAATCGCCGCCGCCCTCCGGTCGATCGCCGTACTCGTTGACGCGCAGAGAGTGCGGATCGGAGGCGGCCGCCCAGAGGAGGCCGCGCCGTTGATCCATCACGGCCCGATACGCCGGCTGTTCGAGTCGATAGGCGGCTTGCAACTTGAATCCGGGGTAGGAAAACCGCTTGAGCGAGTTGTCGGCCGTGGTGACGAAGATGTTTCCCTCACCAGTGGAATCCGCGTCCACGGCCACGGCGAGCAGCGCGTCGAGGTTGACGTCGATCGGAAGCATATCCGCGGGGACAGGTTTGTTGCGGTTGCTGTAATGAGGATCGTTCCTCAGCGAGGTCATCGCGAGCTGCGGCGACTCCGGGTGAGAGGGCATGTTAAGCGTGAGCGGCGGCACCGAGTCGGTCGGCTGTTCGGCGGCGGTCAGGATCGGTCGAAGGGCGGGTGAGTTCATCAGCGGGCCAGCCAACGTCAGTCCGTGGCCGAGGAGGGCCAGCGACAGCGACGGCCCGACGCGAAGGGACAATGACCAACCCGCGCGCTGTCCGACGAGCAAACACAATCCGCCCAGACCGACTCCCAGCGCCGCCCACAGTACGCCGTGCCCGGCCCACATCAGCAGACCCAGGGCCACGATCGCCGGCGCCAGCAGCAACCACGGCAGGACCATCCGCCCCGGCGACGCGACGGTAAGCACCGGCGCTGGGGCAGCGCGAACCTTTCGGCGGACGCACGGGTCTGATTCGGCGGAAGCCGCTGGCTCCCGGGCCGGCGTGGCTGGGACGGTCAGCACGGCCGCGCAGTTGGGACAGCGCACCGTCTTGCCCTGATAGCAACTCCGCACGCGCAACGGATGCCGGCAGCGAGCGCAGTAAGGGACGACGAACATGCCGTTCTTCCTCGAACGGAAACAACGGAGGAATTCGACAGGTCAAGGCACAATTGAAGTGTCCGCCGCAACCTCGTGGATTGCCGGCGGGGCGCGAGTCTCGCCCCCTCAATTGTGCGTTTGATCCTACACCACCCGCCCCCGGTCGGTCCAGTACCTTTTTTTCGCGCCGGAAAAAAAGGCCCCTTTGCTCTCGAACGGAGGAGCGAGCCATGCGAAACCCAACGTCTTTCCGTGTGCGGTCGAGCCTGGCCGTCGGCCGCGACGGTTAGGCTCTCGCATCTTCGTGTGGGCATCCGGCGCGGCGCGCGCCGCGCTTTCCCTCTGGTGAGAGTACTCAATGAGTTCGCGAAAGATTTCTCGCCGCGACCTGCTGTCGTCCTGCGCGCAGCCGGGTCCGGACGATGGCCGCGACCCGCGCCTGGATCGGCGCGGCGGCTCCGGCAAGGTTCCCAACCGCAAGGCATTGCAATTGTGCGCTCAGGTGGCGCGGGCGTTGAGCTTTGTGCTCGCCGAGTGCGCCGACGACGTGCTTCGCAACCTCGTCGTGGAATCGGTGACGCCGGCGCCCAACGCCTCACGGCTTCTGGTTCGCGTCGCCTCCGCCGTCGCCGTTGAGGCGGACATGGTGCTCGCGCATCTGGCGCACGCCCACGGCATGGTGCGCAGCGAGGTCGCCTCCGCCGTCAACCGGCGGCGCGCCCCCGACCTCGTGTTCCGTGTCGTGGACGCGGCGCGGTAGCGCGCCTCGATGGATCCGGCGAGCCGGGAGCGTGAGCGACCGGAGGAAAGACCTCCGGTCACTTACGCTCTCGGCTCGCCAACACTTCCGGCTCGCCAATAAGGCTCTTGCCTGCCCGCCCTTCTGTGCGACAATGAATGCGGCCTTTTCGTTTCGATGCGGAGCACGAGCGGGAGTTGACATGCCTCCACGTTGGCTGAGTGCGCTGATCGTCGCGTCGTGGTTGGCGGCGACGGGTTGGCTGTTCTGGCACGAGCTGTGGCCGAACTGGCGACCGGGCGAGCCGCCGACGTTCTACATCGATCTCGTCGAGGAAGTCCAGAACCCGGATCGGTTGAAGACCACCTGGAACGTGCAGCGCCAAATGAAAGAGGACGAGCAACTGCGCGACATCTTTCGGGCCACGACCTGGGTCGATTATAAACCGGAAGCGGACACCTTCACCCTTCACGCCGAATTGACCCGCAAGGGAGCCTATGTCAAGGAAGAGAATACCGTCCCTCTGCTGGATTTGCTGGATGTCGTCATTAAATCCATGACCAGCGAGTACCGCGTCACGCGGACGGGCCAGCTGCGGGGGTTGGGGGCGAGGGTGAATCTGATCAAAGTTCCTCCCAAGTCTAAGGGAAAGGATCCGAAACCGAACGTAACGGCAGAGGAGAACGCGGAACTTCTGCTGGAGGGGCAGGTGCGGGGCGATCAATTCTTCGCCCACTGTTCGCTCGGCGGCACGCTGATGCCGAAGGAACTTAAAATGGACCTGCCGCCGACTTCCATGTCGCACAACGCTTCCGTGCTGCTGCCGCTGCATCCGGTCAATCGCATTCACGGTCTGCGCCTCGGCCAGAGTTGGCGACAGCCGCTGGTCGATCCCTTCCGCGACTCGTTCGGTTCCGTGCTCGGTTCCGGCGGCGTGCGCCACCTCAACGCCCGCGTTCTGCCCCAGCCGCAGGTACTCAAACGGGACGACGGCAGCGAGACGACCTGTCTGGTGATCGAGTACGAAGAGGAAGGCCAGTTCGCCGGACGCACCTGGGTGGAGCAGGACAGCGAGCGTGTGGAGCAGCAGGAAGCCATCCGCGACGGCGATACTTGGTTCATGAAGCGCGACAACCCCCGGAAGGCGATCAAACGCCCCTAATCAATCATGATCAAACTGGACCGCGTCACCAAGCAATACGGCACGAAAACGGCCGTCCACGAGTTGAGTCTGGACATCGCGGCGGGCGAGTTGTTCGCCTTTCTCGGACCCAACGGCGCCGGCAAGACCACCACCATCAAGATGATGTGCGGTCTGCTCTTTCCCACATCCGGCTCCGTCCTCATCGGCGGTCACGACCTGCGCCGCGACGGCGACCGCGCCCGCCAGTTGCTCAGTTATGTGCCCGACCAGCCCTTTCTCTACGAGAAACTGACCGGCCGCGAGTTTCTGCAATTCATCGCCGACATGTACGGCCTGACGCGGCCGCGCGCCGCCGAGCGAATCGCCCTGGTGATCGAGATGTTCGAGTTGCACGAGTTCGTCGACGATCTGACCGAGCGTTACTCGCACGGCATGAGACAGCGCACCGTGTTCGCCTCGGCGCTGGTGCATGAGCCGAGCGTGCTGATCGTCGATGAGCCGACGGTCGGACTCGATCCGCACAGCGTCCGCCGCTTGAAGGATTTGCTGCGCCGTCAGGCGGACCAGGGAACGACCGTGTTTCTGTCGTCGCACTCGCTGGATGTCGTGCAGGAGTTGGCCGACCGCATCGCCATCGTCGAGCACGGCCGGCTCGTCGCCTGCGGCACCCTCAAGGCGCTGCGCGATCAGGCCGCCGTCGATGGCTCGCTCGAAGACGTGTTCCTGACCCTGACCCGCCACGAGGAAGATACGGGTCAGGGGGCGGCAAGCAGGAACCAGGCCATTCAAGCGGCGGAAATCGGCATTCGCGCGCTGCCTCCCGACAAGGACTGATGGAGGACGAACCGATGACTGCGGCCGCGACTTCAATGAGCGCGATGAACCAGACTTTCCTGTTTCAGGGATTGCGTTGGCGGCTGATGCGCAATTCATGGCGGGTGATGCTCGGCCAATCGTCGATGCGGCCGTTGACCATCTTGTTGTGCAGCGTCCTCGTCTGGGCGTTCGTGTTCAGCATCAGCTGGGGCGGTTTCACGTTCCTCGACACGGAGGTGCGCGTGCCGCTCAAGGGCGGCATCGTCGGCATTCTGCTCGATCTGCTGTTTCTGTCGCTGGCCGTGCTGCTGATCTTCTCCAGCGGTTTGATCCTCTATGGCAGCCTGTTCGCCTCGGCGGAAACGTCCTTTCTGTTGTCCAAGCCGGTCGCGGCCGATCAGGTGTTCGCCTACAAGTTTCAAGGGGCGGTATTGTTCAGCAGCTGGGCCTTCTTGCTCCTAGGCGCACCGATTCTCCTCGCTTATGGCCTGGCCTGCGACGCCCCCTGGTACTTCTACGTGCTGCTGCCGCTGTTCTTCCTCGGCTTCGTGCTGCTGCCCGGATCGCTGGGAGGCTTGTGCGCTCTGCTGATCGTCAATTTCATTCCGCAGCGGCGCAAACAGGTGCTGGGGGTCGGGCTGGCCGTGTTTGCCGTCGTCCTCGGCGTGTGGATCTATCGCATGGTCCAGGCGTCGCCGTCCGACCTGTGGCGCGACGAGATGCGCGAGGCAGTCACGCGGCTGCTGAGTTACTTCACCTTCACGCGCAATCCGTTGGCGCCGAGCCATTGGGTTTCGGTCGGACTTCAGCGCGCGGTGCGCGGCGAGGTAGGCGGTTCGCTGTACTATCTGGGGTTGGTATGGAGCAACGGACTTCTTCTGTATCTGATTGCGGCGGCGACATCGGCTCGGCTGTATCGGCGTGGCTACAACCGCCTGGCGACCGGCGGCGACTTGCGGGCGAGGCG